>DATNNY010000380.1:0-7488 GCA_035601635.1 Pyrinomonadaceae bacterium
CTGGTAGCCGCCGGTCTCGCCGCGCAGAGTACGCAGGCTCCGCTTAACGATCCGTCGGTGTGGGCTTTGACTATTCCGTTTGCCGCCGCCTCGCTGCTGGTGACCATGCTATTGAACAGGCAGCTTGGTCTAATCACAGGCCTGATCGCATCCATATTCGCGGGGTTGTTGGCTCCCAACCCGACCCAGGCTGTTATATATGCGTTGATTTCATGTTCAGCCGCCGTTTATGGAATCAAGCGTTATCGGGAGCGCCAGTCAGTGACTCTGGCCGGCCTGGTCGTGGCAGGTGTCAACTGTGTCACCGCCCTGACCCTAATCGTGTTTGCGCCACAGCCATTGACGCTGATAGGGACGATCGTGGCAGCGAGCTGCGCCATCGGCGGAGGACTCTTGACAATTATTTTCGCCGCCGGTGGAGTGCCGATCAACGAATCCCTCTTTGGTGTTCTTACCGACATCAGACTGCTGGAACTTTCGAATGCGGACTTGCCGGTGCTTAGTCAGTTAGCTTTGCGGGCTCCCGGCACAAATCAGCATTCGCACGCAGTTGGGCAGCTGGCTGAGGATGCGTCCCGCGCCATTGGGGCAAACGCTCTCCTGGCTCGCATTGGATCGCTTTATCACGATATCGGCAAAGTGGCCGCTCCTGATCACTTTGTTGAAAATCAGACTGGACGCAATCCCCACGACCGCTTGCGACCGGTGCAAAGCGCCAAGATTATTACCAGTCACGTTACCTACGGACTAAAGCTGGCGAAAGAAATCGGCTTGCCAAAGCGCGTTGCCGACTTTATTCCACAACACCATGGAACCCGAACTCTTCATTTCTTTCTGCAAAAGGCCGAGGAGCAGGCAGGAGGCGGCGAAAAAATAAATGAATCAGAATTTCGGTACCCCGGCCCCAAGCCTCAATTCAAAGAGGCCGCCATCTTAATGCTGGCTGATTCCGCCGAAGCGGCCGCGCGCTCACTGGCCCACCCTGATCCCGACAGCGTCCGGGCGATCGTCGTGCGCATCTTTGACGCGATTATCACCGACGGTCAGCTTGATGAATCCAACCTGACCTTGCGCGAGTTGACCTTGATTCGCGAAACCCTCATTCACTCTCTCAACGCTCTCTATCATGCAAGGATTGACTACCCGGGTTTCAACGTGGCCGCTGCACCCTCAGATGAGAAAACGAAAGCTGGTGAGGAACTAGGCGTCACCTACGAGAACACCGCCGACGTTCCCATAAACCCGTCGGGAGAAGTTGAAGACGAAGCCATCAGCCGCCGATGAGCCGCAAGTAACACCGGAAGAAAACCACAGCACCGGTCAGTGGTTGACTCAAAAACTTGAATTTTACTGCTTGGTTTTTGGTCAGTTGAAGAATTCGTCCTGCTGCGGAAAGTGAAGTATCTGATCCACTCGCTCACGCAGGTGGTATTGATCTTATTACCTAAGTTCAGAACTTCTCTCGCAGCTTGCGGTAGGTAGTGGCCAGATCCTCAGGCAGTACGCGGGTCTCAGCGACTGAGGTCATAAAGTTTGTATCGCCCGACCAGCGCGGCATGAGATGCATGTGAATATGGTCGGCAATCCCCGCTCCTGCGGCACGTCCAAGATTCATTCCCAGATTGAAGCCTTGAGGATGATAAATCTCTCGCAGAGCGGTTTGGCAACGCTTCGTCAGGTCCATTATTTCGTCCGTCGCTTCTTTGGGCGCGGCGTCAAGTTCGCCCAGGTGAGCGTACGGAGCAATCATCAAATGACCGCTGATATAAGGATAGAGATTAAGAATTACAAAGGTATGAGCGCCCCGATGCAGAACGAAATTTCTTTCATCATCGGCCGGGTCACGTGCGACATCACAAAAGATACAGGAATCGGCCTTAGACATGTCGGCTCCGCTGGCCGCTATATAGCCATGTCGCCAGGGGCTCCAGAGTCTTTCCACAAGAAACCTTGATGCCGGGACGATTGATTTAGCTCAAACAGACGCTGCTGGCTATGGCGTGTTCTCGTTAATGAGTTCTTTTAGTTCCTTGCCGGCCTTGAAATAAGGAACACGCTTGGCAGGAATACTAACCGGGTCGCCGGTCTTGGGGTTGCGTCCGCGTCGCGCGCCTCGCTCGCGGACGCGAAAGCTGCCAAAGCCGCGCAGTTCAATCTTCTCGCCCTGGTTCAGACTCTCGATTATGCTTTCGAAAACTATTTCGACCAGTCGCTCAGCATCTTTCTTGGTCAGCTCAGCGGCGTTAGCCACGTCATTGACCAGATCGGCTTTAGTCATGCAGTCACCTCGCTCACAAAAGGCCCGTTGGTTCTACGTCTGGTGAACTAATTTTGCAAGAACGTTAGAAGCTAGAAAAAGGACGCGTGGAGGTAGATTAGCAGAAGGAGCTTTTCACATCAAGACTAAAACACTGTGCGGCCAATATCTTAGAGTAAATCATACAATGGGTCCGGACCCGAGCAGACCGGTGAGATTTGGTCCCTCTCTAAACCGAACAGTCAGCCTTCGGTATCGTCGTCTCCACTCTTGCTGGTACTGCCAAAATCCGCCAACTCACGGAGTGAGGCCATGCCGCCCCCTGCTTCCGATGTATAAGTCTTCTGCTCACTGATGGGTTCATTTTGACCAGCGGCTCTTGCCGACAAACCGATCTTCTTGTTTTCCGCATCAATGCGAAGAATCCGAAACTCCATCTCCTGACCGAGTTGAACGGCGTCTTCGGGTTTTTCGACCCGGTCGTCCGACAGTTCAGAGATATGGCACAAGCCCTCCAGATTGTCACCCAATTCAACGAAGGCCCCAAAGCTGGCAAAGCGTGCGATTTTCCCCTTCACGACATCGCCGGGATTATGGGAAGCCACAAAATCATTCCAGGCGTTCGGCTCGAGTTCTTTAATCGAAAGCGACATGCGGCGATTCTCAGGATCGATCCCGGTGATAACCGCATCGACCTGTTGGCCCTTCTTTAGCACCTCGCCCGGATGTTTGACCCGGCGCGACCATGAGATGTCGGATACGTGAACCAGTCCGTCAACGCCATCTTCAATTTCAATGAAGGCTCCGAAGTCAGTAAGGTTACGAACTCTTCCATGTACGCGCGCACCGACGGCATAACGATCGCCGAGTGTCTTCCACGGATTGTCCTGCACTTGTTTCATGCCGAGACTAATGCGGCGGGCCTTGGGATCGACGCCAAGCACCTCAACCTCAACTGTGTCTCCGGCGTTGACGATCTTGCTGGGATGCTTTACTCGTTTCGACCAACTCATTTCAGAAACGTGCACCAGGCCCTCGACGCCCGGTTCAAGCTCAACGAACGCGCCGTAGTCGGTGACACTGGCGACCTTGCCATTCAGTCGTGTCGCCGGCGGAAAACGTTCTTCGATCGTCTCCCAGGGATCGGGCAAAAGCTGTTTGTAACCCAGCGAGACCCGCTCGCGAGCGCGATCAAATCGCAACACCTTGACTTGCACTGTATCGCCGACCCTGAACAACTCGGCCGGATTCTGAAGCCGTCCCCAGGACATATCAGTCACGTGCAGTAATCCATCGACGCCGCCCAGATCGACGAAGGCACCATAGTCCGTCAAATTCTTGATCTGTCCCTCAACGATTATGTCTTCTTCAATTTGTCCGAGGGTCTCTCCCTTTCGCCCTTCATTGCGCTCTTCAAGGACGGCCTTGCGAGAAAGCACTACGTTTGAGCGCTTCCGATTCAGCTTAATGACCTTTGCTTCGATCTCGCGACCGCGGAGAGAATCAAGATTGCGGACTGGCCGCACGTCTACCTGAGAACCTGGCAGGAAAGCCGCTATGCCGTCCACGTCGACGCGGAGACCACCCTTAATCCGTTCTGCCACGCGACCTTTGACTGAGGTGTTTTCGTTAAATGCCTTCTCTAGATCATCCCAGGCCCGCAGGCGAACAGCATCAGCGCGCGAAAGCAATGGGAAACCTTCGCCGGTTTCCATGTTCTTAACCAGTACGTCAACTTCATCGCCGCGCTTGACCGTAATCTGGCCATCTTCCATGAACTCGTTTTGATTGACGATGCCTTCCGACTTGTAACCAAAATCGATGACCACGCCTCGCTCAGTGATGCCTACCACCGTGCCGCGAACGACTTCGCCTTCCTGCAGAGACGATTGTTCCTGCTCAAATTGATCCAGGAGGCTGCCAAAATCTTCACCCGCAGGACGTGGTTCGTCCTCGTCTTCGCGGTGCGCGGCAAAAGCCGCTGAGTCCTCGCGTTGGGTCGCGGCCGCTGCTGAAGAGCCTCCACCAGTAGCGTCACTGGACGTCGACTGGCTAGCAATGGTTTCCGCAGTTTCGGGTTTAGTTTCGGTGGTTTCTTTGTTAGCGTCGGTCTCGCCGACATTGGTTACAGGTTGTTCCGTAGACATGCACGCTCCTACTCAAATTAACTCTCTCGCGTTGCCTATGCAGCGCGACAATCCGGCGACCAGGCGCAAGAATGTAATTGCCCTTTCAGCAATCTCGTCTTGGTGATGATGAGTCAGATGTATGAGAGGATGCGAGCTTTAAAGAGTTGGAAAAGAAGGTTATCGTTTCGATTTCCGTTACGCCCGTAGTCTCCCGCTTGGTCCGACTATCACCGGCCGCGTGACCGGATCGTCTCGGAATTTACACGGCGGCGCGACTGAGTGTCAAGGCGACTGCCGGTATTTCGCAAGGAAAACTCTCGGATGAAACTTTTATCGCTGCTCACTCAGCGAAGTTTCGCCGCCGCGCGGTACTACATAAACTCCCGCTGAGTGCGAACCGACAAACAGAGTATTCTGGTCGTGCGGGTCCAACGCGAGAGCCCAAATACGCAGACTAGGCAAGCGATGTTCGCGGGCATCGATGCGCACCCAGGTGGTGCCAGAATCGTTGGATCGATAAACGCCGCCACCCACCTCACCGTTTTGGTACGCGTTCCCTGCAAAAACCTCGTTGGTGTTTCGCGGGTTGACCAGAATGCTGGTGAAGTCTCCAAAGGGAAGATCGCCGCCTCGACGCGACCAATGATCACCACCATCGTGCGACAGGTAGAATGCTTGTTTTGTTCCGACGTAAATGAAGGCCGAACGCTTTGGGTCCTGAACAATGACATTAACCGGCGAAGTGGTGGGAATGCCGCTAACCTGCTGCCAGGTTTGTCCAGCATCACGCGAAATTAGAACTCCTGTAGTGGCGGTCCCTACCAGAATCACAGAGCGATTCTGGGGGCTCGTTGAGATGCTTGTGGTCCGCACGTCTAAACCAGGACCGTAAGCCAGACGATCCCAACCTTGCACCGGATCGACGGTGCTGTACAACCCGCTACTTGTCGCGATGAGCATTCCTGGTTGCCCATTACGATCGGAAAACGACACCACCGCGTTTATGGGCTCGGAAATGGTGGTCACATGCGCGGCACCGCCCGCCATGATTGCGCCAACGTTCACTATGAGTGCAGCGAGGGTGGATTCATCCAATTGACCTGAGACAGTCAAGTACCTGTCCGTCTGGAATCTCTTAATAGCCGCTACGGTACGAGGGCCCAGCTGGCCATCGGGCGTACCAATTTCGTAGCCTGCGCGCTCCAGCGCTTCCTGGGCGTGGCGCACAACGTCATCACTCGGCTTTGCGGCCGCGGGCTTTTGGGGAGCCGGACCAGCTGGGGCAGCGCCACTTCTTGTGTTTGCTGCGCCGCGTCCGCGGGCCACTGTGCCGCGAACCGGCGCGCGCGATGCAGGACGCCTCTTCGTCAGAGGTGCCGCCGGCTTGCGCGCAGAGATGGGCGCCCATGACGCGCCTCGATCCGCTGACCGATACATCCCCAGGTTCGTTCCCAAATAAATCACATTGCTGTCACGCTCGTCCTGCAGGATCGAGTAGCCAATCAGCCGCGGAGGCATGTTGCGCATCGATGGTTGCCACGATGCTCCCCCATCGATACTAACAAAAAAGAAACCGCCGCCGGTGGTTGTATTAATTGTTGTCGCGTAAATCCGGTTCGCGTTTTCGCGGTCGGGCATTATTGTGTTTACAAAGCGCCCGCTAAAGCCTCCGTTACTCGGCACAAAGTTCTTACCGCCGTCGGTTGAGACCATCACTCCATAGTTATTGGTACCGATGAAAACGGTGTTCGGATTGCGTGGGTGCACGGCAATTGAATTGATCTCGAGCTGACGCGACGTGGTCACCATCCAGGAATTGTTATCGCCGCCCTTGCCCGACCGCCAGAAACCTTCCGTTGTTCCCGCGAAAACCAGACCCGGAATAGTAGGGTGCTGCAGAATTGCACGAGTGCGACGAGATTGTGATGGGATTCCCTGAACCTTATGCCAGCTATCTCCGGCATCCCGCGTCTCATAGATACCGCTGCAAGCCGATGCGATTATGTGGCGCGAATCCCGCGGATCAAGATTGATGGCAAAGATATCGGAATCGTCGATGATGCCGTTCTTGATAATCCTCCAGCTCTTGCCGCCATCAGTGGTCTTGTACGGAAGATACCAGGTGCCGGCATAGATGATGTTCGTGTCATGAGGGTCGATTGCCAGCGATTCGACATGCACAAGACCCGGCGTACCGGCTGTCGATAATGGCGTCCAGGTCTCGCCTGAATCCGTCGAGCGGAATATTCCGTTAAAGGTCCCAGTTATCAGAATATTCGGATCGCGCTCTGACTGAGCAAGGGAGTGCAGCGCTTCGTTTCGTAATTCGGGCGATTCACGCCAGGTCAAGCCACCATCACTTGACTTGAAAAAGCCACCAGACTCTTTATGACGATGGGTAGCTACATAGAGCACCTTCGAGTTTCGCGGATCGACAATGATGTGATCGACAAACAAACGCGGACGGTTGAAGTTCGCGAGCAAGTGCCAGGTACGCGCGCCGTCGCTTGAAGTGTACATCTGCCCATCCAGGGTTCCGAAATAAAAGCGATCCGGATCGTTCGGATCGACTACCAACGAACGCACGTCTCCGCCGCTGGGTCCGCTTATCCGCCACTGGCTGGAGTAGGGGGCATTAGAGGAGGCTCCTACTGCGACATCAAACCGTCCGGCCAATGTGAAAGTAAACAAGAGCCCAATACACAAGAGTCGGGGTACAAATTTTTTCATTATTTCCATCTTTCTCATGACATTCGATGCGTGGCCAGCGGGAGAGCGCTGGCGCGGTGGCATTATAACTCTTTGCGCGCAGTTTTCTATACCTACTTCATCCAACACCTGAACATCGACCCTCCTCGCGAATCGATCTTTGCCTGATTACGCTCGGGGGTGCTTGGCCAAAAAGCGAAGCGGGCGGTGCTTCCCTTTCGGAAAACACCGCCCGCTTTCGAAAGAAGGTCGCGACTCTTAATTGAGTGGCGAACGTTACTCGCGTTCTTCGGCAAACGAAGAACGAGGAAGCTCGAAGCTATTCCTCGCCTCGGCGGCGGCCGCCGCGGCGCCGAGTTGGTTTCTTCTTGCAATCGGGACAAGGCGAGACTG
>DATNNY010000381.1:0-2039 GCA_035601635.1 Pyrinomonadaceae bacterium
CCGCCCAAAGGCGAAACTCCAAACAATTCAAACCAAATCTCCAAAGCGATGCTGCAACAACGCGACAACCGTAATGCCGGCAGTTTCCGCGCGCAGTGTGCGGCCGCCCAGAGTGACGATTTGCCAGAGACCTTCGCGCGCGAGCCCGATCTCATCGTCGGTCCAACCGCCTTCCGGCCCTACCACGGCAATTATCTTTTTCGGTTGCTGACCAAAGCTGTTCGTCGCTTCAGCTAATGACTGGCCGGCGCGCTCCGAAAACATCAGCCGAGTAATTCCCTTGTTCTCGCCTGCCGGCCGCAGCATGAGACTGAAAGCAAGCGGCGCGTCGATCTCCGGGACCCATGCACGGCCGCTCTGCTTCGCTGCCTCAAGTGCAATGCGCCGCCAACGGGTCAAGCGCTTCTGAGAGTCATCGCGCAGGCGCACGTCACCGCGTTCGGTGTCGAGTGGCACAATCCGCTTCACACCCAACTCGGTTGCTTTCTGAATCACCAGATCAAACTTCTCGTTCTTCAGGACTGCGATGGCCAGAGTGAGATCGAGCGGTGATTCAGGTCGAGCCGGCTCGACTTCAGACATCACGGCAATCCGGGCCTCACTTCGGGCGATTGTTTGCACCGAGCACTGGAATTCACGACCGGCCCCATCAAAGACGAAAATTTCGTCATCGCTTTGCAAACGCAAGACGTCACGCGCGTGACGCGTCTCTTCCGCACTCAACATTAAGAATTTTTCATCAGCAGCGAAAGCTGCCGGTGGCGCATAGAATCTTCGACGAGTCATCGTTGTCTTTTCTCCCTCTCCCATTGGGAGAGTGTCGGGGTGAGGGCTTGCCAGGGTCCTACTATGAACCGAGTCTTGTCGTCGACGGACACGACCGGCAATCAAAAATGCTTTTGCGCTAAGCTTCGCACCCTCATCCTCGGCCTTCCATTAGGAGAGGAAGCTAATACCAATTCACCATCACACCACCAGCGAGATCCACTCACCGTCCTGTTCAGTCTGAAAGCCGTCTACGCCCAGTTCCAGCAGACGCGCCTGCACCAGCTCGCTTTGCTCAGACAGAATCCCGGAGAGGATCAGACGTCCGCAAGTTGCGCCGAGCAGCGCCGGCAGCAGCTCAACGATCACCGGCGCGGTCAGATTTGCGCAGACCAGATCAGCCGACGATGTTTGTGCGGTAACGCTGCCGACGCGAAAATCAATCTGTTCGCCAACCCCATTTAGCCGCGCATTTTCGCGGGCAATCTCGACGGCCTCGGCGTCGGTGTCGCAAGCTTCGACGCGCGCCTCGGGAAACAGTTTCGTGGCCGCGATCGCCAGAATGCCCGTGCCTGTGCCGACGTCCAGAAGGCTCCCGCCGCGGAAATATTTTTCGATAGCTTTCAGGCACAGACGCGTCGTTTCATGGGTACCGGTGCCAAATGCCATCCCGGGTTCGATGCGGATCACGATATGGTCTCTGGAAGACCCGGTCGCTACCGCTCCCGGTACTGACTCGATCCAGGGCGGGGCGATGATGAAATTGCCAACTTCGACCGGCTGCCAGCCTTCCTTCCATTCTGCCAGCCAATCGCGATTGGGTACTTCGCGAGTCGTCAGATCGATCAAGGACGCCGGTTCGAGATTGTAGATTCGCAGCGCTTCGAGAATATTGGATCGGATGATTTCTATTTCAGGTGCGGCGGCGAAATAGCCAGACACCCTCACGTTCGCAATGCCGCTTTCATTCGTTTCAGTCCCCTGGGCGCCGGCTTCCATCAGGCCGTACTCGATCGCTTCGCACGCTTCGCGGACGGCTACGGCGTCGAAGGCGTGCCAACCTTTTGCAGAGACGCTCACTGCTTGATTCCCATTTCATCCAGCAGGTGCGCGCGCTCGCGCCAGTCTTTTTCGACCTTCACAAATAGTTCGAGATGACAGGGATGGCCGAGGAGGTTTTCAATCTCGTGACGCGCACGGATGCCGATGTCTTTGAGCCGTTGGGCTCCGTGGCCGATAATGATTTTCTTCTGCGAGTCTCGCTCGACGAAGAT
>DATNNY010000382.1:0-6813 GCA_035601635.1 Pyrinomonadaceae bacterium
CGTGGCTCGAAACGTACACCGGGTCTTACCGCGCGTAGTAACCGGGCTTGGTGCTGGCGACCAGGTCGGCGCGAGCTATGTCCACCCGAATCTGGCGCCACTTGCCATCGTGAGAACTCGGGTTGGGTGCCTGATAGGCGATGGTATAAAGCGTGCGCAGATCTGCGGCGACCTGTGCGTACAGCTTGGCCATATCGGTGAGGCTTTGAATTTCATGAATGCGTCCGCCCGTGCGGTTGGCCAAAAGTTGCAGGCGTGCGTGGGCCGCCTCGTACATTGCAGTGATTGCCGGATCGGGCAGCGGCAGACGTTTCGGATCACCGGACGGTAGAGACAGCGGAAAAATCGTTACACCTTCGCGGTCGGCCTGATTCAATACCGTGACCACTTGTGAATTTGTTTCTGGTTTGATTGCCGTGGTGACGTCGGCGTCTGATGCCTTGGCAACTATCGCGCGATCTCGATTCCGCACTTCGGTATCCAGCCCATCGGTCAAAACCACGATGGCTTTGCGTCGCTTGCCCTCATGAGCCAATTCCTTTAGCGAGAATTTCAAAGCTTCGTAGAGCGGAGTTTCGCCTGCGCCAGTGGCCAAAGTGATGGCATAGGCGATTTTGCGCCGGTCGGTGCTGAATCCGAGTAGCGATTTGACTCCCTTGCCATTGAACTCAACAACAGCAACTCGATCGTAAGGGCTGAGGGCGTCCAGAAAACGCAGCGCCGCGCCGCGGATTTGCTGGCGAAAGTTCACGGTCGAACCAGACATGTCGAGCATTAACACTAAACTGAACGGCGCTTCGGTTGGCTCGAAGCTGAGAATGGGCCGGCGCACACCGTCCTCAAAAATCGCAAAGTCGTTTTGCGACAATGAGGTCACGGCGTGGCCCTGCTTATCTACGACCCCGATGTTCAACTGGACCAGCGAGGTGTCGGTTGTGATGACCTCGTCGGGTTGCTGAGCCCGGGTGGCGACCGCAAAAATGAGCAGCACTGCTAGAGACAGTACTAGAGTCGCATGACGTGCGAGCTTAAAGACTGAAGCGGGAACAGAAAGTAGATTCATTCCGTCTTTGACTAACCTAAAAACAGGTTTTGCTGGGGTAGCTGAGTATGCCTGTGCAGCGGTTTGGTTTGCAACCCGTGGTCTGGAAAGGTAGCGGGATAAAAGTGTGTCAGCTAATGCCCGCATCACGACCCGACTGCTGGCAACACACAATGAACCCGGCACCCTGTGATCGTCGGAATGTCAGAGTCTTCGCCCGTCACTGCTTTGGCGCAAAATATCCCTCTCGCGCGCGCACGCTCGCGTCTTTCATGCCACGCACTTCGACTTTGATTTGACGAAAGCGCCCGTCGCGTGTCTTGTTCGACGGATAATAGCCCAGGCTGTACTGGGTGCCGATCTCGTTGGCGACTTCAGCAAATGCGGCCCGCGCCTCTTGTACGCTGCCAGCGACGAAAGCCCTTCCTCCCGAGGCCCGGGCCATCTCGCCCATTTCTTTCCGCGCCAGGTTGTAAAGTTTCCGGCTGATATCCATGCGTTCGAATTGTCCCATGCGACAAAAGTCCTGATAGTCTTCCTTTTCCGCCTGGGGCACGAAGAGCTGGCGAAAACGTTCCAACTGTTTTGCCGAAAGTGTCAGCCGCCCATCATCCTGACAATCTTTCAAGAGGCGGTCTTCGACATATTCTTCGGTGTTCACCTCAATGAAATATGAAGCCAGTCCGGCCCGGGCCAGCTTTGCACGCGCCTCGTCGTACCCCGAATCACTGCTGGAATCGACGCCGTCGGTCAAAGCTACGACCGCACGACGTCCGCGCATTTCTTCCCGCGGCGGATCGCGAAACACCTGATCGGCGACGCGTCCCAATCCATCATAGAAAGGCGTGCCGTTGCTGGTGCCCAGGTTTTCGATCGCCGCGCGCAGGGCCTGACGATCGCTGTCGAGCCCGGACAGAACTTCGACCGTTGCCAGCGGCGATCCTTTCCGAGGCGCGTTCTTGAAGGCCACGATCCCGACCCGGTCGCCTGGCCGCAACGCATTGATGAAGGCATTGGCCGCATCGCGGATCAGACCCAGCTCGTCGCGCGTCGAACCAGAGGTGTCCAGCAGCAGAGCTATCTCAAACGGTGCTTCGGTGGTAGCAAAGTTAGTAACGCGTTGCAGCTTTCCATCTTCGAGCACGACAAAGTTCTCAGCCCGCAATCCAGCCAGTGGATGGCCATTTCGATCGGTGACGACCGCGGGTACGCTAACCAGTTGAGTCTCGACGCGCACCACGTCGCCTTCGTCTACTTCTTCACCGGATGAATTTGTCCTTGGCTGATTGGTCGGACTGGCGCTCGGAGTTGGGGTCGCGTCAACTTTGCGCGGCCGTTGTTGTTGGTTGGCTTGGTCCTGATGCGCGGCAATTCCTCCGCCGACCCACACGATAAGGGCAAGCACTGCGCAAGCCCCACCAGCAAGCAATCTGATTTCAAGTTGTGTTGATGGCATGAATCCGCTGAGCTGAATCGTCCGGGGTTGCTTAAATATAGCCGCAAATCTCGTCCAAACCAAAGCCGTCTTAGATAGCGGTGTTGAAGCACCGACTTCAGTCGGATCTTTGTTGATCCAGAAAAGCCCAACTAAAGTTGGCACTCTCAACCCCTCCTCGCTCGGGAATTCACAATGGCTTCTTGACACATCTAAAAGCTTTCCCTACGATCACACCTTGCGGCAGGGCAAGAGTTGCAGAGATCTTTGAATTGGGCACGTATGTCAATGGTAGACGGCCTCCCTTACAAGGAGGAGGTTGGGGGTTCGAGTCCCTCCGCGCCCACCAGTTTGAGATCTCAAATCTCAGATCTGAAATTTGAAATCGATTTTAATGCGGAGTCGTAGTTCAGTTGGTTAGAACGCCGGCCTGTCACGTCGGAGGTCGCGGGTTCGAGTCCCGTCGGCTCCGCCACTTTTAGCGCGGTTGCTTTTCGAGTTTGAAGAGCAACCGCTTTTGCTTTTAGACTCTCAATCATGATTTCCATCAGTGACGCAACCAGCTTGGTTCTTCAGCATACGACCGCGCTCAGCGTCGAATCAGTAAATCTAAGCGAAGCGTTGAACCGGGTCCTGGCCGAAGACATTATTGCCGACTGTGATCTTCCTCCCTTTGATCGCGCACAGATGGATGGTTATGCGCTGCGTGCCGCTGACGTCGCAAACACACCGGCGCGATTGGGGGTTGTGGGTGAATCAGCCGCAGGCAGCGGTTGGCACAAGGAAATGAAAACCGGCGAGGCTGTGCGCATCATGACCGGCGCGCCGGTGCCGTTGGGCGCGGACGCTGTACAGCAGGTCGAGTTGACTCGCGAATCCGATGGTGAAGTTGAGATCCTGGAACGCGTCGACGTTGGTCGCTCAATTGTCCGAAGGGCCAGTGAGATTAAAGCCGGCGAAACGGTGCTACGAGCGGGCGAAGAAATTTATGCGGCAATGATCGCCACGCTCGCATCATTCGGTTATGCGCAAGTGAAAGTCGGCCGCCGGCCGCGCGTGGCGATCATGGCTACGGGCAGCGAACTGGTAGATGTCGATAAGCAGCCCGGCCGCGATCAGATTCGCGATTCAAACAACTACACCCTGGCCGCGTACGCGAAACTGGCCGGCGCGACGGTTGAGCGCTTGCCGCTGGCTGTCGATGACACCCGGGAATTGAAGCGACAAATAGCTGCCGCAGCCGAACGCTCTGATGTCTTGATCACTTCGGGCGGCGTTTCCATGGGTGTTTACGATTTCACCAAAGCTGCTTTGAAAGAACTGGGCGCACAGATTTTTTTCGAACGCGTCTCTTTGCGGCCGGGCAAGCCGACGGTCTTTGGCCGGCTCGGCGATACTCTGGTGTTTGGCCTACCCGGCAATCCCGTTTCAGTCGCTGTTACATTCAATCTGTTCGCGCGTACCGCTTTGCGTGCGATGCAAGGCGCCAAAGAACCGGGATTGAAAGAAGAAACTGCAGTACTCGTTCGCGACTTGAAGGGATCGATTGAACGGGAGAGCTATCTTCCGGCGGTCCTGCGCACAGACAGGAATGGAACTTTGTTGGCTGAGCCTTTGAAGTGGGGCGGCTCGTCAGACTTCGTGGCCTTCGCGCGCGCGACAGCGCTAATCGACGTGCCGGCAGGCGTGAAGATCATTGACGCCGGCTCGCGGGTGAAAGTTGTTAGACTGCCCGGTTAGGCCAAATGTTATTCGGACTCACAGACTGAAATCTGTGCCACTCAACCCAGCCCGGCAGACGGATTTTCGCGGCGGGAATATTCTGTTATGCTCGCGAAAACACAAACGAATGTTTTGTAAGCCGACCAGATACTTCGATTTTTGTGACGTTCGGGACAAGAAGAGACCGGATTAATTCCTTAACCTGATGCCCTCTGCTGCGAATCCCACAACGGTTAGCGAGTCTCGTGACGATGCCCTGACCATAGCAGCTGCGCCTCTGGCTCACGAGGCAATTCATGACACGGTAGTCGCGATTCTGGAAAAGGAACGGCGGGGGCCGCTGCTGGACGTGCCGGCCGGCGAAGGTGCGCTGGCGGCCCGCCTCCTCAGCGCCGGCTTTGAAGTGAATTGCTGTGATTTATATCCCGAGATCTTTCGCTTGCGCGATGTCGGCATTCGCCAGGGCGACTTAAATGGCGAACTGCCTTTCGATAGTCGGTCATTCGACTATGTCACCTGCCTCGAAGGGCTCGAGCATATAGAAAATCCGCAGCAGGCAATTCGCGAGTTCGCGCGGGTGCTGCGTCCGGGCGGGACAGTGATAGTAAGCATTCCCAACATTCTGAACATCGAAGAGCGTTTGAAGTGGCTGCTGTATGGGTACACGTCTCACTTCAAACCGATGACCCGCGCACATGTCGCCCGCCTGCGCGCGGAATACGACAACCGCGAAGAGATCGCCGCGCACGTGAACCCGATTGGGTATTCCGAGTTACGTTACATCCTCGAGAAGTATGGCTTTCAAGTCGCGCGGATCTATCGCGATAAGCCCAAATCAAACGCCTGGCTCTATTGGCCGATAGTGATGTTGATTCGATTGATCGCGCGCCTGACACCTGCGAACAAACGAAGCCAGCGCTGGACGGAAGAGCTGGCTTCGGATGAAGTGTTGTTGGGTGGGAATACGTTGATTGTTCATGGCGTGTTGAGTGATCTAACCGCGGAGGGAGCGGAGGTTTTCGCAGAGGGCGCAGAGAATTGACTGATTACGAGCTAACGCAAAAAGTAATTGGTTGCGCGATGAAGGTTCATACCGGGCTGGGGCCCGGCCTGCTTGAGTCCGCATATCAAGAGTGTCTATGTTTTGAATTGCTCAAGGCCGGACTCTTTGTAGAAAAACAAAAGCCGATGCCGTTAGTTTACTCGCAAGTCAAACTTGATTGTGGTTATCGCGTGGATATTATGGTTGAAAGGAGATTGATTCTCGAAATCAAATCAGTTGAAGCACTGAGTGATATTCATCTTGCTCAAGTCCTAACCTATCTCAGGCTGGCAAATTGTCGGCTGGCTCTATTAATGAATTTCAACGTACTGCACTTGCGCGAAGGAATACGGCGAGTCGTCAACAATTACGACGACTCTGAGACCTCTGCGAAAACCTCTGCTTCCTCTGCGGTGGATCTGAATTCAGGGACAAAATGAGCGATCTAACCCACATCGACGAACACGGCCACGCCAAAATGGTCGACACCAGCGAGAAAGCGGTCACTGCACGACGTGCGGTCGCGTCAGCGCGCGTTCTCATGTCCGCCGCGACTGTGGAAGCGATTCGCGACCACACCACCCCCAAAGGCGATCCGCTGGAAACTGCTCGCCTCGCCGGGATCGTCGCGGCCAAACGCACGGCCGAACTTATTCCTTTGTGCCATCCGTTGCCGCTGACGCACGTCGATGTGCGCGCGGAGTTGCAGGAGGCCGGAGTCTATCTGGAAGCAGAAGTCAGCACTCGGGCACAGACCGGAGTTGAGATGGAAGCTCTAACTGCAGTCTCGGTGGCCGCGCTAACGATCTATGACATGTGCAAGGCGCTGGACAAAGCGATGACGATCAGCGACGTGCGGCTCGAACTCAAGACAGGCGGAAAATCAGGCGACTTCCAACGCGAAAGAAATCAGTCGGGAACAAGCTAAGCGCGATTGACGTTCATGATCGTGACAAGAGTCTGACCTTTTGTTTAGAAGCGGGCTACCGCCCGCTTCGGTCGGGCAGTAGCCCGACTCTAAACGATGCGTTAGAGGTTCACAGACTGGAACCGGCGGAGGAGTTAAACATGAGATACGGAATTTCCGAAGATGCTCGCCCCCAGGCGATAACACTGCTACTTGCCGCAGGACTTTCGATCGCGTTGTGGTTCATCCCTTACGCCGACATTCTAAGTTATCCATTTCGCATTTTTGTGACCTTCATTCACGAAGGTGGACACGCCCTGGCGGCGCTGGTGACGGGGAACTCGGTGCAGAGCCTGAGCGTGGCGATGAACGCCAGCGGCGAAACCTATACGACAAAGGGTGGAATGTTTTCGCAGATGCTGGTTTCGAGTGCAGGCTATCTGGGCGCGATGGCCTTTGGCTCGCTCCTTTTGGTTCTGATTCGCAAGGCAGTCGCCGCCCGCACAGTGCTCGCTGGCTGCGCCCTATTGATACTGATTCTGACTACGGTCTTCGGGCTTATCAATCCAATGGTGTCGGGATCGTGGGGCTCACTGACCGGAATTCCGTTTACTTTTTTTGCGGGCCTGGTCCTGGCGATCGGCCTGTTCGGTGTAGCACGATTC
>DATNNY010000383.1:0-24614 GCA_035601635.1 Pyrinomonadaceae bacterium
GGATTCGTAACGCCGTACCGCGCGGCCGTCCCCGGCATCAGCTGCATTAGCCCCCGCGCGCCTTTCGGGCTGGTGGCGATTGTGCTGAACTTCGACTCCTGGGACATCAGGCAGAAGATCAAATAAGGATCGACACCGTACCTGTTCCCATAAAAGCGGACGAGGTTGTCGACTGTGTTATTACGCGTGGTCCAGGCAACGCCTGAAAGCTTTGGGTTCACCTCGGGCGCAATTGGCGCCGGCTGATTGGCCGCGGCGATCTGATTCCGAGCATCCTCGACCTTGGCGCGGGCATCAGCCAAATCCTTGTCACTTTTCTCCATCTCGACGCGAGAGATTAGTCCTCCACGATAGAGTCCTTGCGCTTGATTATTCTGTTGTTCAAGCTTTTGAACCTGGGTTTCGTAAATTGTTTGGAGATTGTTAAGGGTCTTCTTGTAGTCCGTCGCTACATTGCTTGGGGCCGTGTTGTTATTCGATTTTTTTCCGGGCGTTGAGGCTGTCTCCGGTAGTTCGGTCGTGGCACCAGCAGCAGACTGATCGGTCTTTCCCCCCACTGAACTTCCGCCTGTAGCAGCGGCGCTCGCACCTGCGACCTGCTGATCAAGAGTCAGCTTCTGTACGACCGTTCCTGCCTGAGGCGCCGGCGCAACATTCGCGCCCTGCTTCTGCGCGGTGGCTGTCACGGCAAAGAACAAACAAGTGAGAATCACCGCAAACACACGTAGAATCACTGAGGATTGATGGAACTCTTGCTGCATGGATTATTTGTGACTCCCTATTATCCAGGACACCGCTGGGCTTCTGTCGGTTACCCTATGAGGAGAAGCAAAGCAGCCTTATTGGTTAATCTATTCAGATGCATTTTCGCGCCGATTTACTGCCTCAGCCCTACAGGGAATTAGGCCCGCGCGTAAACATCTGGCGGTGATAGCGGGGGCACTAGCCCAACCGTGACGGGGGACTCAGCTGAGTTGACAGTCTTCGGCCAGACACAACGTTGACCTCCTCGCGCGGCGGGCGTATTTTGGTTCTCGTAAGCAGTTTTTAGCGACAGACTGAAAGGCATTGGCGATTGCCAATTGCCAATTGAATTAATCCCCCTATCGTAGGTTATGGATCGATCCAAAGGGGGATTTTTCATGTGCACTCTTAAGAACCTCGCATCAGTAATATTGCTGATGCTGAGTCTGCTTCTTCTTACTCCAACCCAAACGTCCGCGATCACGAAGCCTGACAAGCATAGAGGACGTGCGCCCAATCGTTCGTTGAAGCAGGCCGAGGTGAAGGAGGCCGAGGCGCGGCTGGCGGAGATGGGTTATGGGACGGGGCGAGTCGATGGGGTGTTTGATGCGGTCACGCGCAACGCTTTAATCGCGTTTCAGAAATACGAAGGCCGTGATGTTACCGGCAGGCTTAGTCGCGAAGACTTTGACGCGATCATGAGTGCCAACGCGCCACAGCCGAGAGACTCGGGCTATCGCCATGTCGAAGTGGATCTCGATCGCCAGGTGCTTTTGTTGACTGACGGCAGTGGCGTGGTCCAGCGGGTGCTTCCGGTATCAACCGGCAGCGAAAAGCATTACCACGAAAAGGGCATGAGCGGTTTGGCCTATACGCCGCGAGGCCGCTTCAGAATCTATACGAAGTTGAAGGGCTGGAAGAAGTCGCCGCTCGGACTGCTTTATTATCCCAACTACTTCAGTGATGGCCTGGCAATCCATGGCAATCCCTCAGTTCCTCAATCTCCGCAGAGTCACGGCTGCATTCGGATTCCCATGTCAGCGGCGGCTGAGATCAGCAGACTGCTGCCTCTGGAAACGATTGTATTGATCTATGACAAGCAGTCCTTCGTGTCGGCAAAGGACTGGGCCGAAGCGGATAAACAAAAGCAGGAAGCGAATGTTCGGTAGGGCCCGGCTATGTGATCTTCAGTTGATTCGCATCCTGTTTTTGGGAAGATTCTTCCTGTCAGGTAAGACGATCCACGAAACGACACGAACGGAAAGCTCTCTTCGGGTAACAATACCCGGTTCGCAAGTTCGTCAAACTTTCCTTGAGCTTGATGTAAGGGTTTTTTAACCGCAAAGGGCGCAGAGGATTTCGCAGAGGAACGCAAAGGAAAAACTTTTCTCTGTGACCTTCGGCGGAAGGGTCTTTGATCTCTGCGGGTGATCGACTGCAGTCACATTCGCGCTTCGCGCTCAATGCGCACGAGACGTACGCGCTCCGAGGAAATATGTTCGCGCTACCAACAAATGCGGTCCAGTGTTCCGGGCAGATCCCGGGCAACCTTTGAGACGTTTTTCTCGTAGGTAATTAAGACGGCCAGGACGATCAAGGCAGGGTCACTTATTCCCTGATTCGGAGCGTGAATGAAAATTCTTCGAAAAAAAGTAAACATAATCCGGTATCAAGCGTCTTTATCTTTAGACCCCGGTAAGAAAAATGAAACGGAGCAGAGCGTTCTTGCACTAACTAAACAGGAATCGCACATTATTCGACAAGATTGAAACAGAATGGGACTCGGCGGTGTTATCTCAGAGAAGGCAAAACAAATGAAACGGAACCGAATGTTCTCGCACTAACTAGATAGTGATCGCACCAATGAGTCGGGGAGGTGGTTATGTTGAAAGTACACGCCAGGAATTTGGGGAATGTTGCTTTTCTTTGCATGCAGGGCCAAATAGTCAACGGTGAGACAGAGACTCTGCGCAAGGCCGTCTATTCCCAGTCGGACGTCAGCACGGTCGTGCTCGACCTGGCGCACGTAAGCACTGTCGACGCCGGCGGCTTGGGCGTGATGTTGGAGTTGCGCGAGCAGGTCCAGGCAAAAGGAATCAGCTTCAAAATAATGAATGTGAGCAAGCTGGTAGGCCAGGTCCTGGAAGTCACGCGCCTGGATTCTGTGTTCGAAGTTACCTCTGGAGTAGAATTCTTCCCTGCAGTCTCGCGGCGCCGATCGGCGTCAGTCATGAAACTGGCGACCTGCGCCTAGTTCTCGGAAAAATAACCTACAATTCAAAGCGATTTCTCCGTGCTGATGCGGTATGGTAGCGTCAACGTATGGCCGGAGAGTGAGATGATCATGGATCAGGTCGCATACCCTTTCGCGCGACGACTGTCGCGGATGGGCGTGTCAGCTATCAGAGAAATTCTGAAAGTGACCGAGCAGCCCGACGTCATTTCGTTTGCAGGTGGCTTGCCCGCGCCCGAACTTTTTCCAGTCGCAGCTTTGGCGCAGGCCCATGCGGAGGTCTTCGCCGAAGAAGGCGCGGAGGCTTGTCAGTACAGCACGACGGAAGGCTGGCTGCCGCTGCGCGAGTGGATCGCTGCAAGAATGCGGGCGCGGGGAATTAGCACCGCCGTGCCGGGCCGCGTGCTGATTACCAGTGGTTCGCAGCAGGGCATCGATTTAGTCGCGAAGATCTTTCTCGATCCTGGCGATATCGTGATCGTCGAAGACCCTTGTTATCTGGCTGCGCTTCAGGTCTTCGGCGGATTTGAGGCCAGACTGATTTCCGTCGGCAGCGACGATGATGGGATGCGGGTCGATGAGGTCGAGCGAGCGCTGTCTGAGGCGGGGCGCCTTCCTAAGTTCATCTATGTCGTTTCGCAATTTCACAATCCGAAGGGAACAACATTAGCGCTTGAACGCCGCAGGCAACTGCTTGAGATAGCGCGTCGCTTTGGCGTGCGGATACTCGAGGACGATCCTTACGGTGAACTCCGTTACCGGGGAGCGCCGCTTCCGCCGCTCGCCGCGATGGACACGGACGGCCTGGTGATTTACCTGAGCACTTTTTCGAAGACGCTGAGCCCGGGTATACGCATCGGCTGGACCCACTCTTCGGCGGAAGTGTTTCAAGCGCTGGTGCGGGCCAAGCAAGCAGCAGACCTGCACACGAACACGATCCAGCAGCGCGCCGCGGCCCGGCTGCTCGCTACTTTTGACTTCGACGCGCATGTCGAAAGGATCAAGACAGTCTATGGTGAACGGCGCGACGCGATGCTCGCGGCACTGACTGAGTACTTTCCTGTCGAATGTCGTTGGACGCGGCCCGATGGAGGGCTCTTTCTCTGGGTCGAACTGCCGGAGGGTGTCAGCGCCGAACAATTGTTTGACCAGGCAATTCGGGAGCGCGTGGCCTTCGTTCCCGGTGCGCCCTTCTTCGTTGCCGCGCCGCGGCGAAATTTTATGCGGCTTAATTTCTCGAATTGCCGGCCGGACCTGATTCATGACGGCATTGAGCGGCTCGGCAGTCTGCTAAAGGCACACTAATTTAACCTCCTCTTTCCTATCCTAGAAGGACCAAGAATATGAGAAAAATACGCAGGTCGAGTTGCGCGGTGGTAATAGGCCTGATGCTCGCTGTCTGCAGTGCGCTGGGTACGAAGACGCTGTCGGCGCAAAGCAAGATCCCCGAATTGCGCCCAGTAGTCGTGCAGGGTGCTATGGATCTGGAGGTGAAGGAATTTGTGAGCCGTCTGGAAAACGTCAAGGTGGAGAAAGTCGGCGGCTGGATATTTTGGCGCGGCACTCTGGATGGCTACCCGGTAATCGTTTCCAAAACCCTGAAAGGCCTGTCCAACTCAGCAGCCGCAACAGTGATCGCGGCGGAACGATATCATCCAGTGGCTATCGTCAATCAGGGGACGGCAGGCGGGCATGATTCACAGTTACGTGTCTACGACATCGTGCTGGGCAGGTACTCAGTCAATTTGGGAGCGTTCAAGACCGCATACCGCAAGGCTGGGCAGGGCAGCGATCTCTTAGGCTGGAAGCCGCTGGATCTAATGGCTTCCGAGGGCAGCGCCGGAGAAGACCCGAACGAGCATATCCTGCGCCGCTTTCAGGGAAACGAACAACTGCTGGCTGCCGCTGAGAGCGTAAAGGATCTATACCGCAAAGGACGAGTGATGGAAGGCGTAATTGGGTCCAGCGAGATTTGGAATAGCGAGCTTGATCGCATCCAATGGTTTCACACACAATACGGCACTTCGGCCGAGGAGATGGAGACGGCTTCCGCGGCACAGATCGCGAGCTTCTTCCAGATTCCGTTCATCGGTATTCGGATATTGTCCAACAACATCACCAACGATGGAAAGTATGACGCCAGGACCGGTGCAGCCTGCCAGGAATATGTCTACGAGGTGGTGAAAGCTTACATCGCTACCAGGCTGAAGCACTGACCGCTGGGTACTGAGCTAAAAGTGTGTTGCTAATCTCCGTAGCATTAGCCCGACCGTCAGGGAGGGCTCCTGGGTTCATTAATTGAGCCCTCTCGAACGGTCAGGCTAGTGCCCTACATCACGTGACTGGTGGCAACACACAATTAGCCAGCGCAGGGCAATTCTAGCAGGGGTGCTGAAAAACTAATTTGGAGTGGGCGGCAAGCGTAGCGCGACGCCGCTTTGGATTCGCTGATCACGAAAATGCTAAGAAATCCACAGCGCCGCCGTTGTCGGCGCACTCCAAATTTGTAGCTCGGGACATCGAATAAGAGTTTTTCAGCACCCTGCTAGGGAACGATCTCAAAGGTAACCGGGTCCGAGCTTGAAAAGGTCAGTTCCAAAAACTCGCTATCATTCGGCGGGCGGTTCAACAACACTCTCTTATGCAGAACGATGTGATACTCACCGGGCTTCAACTTCAAGGCGTCTGGCCCAAGCTCGATCTGACCGACGATGATTAACTGTGCCGGCGGAACATCCACGGCTGGCTCCTTTGCGCTATTGAGACCGCTGCTGTGCACACGAGGAATAAGCGGCAATTCTCCGCTCTGAGCGGACAGGATTTGCAACCAGTCGGATAGTTCCGACTCTTTCACGGCAATCATCCGGGTTGAATTATTTAGCATCGCCACCTGGACGATGAATTTCTCGCCGGCTGCAAATTGTTTTTTCGGTGTCACGCCATCGCGGCCAAGAAGCGTGATCGCGACTTGAATCGGCAGGGGCTGCTTGTTCGCTGAGGGCAAGACGAAGCGTTTTCCATTGCCGTCGTTTTTTACATGTTCGTCGAAGCGTTTAAATTCCGTATCTCCAAAGGCAATGCGTATCTGTTCGACCGCAGCCACGATAAGGTTGTTCCGCTCTTGCTGTAATTGTGATAGCTCGGCCGGCGGCGGCGGTAAAGGATCTCCTGGCGCGACGTTGCGGGATCGATTGTCGGTGCGATAGCCGGCAATGATCTGTCTGGCACGCTTATCAAGCTCAGTGATTTTTTGCATGCAGTCATCGGCGATCTGGTTCAGCGCGCGTGCTTCTTCGTCGCTAAGGTGAGCGTTTCGCTGAAACATCGCGCGATAATTCAGCCGTGCAACCGGCCGCTCACCCTGTTCGCTTGTCTGGTTTTGCGAAGGAGAGGTGGCCAATCGCCGAAACAAGATGAAGTAACGCTCTTCGGCAGGTAACGCATCTGGGGAGGTTGAGGACTCAGTGCGGTCCTGCTGTGCGCGCATGACAACCGGAAGCGCCAACAGCAGGCAGAGACCACAAAAACTCGATCGTGACAGAAGTTTTGCCATCATATCCTCCCTCTCAAGCATCGGCGTGCTTCGGGTTAACTTCCAGGCGGATTGTATATCGCTCGATGATCATCAGCAACGCACTTGCATGCACTTGCATGACTAAAATCATGATTCAGGTAAGCGCGGACCCAGCGAGTGCCCACCATGCTTTCCGGCAAATGGTGCGCTCCGCGGCGACTCGATCGCTGAAGCGATGTGCGCAATCCTGCCTTTGGACCCATCCGAACTTTCCGAGTTGGACAAGCAGTACCGCCCTTATTTCGTCATAACATCCTGCGCACCTATGAGCTGGGCGGTGCTACACTTGGCGCTCTAGATCGGCGTGAGGTTTAGCGTTCCATGAGAGACCCTTCCGGTTCACCGCACGAGATTACTCAGTTGCTTGCCGAATGGAGCAACGGAAATCAGACTGCGCTCGACCAGTTGTACCCGCTGGTCTATGACGAACTTCATAAAATGGCGAGCCGATACATGAACCGGGAGCGAAAGGGCCACACGCTGCAAACTACGGCCCTGATTAACGAAGCCTACGTTCGCCTCGTCGATCAAAAACATGTCCATTGGAAAAATCGCGCGCACTTCTTTGCCATCTCTGCGCAGATGATGCGCCGCATTCTGATCGACCGGGCACGGCTCCACGCTTACGCAAAACGCGGCGGCGGAGCGGAGCAGGTTTCCCTCGATGAAATCGCTGTGGTTGCGGACGAGCGCGCGTCGGATTTGCTTTTGCTTGATGATGCGCTGAATCGTTTGGCTGAGATGGATGCGCGTCGCAGCCAGGTGGTCGAACTGCGATATTTTGGCGGCTTGAACAATGAAGAGATTGCCGGGGTATTGAAGATTTCGGAAAACACCGTGACACGCGACTGGAACATGGCCAGGGCCTGGTTGTACCAGGAGTTGAGCGGGAGTGTGGCTTGATGCAGCCTGAACGATGGCAGCAGATCAGCGGCATATTCAAGTCGGCGCTGGCTCTGGGACCGGAAGAGCGCGCGGCTTACGTAGCAGCAGAGTGCGGCGCGGACGAGTCTCTGCGACGCGATGTCGAACTGCTGATTGAATCGCATAGCCAGGCGGATAAAGACAACTTCATAAACGACCCGGCCGTAGCTGAGGTAGCGCCGTTATTGATCTCGGAAGACAACGAATCCGAAGATAGCCAAGACAGATTAGAAAACGGGCAGCAGCTAAGTCATTACCGCATTATCAGGAAGCTTGGGGCCGGAGGCATGGGTGAGGTCTACCTGGCGGAGGATACGCGGCTTGATCGCACTGTCGCGCTGAAGATTCTGCCTCCGGATGTCGCCGCTGACAAACGACGGATGCAGCGCTTCAAACAAGAAGCCAAGCTGGCTTCATCGCTTAACCAGCCAAATATTTTAACTATCTTTGAGTTTGCCGACACGGAGTCGCTGCACTTTATTGCCAGTGAATACGTCGATGGCTTGACCCTGCGCGAGCGCCTCAGGATCTCGCCCGTCAAGCTGCCCGAAATAATCGATATCAGTGCTCAAGTGGTCGCGGCCCTCGATGCCGCGCATGAGGCCAAGATCGTTCATCGGGATATCAAGCCGGAAAACATCATGATGCGGCGGCGTGATGGAGTGGTGAAGGTGCTGGATTTTGGGTTGGCGAAACTTACGGAAAAAACGTCGGGCCAATCAGTGGGCCGATCTGACAGCGAGATAAATACCGAGCTGTTACTCCGCACCAGGCCGGGGACGGTGATGGGCACCATCACCTACATGTCGCCCGAACAGGCCCAGGGGTCGCACATTGATGAGCGCACAGATCTATGGAGCACCGGCGTAATCATTTATGAGATGGTCGCCGGCTGCGCTCCCTTCGTTGGCGTAACGAGCAGCCATACGATTGTCAACATTCTCGAGAAAGAGCCCGCACCGCTCGCAAAAATGGGCGCGCGCAACGTGCCTCCTGAACTGCAACGAATTATCAGCAAGGCCTTAGCGAAGAATCGCGACGAGCGGTATCAAACGGCGAAGGACATGCTGATTGATCTGCGAAATCTGAAGAAGCGATTGGAGCTGGATGCTGAGATTGAACGTTCAGCGTCGCCTGAATCGATCGCCCCGCCCGAAACACCAACGGGGAAGGGAATCCCGGCGGCAAATTCAATCGAAGCAGCACTGTCTACGGCTGAATCGAGCCAAAGCGAAAAGCGCCGGCGCAGGGGATGGGTTCCTTTGATAGCGCTGATGTCGGTTCTGATTATGGGTCTGATTATCGCTACGAGCTGGTCACGATTCCGGCGTGCGACCGTCGTGGCGCCTGCGCCGGTCACCGTGGCTGTACCCGAACGCAAGCTCAGTTACTGGATGACCGTGCAGAAATACAGAAATGGCCGGCCATTCGAAAAGACTTTCCGACTTGCCGGCGAGATCAACTTCGAGAAAGACTATCGCGTCAAATTAAATGTCAGCAGTCCGCAATCCGGATACTTGTACGTTCTGAACGAAGGCCCTGCGAGCATAACTGGCCCATCTCCCCTTTCCATTCTGTTTCCTTCGACGACTGCGAATAAAGGCTTGTCTCATCTGGCGGAGAATCAACGGGTCGAGATCCCTGAGCAAAGCTGGTTCCAATTCGATGCGGAAAAGGGCACGGAAAAACTCTGGGTGGTATTTTGCGCGGACGCCGTACCCGAATTGGAAGCAGTAAAGCAATTCGCGAATTCGAAAGATCAGGGCTTGATTAAAGACCCAGGTCTGAACGCCCGCGTCCAGGAGTTCATCAGGGCCCATTCTGGTGAGAAGGCTACGCTGGAGAAAGACGACGAACAGACCATCCTGAAAATTCCCGGCGCCGCTCTGGTCCACGCCATCAAACTTGAACATCATTGACTTGTCTGGTCCTTCCACTCCGACCCAAAGCGGAAGACCGATTGACCTTCACCTGTCTCAGGTTTATGATGCCCCCATTCAAGCGTTAGCTGGTCGGCCCAAACACACTGGCTTCGCGCTATGCCGGCCTCGTACCTTTTTTACTGACCAACCGCAGTTTGGTGGTTCTTCGCAACAGTTCTCGCGTTAGTAATTAGAGTCGAGCAGGAAGTCCCGCCATGCTGAGAAGGCGCGAACGCTTCCAGAGGATTAACCTGAGGAGGAAGGATTGACAACGGCGCCCAGGGCTATGGGATGGCTCGCCGTTTTGACCCGAAGCACAATCCGACAAGGGTTGTGTCAACCGAAAACAAGCAACTAGCAGAGGAGAATCATTATGCCCAACACGAACAAGAAGATTAAGATTAAGAGTGGAGGCGGAGGTAAAGACAACAGCCAGCTGATAGGTTGTTACTTTCAGCAGGACGAGGCCCCAGCCACTACCTACACCTTTTATCAGTCAGGTGGTACATCGTTAGCCACGGGAATCACATCTGGTACCCAGTTCAGCTTCAGTTTCCCAGCCACCTCCAACATCACCTGGAATATCACCCCCACGATTATTCCCGACACGTCGGCGAGCGGGCCCTGGTCAAACAATGACCCGACGATTGACGCTGACGAATCCGGCACCTGGACAGCGGAGGCCGTGCCGATTTCGGAAGATGACGACAGTGCAGAGGATGACGACAGTGCAGAGGAAGATGACAGTGCAGAGGATGACGACAGTGCAACGTCGGCTTCTGCATAGAAAAATGAGCACGCGAGTACCGACATGCCGCTCGAGTAAAACGGACGAGGGATACACGGTGAAGCCGGAGGTCAGCAGAGAAGATCTGCGGTCTTCACCGATATCCATCTGCAGCAGAGCTTTGTAAAGGTGAGGAAGCATCGTGCGACCAATTCTCAGGTTCTCATTAAGCTCGGCTCAGTTAAGACGCGCCTGCCTCACCAGGGCAGTTTCGACGCCAACTGCGCGCGTTTCCTTAGCATTGATAATCTGCTTCCTGCTGCTGGGTGGAACCGGAGCCGCGCAAACAGACGCTGCGAAAACTCAAAACGACAGCTCTAACTCAAAGGGTGTTGCCAGCCAGGAACAGCCCAAAGAACTTCCCCAGCTAATCCCACAGGAACGCGAACTCAAAGGCGGTGAGACCCACTCTTATCGAGTGCCTCTGACCTCAGGACAGTTCTTCTACGCTCTCGTGGACCAAAAAGGAATTGATGTGGCTATCGTTTTGTCTGGCCCTGATGGTCATAAGCTTGCCGAGACAGATAGTCCAAATGATCGGTGGGGACCGGAGCCAGTCATGCTGATAGCTGATGCTTCCGGCGACTACCGAGTGGACGTGCGTTCAGCTAATAGCAAGGCCCCGGCAGGTCGTTACGAAGTAAGGATCATTGCGTCCCGGGAGGCTGTCTCGAGCGATAAGGCATACGTTGCCGCACAGAGAATTTTTGACGAAGGAGCAAGACTTCGTTTTCAGCAAACTGCCGTGGCAAAGCGCGCGGCCATCGTTAAATATGAGGAAGCTGTTTCTCTCTTTCAGGCTGCGGGTGACACTTACAAACAAGCCCTTACCATTGATTCCATCGGAATCGCCTACGCGCAGTTAAATGAATTTCGTACCGCGCTCCCTTATTTCGAAAAAACTCTCACCCTTTCGCAAGGTCTGCACGAGCGAAGACTGGAAGCAGCGGTGGAAACATTACTGGGCGGAGCCTACGATGTTTTAGGAGAAACCAGAAAGGCGCTTGATCATTATGACCGAGCGCTCTCTTTGGCAAGAGAGAGCAATAATCACATACAGGAGGCTTCAGCGCTGAATAATATCGGCAAGATTTACAATGACATGTCTGACTGGCAAAAAGCGCTGGACTATTACCTGCAGGCACTGCCCCTCTTCAGAGAGCTCGGCAATCAACGAACTGAAGGACTGGCGCTAAATAATATCGGTGTCATTTACAACATGGTGGGAGAGCAGCAAAAAGCGATCGATTATTTGCAGCAGTCCCTCGTTCTGCTCCATGCGAGCGGTGACAAGAGTGCCGAGTCTTCCCTGCTGAGCAACATAGGAAATGCGTTTAGCCGGTTTGGTGATTACCAAAAGGCTCTGAGCTATTACGATCAGGCCCAGGCAATCCAAAGAGAAACAGGTAACCGCGCCAAAGAAGGCGAAACACTTGATCTGTTCGGGGCCACCTACTCGGCGTTGGGCCAGCCGCAGAAGGCTCTTGAATATCATCAGAAGGCGCTCGTCATCCATCGCGCCACCGGTAATCAGCGTCAAGAGGGACTGTCGCTCAGCAATCTCGGCTTCGTTTATTCGTTACTAGGCCAGCCCGTTAAGGCGTTGGATTATTTCAATCAGTCACTCACCATCTTTCGCAATATCGGAGACCTTAATAATGCCGCGGGCGCTTTGGAGGGCAGCGCGCGCGCGGAGCGGGATCGAGGGAATCTTGTTGACGCGCGTAAGCGGATTGAAGAGTCATTGACACTGATTGAAACCGTGCGCGCCCGCGGCGGCAGCCAGCAGCTGCGCGCTTCCTACCTGGCCTCGATGGAGAAAGCTTACGAATTCTTTATCGGCCTCTTAATGGAATTGCATGCCAAGGATCCAGGGAAGGGGCACGATGCGGAAGCGTTACAGGCAAGTGAGCGGGGCCGCGCGCGCAGCTTGACGGAGATGCTGAATGAAGCTCACGTCGATATTCGGGCAGGAGTCGGCGGCGATTTGATCAAACGGGAACGTGAGCTCAGCCAATTGTTAAATGCCAAAGCGCAACGCCAGATTCAACTCACGGCGCGGAAGGGCAACCAACAGGAGATTGAAACGCTTAAGAAAGAGATCGGCGCGCTCGAAGACGAGTATCAGCAAGTGCAGGTCGCGATTCGCAAAGCCAGTCCCGCTTATGCGGCGCTTACTCAGCCTCAACCTTTGGGACTGAAGGAAATTCAAGCGCAGTTGGACCAGGGCACGATGTTGCTTGAGTACTCGCTGGGTGAAGAACGCAGCTATGTGTGGGCGGTTACTCAGAATTCGTTGAAGACTTATGAGCTGCCCAAGCGAGTCCAGATAGAGAAGGCCGCGCGGCTGGTCTACGATTTACTCACAGCTCGCAGTCAATCCAAATCCGGTGAGAGCCCGCAGCAGAAGCAAGAGAGAATTGCGCAAGCGGATTCGGAATTGATTAATGCGAGTAGGTCACTAAGCCGGATGGTGCTTGACCCCGTCGCGGCTGGGCTGGGATCTGAGCGTCTCGTCGTAGTCGCGGACGGCGCATTGCAATACGTGCCGTTCACTGCTTTGTCGGCTCCTGATAAAATATTATCGCGCAACGCAGTGGCGGCGCCGGGCAACAGTCCACAAACGAGCGGGTACGGACCTCTTATTCTCGATCGCGAAATAGTATCTCTGCCGTCAGCCTCGGCCCTGGCCGTACAGCGTGACGGACTCCGGAATCGCAAGCCGGCGCCAAATGTACTGGCTGTGATTGCCGATCCGGTTTTTACTTCGACGGACGAACGCCTGGGCGTTCGGAAGAGGATTGGCACGCCAAAACAAGCTGGGGATAGCTCGTCGAACACGCGAATCATCGAACATCTTGCCGACGACTCAGGTCTGATTATTCGGCGGCTGAAATTCACCCGACAGGAGGCCGATCAGATCCTGGCCGAAGCGCCGCGCGCGAAAAATCTCAAGGCGATTGATTTCAAAGCTAACCGCGCGACGGCCACCGGAGGCGAACTGAGTAAGTATCGCTATGTTCACTTCGCTACGCACGGATATATCGACAGCGAGCATCCCGACTTGTCGGCGATTGTCCTTTCGTTAGTTGATGCAGAGGGCAAGCCTCAGGACGGTTTCCTGCGCGCGAATGAAATTTACAACCTTAATCTGCCCGCGGAATTGGTCGTGCTCAGCGCCTGCGAAACCGGTTTAGGAAAAGAGATCAAAGGCGAAGGATTGGTCGGGCTGACGCAGGGGTTCATGTACGCCGGTGCTCGCCGCGTAGTCGTGAGCCTTTGGAATGTAAACGATAAGGCGACGGCGGAATTAATGGCCCGCTTCTATCGCGGAATGCTTCGCGAGCACAAGACTCCAGCGGCGGCTCTGCGCACCGCCCAGATGGAAATGTCTCGGCAGAAGCAGTGGCAGTCGCCGTATTACTGGGCGGCGTTTACTCTCCAGGGCGAGTGGAAGTGAGTCGGGAAGAATGTTAGTCGGAGATGGTGGCTTTCGACAGGAATTCTCGCGTTAAATAAGTAGGGGACACATGTGGCACGGGCGTTCCGCCCGTGATCACGCGCAGGATGTGCAGGCCACGTCCACCAGGGAGTTAGCGCTATGACTTTGCAGAACACAACCGCCGCGCGCAATTCAAACAGGAGCGATTTTCTTAGCGGCAAACGGCTCCTGTGTCTGGTGGCGCTTTGCGCTATGAGCTTGAGCGCTTCTGTAATATCGAAGGCCCAGGACGAAGAAACGACCAGAAAACTGTGGGACACGGCCTTTATTAATACCGGCAGCAGGAAACCTGTACCTCGCAAGACAGCGAGACGGTCCTATCGCGTTACGACTCCCAATGTGCCGACCGAAGGCGTGATTGGCGACACTGTTGTCGGGGTTACGCTTTGGCGTCTGCGCCGGGCCGCTGCGACAGACTCTGGCGAACGTCTAATCGTGCACGAAGGTGAGAACGCATCCGAGTGGTTGCCGGAAAGAATTTCCGCCCAGACAAAACTGGATCAGGGAGATCGATTGCGGATTGCCGTCGAAGCCGCGCGCACCGGTTATCTTTATGTGGTTGACCGCGAGCAGTATGCCGACGGTAGTCTCAGCGAGCCTTTCATGATCTTTCCCACCACGCGTACGCTCAGTGGTAACAACCAGGTGACGGTTGGAAAGATGATTGAGCTACCCGCACAGGACGATCGGCCTCCTTACTTTACGGTAAAACGAAGCAGAGCAGATCAGGTGGCTGAGGTGCTCAGCGTTCTGATCAGTCCGACGCCACTCGAAGGAATTGAAATTACTGACAAAGCACAAAAGCTGTCTCAAGCCCAATTAAGCAAGTGGGAAAAGTCATGGGGCGCGCGGGTCGGATTGCTGGAACTCGAAGCCGGTGCCGGGAAACCCTGGAGTAAAGAAGAGAAGGACGCCGGCAGCGGTGCGGCCCGAGTCTTAAAGCCTGACGCACCCGCGCCGCAGGCCATCTACTACCAGCCAAACACAAAAACGGGTGAGCCGATTCTGGTTAAAGTGAAACTGCGTTACGCTTCTTCGGCGAAGCGCTGAAGCCTGCCAGGGGAGCAGCGGGGCACTAGCCCGACCGTGAGGGAGGGCGCTGCCTTACGCTGCTGAACCAGATCAATTCAGCTATCCAATCAGTGGATTTGCGTGCTGCGACGGACGATAACCAGCGACATGTCATCTGCCAGCGGGCGCGTGGCAGCAAAATCCTGGACCGCACCCAAAACCGAAAACAGCAATGCGTCGGCAGAGTCAGTCATGGCGCGGCGCAACTGGGCCTCGATCCGCGCATAGCCGAACTCCTCGTCCGCCTGGTTGACCGACTCAAGCACACCATCTGAATAAGCGAGCAAAACGTCGCCTCGGCCCAACAAACCTCGGCCCCCTATGTAGGGAGCGGCGGGAATGACGCCTAGCAATAGTCCGCCATCGGAAAGCAATTCGAGTTTGCCGTTAGCGCGCAAGAGCAGAGCCGGCGGATGTCCGGCGCTGCAGTAGTCGAGCATTCCGGTGGCCGGATCAAGTCTGGCAACGAACAGACTCGCCAGCGGCACGGCCGACGCCATCAAGCAAACATCGCGGTTCACCCCGGCCACGATCGACTCAGGCTCGGACGAAACTGCCGCGCGCGTAGCCACCAGCCCCACCAGATGCGTGGTCCACATTCCGGCCGCCAGGCCTTTGCCGCAAATATCGCCCAGCGCCAGAATTGGTCCCCGGTGAGAATCCTTGATGGTAAAAAAGTCGCCGGCCAGATGACGTACGGCGAAAATTTCGCTCGCGATTTCGAACTCGCCGTAACTCACCAGACGAGGGGCGCAAAGACGCCTGTGCACCTGCGCGGCTTCGAAGATAGCCGTGTGCAACTCTGCATAATCCTTTTGCAGCGCTGTAAGTTTGGCCTCCAGGTCTTCCCGGCGCGACTTTTTTGACGTACGTTGCTGCGGCGGAGATATCCGGACATCGACCGCGCGCCGGACCGCTAACCCACCATTCAATCTTGTCTGGCTCATGAAAGTTTTTCCTTGTCATCCTACGAACTTATAGCCACTGCCGTGAACGGTAAGAATAAAACGCGGCTCTTCAGGATTGGGTTCCAACTTCTGTCTGAGGTGGACTATGTGGGTGTCGACTGTGCGCGTGTTCGGATAATTCTCGTATCCCCAGACGGCGTCCAGGAGGCGGTCGCGGCTGAGCGTTTCCGCGGGATGGGCGACGAAATAAGCGAGCAGCGCGAACTCTTTTCCTGAGAGTTCAATTGTAGCGCCGGCGCGCCGCACTTCATTCCCGCGAATGTTCACCTCGATATCGCTGAAGCGATAGACGTCAGGCGCCGGGGCCTGCGGCGAGACGCGTCGCAGCACAGCCTTCACGCGGGCCATCAGTTCGCGAATCGAGAAGGGCTTGGTGACGTAATCATCGGCGCCGAGCTCCAAACCGACTACCTTGTCGATCTCCTGACCGCGCGCGGTCAGCATGATGATGGGTACCGAGGGACGCTTGGCTTTCAATTGTTTGCAGACGTCCAAACCGCTCATCCTGGGCATCATTACATCGAGCACGACTAAATCGGGATTATCAGACAAGGCGCGATCGAGGCCCTCTGCGCCGTCGGCCGCGCTGATAACTTCGTAGCCTTCGTACTCGAAGTTATCGCGCAGGCCTGCGACCATTGCCGGTTCGTCCTCCACGATCAAGATCCGCGTTTTTCTGACAGGGCCGCCGTCGGTAGCCCTTCCGTTGGTGGCGGCGCCCGTGTTCACCTGGCCCCCGAGCGAATGGCCGTTTGAATCTTCATTCAATTTGAGTTTTCTTTTCATCATTCGGGATTCCTTATACTGCGTGATTCGCCGGTTGTTAGGCACCCGCTGCCACTGGTAATGACAAAGTAAACTTGCTGCCTTTCCCCGGGGTGCTTTCCACCGCGATTTCACCGCCGTGCGCCTGGGTGATGTGGCGCACCAGTGATAGACCGAGGCCGCTTCCTTTCGTGTTGTGCACCAGCGGATCTCCCGTGCGATAGAACTTCTCGAAGATCTTTGACTGGTCGCGTCGGGCGATACCGATTCCATGATCCAATACTTCGAGCTTTAAAACGCCGTTTTCCCGATATAGTTTCACGCCCAGGTATTTTTCGTCAGTCGAGTATTTCAACGCGTTGTTAACCAAGTTCACCAGCGCGCGGGCGATTGCTTCGCGATCGACGGGGACCACCGGAAGATTCGGGTCGATGTTCTCTTCAAACGCGAAACCCTGTTGCTCGATTTGATAACGATAAGAATCGAGCGTGTTGCGAACCAGCTCCGCAATATCAGTCTCGCGGAATTCGTACTCCTTGCGTCCCGCTTCGATGCGAGAGAAATCGAGGATGTTATTGATCAGCGCGGTCAGCCGTTCGCTCTCTTTGCGAATGATGCGGTAGTACTGCTGTTTCTTTTCCTTGGTCGTAATGCGGCCCAACTCGAGCGTCTCTGCGTACAAGCGGATCAAGGCCAGCGGCGTGCGCAGCTCATGCGAGACGTTCGAAACGAAGTCGGACTTGAGCCGCGCGAGCGCCATTTCTTTGCTCACGACGTGTTTTGTCAGCAGTAGCCCGCCCACGATCATCAGCGAAAGAATTCCCAGGATGAGAAAGCTGCGATGGACCCAGGTCTGCCCCAGGGCCTCAACGCTGGTGCCCTGATACTTGATGCCGAGGGCCATGCCGCGGAAGACATCGTCAAACTTGCGCATGACTTCAGGCTTTCCATCGCCCCAACCCGTCGAAGCAGCCATCGGCTTGATCTCTTTCCCGCTCTCGGTCTCCGCGAAGTAGACCATCATCGCCCGCCGATTACCATTCTGATCAGCTGACTGCGGCGTCACCTGCTCTTCGAGCATCTGGGGAAAGAAAGTCTGCTTTAGATAACAGGAATCAAAGGTTGCGCCGCCAATTACAATCCGATCAGTTGAGGCCTGAGGTAAAACGAATAAGGCGGTGGCGATGATACCGTCACCGTTGGCGCGTTTTGTCTGACCGATGGAAAAACTAATGGGCCGGGTTTTCTTTTGCAACATTTCCAGCCATGACTTGGCTTCCATGGCGTTGCCGAACCAACCGTAATACATCTCCGACAGATGATCGTGCTCGCCATGGAAGTACTTGTCACTCATCTGCTGCGGTTGCGAACGAAACACATACCCTTTGTCGTCAAAGATAAAGACGTGCGACAACGTTGGATTCTTTGCCAGGATAAGGTCCAGCTGTTTTTCCTTTTCCGCCGCGTCGATGTCCGGCGATGGGAATTGATCTCTCACTTCCTCCGCCATCGTATAAGCCTTCTTATTGATTTTCTTTTCAGTGATGGCGAGCATTTCCTGGAAGTCACGATGAATCGCGGCCTCCAGTACCTTGTCGCGCTCAAAGGTGCGCAACTGACTGAAATTGACATAGATCAGCGCCGCTGCCGGTAAGAGCACCGCCAAACCCAGCGTCAACATGAGCCGAAAGCGATTGAAGCCCCCGATGAATGTTTTGCTCTTCAAATTCATTTTGACCTCTGAATAATTAACCGTATGCGGGCGAAAGCATACGCCGGATGGTCGTACCGTGTGTCAACTCCAGGTAAAGAAATGTTAAGAGTTGTGAACTCGCACGGTTTGAATCGTTAGGCATTCTACTCGACTGCCAATCTGGCATGCCTGCTATTGCGTGCTCAAGAAAGTCAAATGCACCGACGCTTTCCCGTGAGCTTCTGATAGACGGGGGTCGACTGACAGCCAATTAACACCTGACGCCGTGTGTTTGTCTTGTATTGGCTCGTGCCTATAGCGTATATTGAAAGACGAGGAAGTTGCTTGATCGAGCCTCGAACTTCCAATCATTAGACGGCACCAAATGCTGTAGCTCTTAAGACCTCCGTAATCCGAAAACACCGCCCCGATTTCAGATCGATGGTCAGATCAATCGAAGGATCACCTAAAACTCGGCTTCCCAAACCCATGCCTTTGCCAGATGTCCGAAATGGAGAACGTATTGCCGACTACTCTCGCGAGTAAACCTGCTAGTCGCTCACCAACGCTTCAGCCCGACGCTATCCTGCAAGACCGCTACCGGATTATTCGGCAGCTTGGTAAAGGCGGAATGGGCGCCGTGTATGAAGCAGTCGATCAGCGTCTGGATGCAATCGTGGCTCTGAAAGAAACTTTCTCAATCGACGAGCGTCTCCGGCGCCAGTTCGAGCAGGAAGCGCGCCTCCTGGCCGGTTTGAATCATCCGGCATTGCCGCGCGTCAGCGATTACTTTACTGAGGGAGACCGGGCGTTCCTGGTTATGCAATTCATCGCCGGCGCTGACCTGGCGGCGATTATTGCGCAACAGCCGGGGCCGTTTCCACGAAATCAGGTGATTGCCTGGGCTGATCAATTGCTGGATGCGCTCATCTATCTGCACACGCGTGACCGCCAAATTATTCATCGCGACATCAAACCGCACAATCTGAAAGTTACCGCCAGCGGCCAGATCGCTCTGCTCGATTTTGGACTGGCCAAAACCCAGACGACAGATTTGTCAGGCAACTCTTCGAGCAGCATCTTTGGATATACGCGGCGCTATTCGCCTCTGGAACAGATACAGGATCAGGGTACAAGTCCGCAGAGCGACATCTATGCTCTGGGCGCGACGCTTTATCATCTGCTGACCGGCATTAAGCCTCCGGATGCACTGGCCCGCGCCGCGGCTCTGGCCAACTCAAAGTCCGATCCGCTGATGCTCGCAAATGAAGTTCACCACGCCGTTGGTTCAGAGATAGCGAGAATCCTGTGCCGGGCCATGGCGCTCAGCGCTGAAGACCGTTATGCGGACGCCAGCGAATTTCGGGACGCCCTGCGGCAAGTCGGTCGCGGAGACGCGCCGGTAAGAAGGGCGAAACCAGAATCTTCAATCGCGCAATCTGCGCGGGATCGAACCGTTAACATAAAGGCCGGCAGGAAGACACTCGTCGCGTCATTCGATCCGTTTGATAGTTACTCAATACTGAAGCCGTCTGCGACCGACTGGCTGGTTCCAAAGCAGAGCCGTCACGCAGCAGTAGTCGCTGCGGTGCTGGCGGTCGTTTTGACGGCTGGTGTAGGCGCATTCTACGCGTCCGGACACCTAATCAACTCAAAGACTTCGTTGTTGGACTTTGCTAAAGCGACCGCTGGAAATAACATCGGCGCTACGGCGGCCGTCCGCCAGGCCAATGCAGATAACTCGCGCCACCAGGCTGCAGGCCCAAAGAGTATTTCGACCGGTTCAGCGGAGATGAATCGCAGGACTGAGACACAGAAGCGACGCACTGCTCGGTCTGATACTTCACCTTCAAAAGTGCCGGACGTTAAGCCGCCACATTTCTCGATCGCTCCCTGATTGCACAACGCTTTTCCCGGATAGAGATCTGCCTGGCTATTGAAAAGATGCAGGGGCGCCTCGGTGATTTGATCTCCTTAAGCCAGTGGCGGAGCCTGCTCAGCTTATCCTTGATTTACTTTAGAGATTGTTGGTTACGTGTTCAGGCGGCAGATGTCGGCGCTCCGTTGGCTCAGTAACTTGCGCCTTGCCAAAGGGCTTTGCTAAGATTCGTCTTCGTAATGGATACGACAGACGAGCATAGACTTGTCTGGTTCGAATTTTTGATAGGATGCTCCGGAAGACCTTTGCCATGAATCGCAGCACGACAGGATTCACATTTTGATTGCCGAGCCTGTTAAGGCGGGCCGGCGGTGAAGGCGCTCCTATCGAATCCGATCGTTTGTATTAGAAAATTCGTGAATAGTAGATCGTGAGTCGGGAGCGCTGGGACGATTGGGTCTCGCGCGGCTCCGGCGCTTGATGTGCGAGGTCAATGGCCCCGTAGGGGCCGAATGTTTATAGCTTCGTCAGGAATTTCAGAAGTCACCAACTCCTTTAGGAGCGGAATGTCGGAGTGAAGGTTACGCTCCTAAAGGAGCTGAAGATCCGATCTTGAACCGGGCGCTATAAACATCTCGCTCCTGACGGAGCGAAGGCTGAATTCGCCAATTCTCCAATTCGCACAGGGATTTGTTTTTTCATTTTGCTTCAACAAGAGATGAGTGAGATCAATGTACAACTGAAAGATGGCGCGCCGGTCCAGGTTCCCGGCTCGACCACGGTCGCCGACGCGCTGAAGAAGCTCGACCGGGATCTTGCCAAGCAGGCTTTGGCTGCGCGCGTCAACGGCCGTGAAGTTGATCTAGCCTACACGCTCGAATCGCAAACTAATGGTGACGCGATCAAGATTGAACCGGTGCTGCCCCAGACGCTGGAAGGCCTGGATGTGCTGCGGCACTCGACTGCGCACTTACTCGCGGCCGCTGTGCTCGATCTGTTTCCGGGAACTAAGCTGGGAATCGGACCGGCGCTGCTCGAAGATCCGCGCTACGGCTTCTTCTATGATGTGATTGCGCCGCGGGCTTTAACTGAAGCCGATTTGCCGGTGATTGAAAAGCGGATGCGCGATATCGCGAAGCGCAATATGCCTTATCGGCGAGATGAAATCTCCAAAGCCGAAGCCCTCCGAATCTTTGCAGAACGTGAAGAGCCTTTAAAGTGCGAGCTGATCGACGAAAAGGCCGGCGAGGTCGTCTCCGTCTATTACATCGACGGTTCGCCGTTTATTGATTTCTGCCTGGGGCCGCACGTGCCGAACACGAATCGTCTGCGGGCGTTCAAGATTCTGTCACTGGCGGGCGCGTACTGGAAAGGCGACTCCGAAAATCCGCAGATGCAACGCATCTATGGCACGGCTTTCTTCACTCCTGAAGAACTCGATGCCTGGATCAAGCAACGCGAGGAGGCCGAGAAACGCGATCATCGTCGTTTGGGGCGCGAGCTCGATCTGTTTTCGATCCAGGAACAATACGGCCAGGGTCTGGTGCTGTGGCACCCTAAGGGCGGTGTGATCCGCAAGCAGATGGAAGACTATCTGCGCGAACAACTCGAGCAGCGCGGATACGGGCTGGTGTTCACGCCGCACATTGCCCGACGCGAGCTTTGGCAGATGAGCGGTCATGAAGAGACCTATGGCGACGTGATGTTCTCGCCCACTGAGTTGGAAGGAACGGAGTTCAGGCTCAAGCCGATGAACTGCCCGTTTCATATCGGCATCTACTCGTCGTCGCAACGTTCTTATCGCGACCTGCCTTTACGTTATGCCGAACTGGGCACCTGCTACCGTGCGGAACTGTCCGGAACCTTGCATGGCCTGATGCGGGTGCGCGGTTTCACCCAGGACGATGCGCATATTTTCTGTACCCCCGAGACGGTGGGTACTGAGATCGTTAATTGTATTCAATTTGCTTTTGCTCTGCTGGGGACTTTCGGTTTCGAAGAATTCAAAATCGAACTCTCGGTCAGAGGAAGCAATCCCGCGAAGAAGTATCTCGGTTCTGATGAGAATTGGGAACGGGCTGAGGCCGCTCTGGTCCTGGCTCTGACCGAGCAAAATCTTCCATATGAACGGATGGAAGATGAGGCAGCCTTCTATGGACCAAAGATTGATATCAAGGTCAAGGACTCAATCGGCCGGCTCTGGCAGTTGACTACGGTACAGTTTGATTTCAATTTGCCGCAGCGTTTCCAGCTTGAGTACATCGGCGAGGACAACAAACCGCATCAGCCGATCATGATCCATCGCGCACTGTTCGGATCGGTAGAGCGTTTCTTCGGCGTCCTAATCGAACATTACGCCGGTGCGTTTCCGCTGTGGCTGGCGCCCGTCCAGGTGGCCGCGCTGCCGATTACGGATCGCGTCAACGAATATGCCGAGAAGGTCGCGCAGGATTTGCGCTCGGCGGGTCTGCGGGTCGAAGTCAATGTTCGCGGCGACAAGATTGGCGCCAAGATTCGCGACGCGCAAATGCAGAAGGTTCCGTTCATGCTCGTGCTCGGCGATAGGGAAGTAGAGGAAGGCAAAGTCGCCGTCCGCGAAAGATTGAAAGGTGACATCGGCGCGATGTCGCTGGCAGAGTTTAAGGAAATGGCGCGCCGCTTGATTGAAACGCGCGCTCTTACAAACACGTAGTTTGGTGGCACAGACTTTACAGTCTGTGTATTCCAAATGGATGATTTGAATCTAAACCACAGCCACAGACTGAAGTCTGTGCCACTTACCGAGGAGGTGCAGCAATAGCTACAGGTTTTCGAGGCCGCGGTCGTCCCAGTTTCAGCCGTGCGCCGGTCATACGAATTAACGAACGTATTCGCGTACCCCAGGTGCGCGTAGTTGCCGAAGACGGTGAAGAGTTCGGGGTCATGGACACGCGTGACGCTATTCGCGCCGCGCGCGAAAAAGGCATGGACTTGGTTGAGGTGGCCCCGAACGCCGATCCGCCGGTGTGCAAAATCATCGACTATGGGAAGTTTCAGTACCTGGCGAAGAAGAAGGCGAACGAAGCCAAGAAGAAACAGGTCGTCATCACGGTTAAGGAAGTTAAGTTTCGCCCGGGCACTGACGAGCACGACTATAGTTATCGCATGAAGCACGCGCGCGAGTGGTTAACGGAAGGCGACAAAGTGAAGGCCACGATCTGGTTCCGCGGCCGCGAAATGACACACCGGGAATTGGGCTCGCGCATTCTGGAAAAGCTGGAAAAGGATCTGGCGGACATCAGCGAGGTTGAGATGCGGCCGCGCATGGAAGGCAATCAGATGTTCACGATCTTTGGGCCGAAGAGACATAAGGGCGGCGCTAAACCGGCTTCGTCAAGTCAGAGCGGGGGAGGCAGTGGGCCCAAGCCGGCGCCGGTTACACCCGCGGCTCCGGCTGCGCCAGTGACTCCGGCAACGGCGCCAGCGGCACCGGCAGAGCCAGCCTCGTCGGGTGAGAATCAGAAAGGCTGATCTTACTCAGCCAGGCCGACACAATTTGAGATTTGAGATTTGAAAGGGAGCAATCATGCCAAAACTAAAAACACATAAGGGAGCGGCAAAGCGTTTTCGCGTTACGGCCACTGGGAAGATCAAGCGAGGCCACTCGCACGCGCGCCACATCCTGACCAAGAAGACTAACAAACGGAAACGATATTTGGACGTTGACGTTCTGGTTGCGGACGGCGACCTCGAGCGGGTCAGACGAATGTTGCCGTACGGAAGGGACTAAAAAAGTGGCACAGACCTTAGTCTGTGAGCGCGCCGGTTGAAAGCACAGACCGAAGTCTGTGCCACAGTGAAAGGAATTAATCATGCCGAGAGCAAAAAGAGGAAATAAACGCCTGGAACGGCGGAAGAAAATTCTGAAGTTAGCCAAGGGCTATCGCGGTACAAAGTCGAAGCTTTATCGATCAGCGAAAGAGTCGGTGGAGCGTGGTTTGAACTTCGCCTATACCGGACGCAAATTGAAGAAGCGCGATTTCCGCTCGTTGTGGATCGTGCGCATCGGGGCCGCCGCGCGACTCAATGGCCTCAATTATTCGCAGTTCATGCACGGCTTGAAACTGGCGGGAATCGAACTCGATCGTAAGATCCTGGCCGACTTTGCAGCCAAACAACCCGAGGCTTTCACCGAGCTGGCCGCTCAGGCAAAAACAGCTCTAGAGAATAAACCGCAAGAACGCGCGGCTGCCTAAGGCTGCGCGGACCAGGGAGCAGAGATGAAGCAATCACCAACACTCGTACCGTCGCTTCTCGCGGTCGTGACACTCTTGCTGTTAACGCCGGTTGCGTTGTTTGCGCAGGGTGACTCATCGGCAAAACGTGCCGCCGATCTATTCGTGGGGAAGCATAAAGGAGCAGTAAAAACGACCGGCGGGAGCTTCGATTTGAGCCTTGAAATCAAGTCGGAAAATACCAAACTTTCCGGCAGCGTGGTTACGCCCAAAGGTGAACAAACCTTTCCGCCAACCGAACTGACGGACGGCAAACTTAAGATCAAGCTCGGGTCTGT
>DATNNY010000384.1:0-3092 GCA_035601635.1 Pyrinomonadaceae bacterium
ATGATCTTTGAACCGATGACTGTTCCATCGGGGCGTTTGATCAGTTGGCCGTTAGCTTTGTCGGTGAAAACAAGCTGCGCAATCCCGGTAACAGCGAGCGGATAAATCAGCCCGAACAACACCGTGGTTACAATTGTCATCGACCCGGAAGGAACCGGTAACCAACCCACGGGTCGGTCAGGATGTAGCGAGGCTTTGCGGGATCGGGCTCGATCTTCTTCCGCAGGTGACGAATGAAGACGCGAAGATATTCGGTTTGCTCTACAGAGTTTCCGCCCCAAATTGCGCTTAGTAAATTGCGATGGGTTAGGACCTTTTGCGAATGACGAATGAAATAGACCAGCAAGTCGAACTCTTTTGGTGATAGTCGTATCTCTTTTCCGGCAACATTCACCTCGCGCGTCTCAAGATTAATTCGGAAATCGCCGTCTTCAATTATCGCCCCTTCCTGTTTGGCTTCGGGCGAACGACGGAGGGCAACTCTGACCCTGACCATCAACTCGCCCATGCCAAAAGGTTTCGTCACATAATCGTCGGCGCCAGCGTCCAGCGCTTCTACCTTGGTAGATTCGTCGCCCTTAACTGATAGCACGATTATGGGAACGCTTGAGATGTCTCGCAGCCGCTTACAGAGTTTCAGCCCATTCATGTTGGGCATCGAAAGATCGGTGAGGACTAGGTCGGGCGTCCATGCTTGAAACAACTCCAAAGCGGCTTGGCCCTCCCCAGCTACCCTGACGTCATAGCCGTGCTTCGACAGACCGCTGCGCAGGACGAAAGTGATCTCCTGCTCGTCGTCAACGACGAGAACGCGTTTCTTACTTTCCATTGCCGGTCAAGTATTCCGCTTCGGTCGTGATCGTAGGTGCGCTTTGCGCACTTCCATTATTCCGAGGCAGGTCTTCGTCGCCAACAGGAACTGTAAAAATCACTCGCGCGCCCTGGCTCACCCTTCCATCCACTATCCAAATATTTCCACCGTGAGCTTGGACAATCCCTTTGGCAATAGCCAACCCCATTCCAAATTCCAGAAGGACTTCCGGTCGCGCCGTTGCTGGTAACCCTATACAGCCTTTCAAAAACCTTTTCTCGCAAGCGCCTGGAATGCCTGGGCCTTGATCTTCCACCGCTATCTCCACGATGTCGTCGGCCACACGCCTGGCCTCGATCGTGACGATACTTTCAATCGGTGCATATTTGCTCGCGTTATCTATCAAGGTATAGATCACTTCTGTGACTGCCCTCGCGTCAACACGGACTACCGGTAGCTCGTCTTCGACCGATACCCTGATTTGATGTTCTCGGGTTAGAGGCTCAGCTTGTGCTAAGGCAGTCTCGATAATGTCTTCCACTGCGCCCCAGTTGCGGTTTAGCTGCATGTCACCCGTTTCGATCCGCGCCAAATCAACGATGCCTTCGATGAATCGATCAAGCCTGTCTGCGCCGTGAGTAATCACTCTCAACATTGCCGTCTGTTCTTCCGGACTTAATCTCTCAACCTGCTCCATAGCTACACGATCTTCCAGTAGTAAAGTAGCGGAGGCCTTAATTGAGGTCAGCGGCGTTCGGATATCATGAGTCACAGCGTCCAGCAATGCCGATTTCAGACGCTCACTGCGCTTGACCGCCTCAGCTTCGCTCGCGCGATCGAAAGCGGTTTGCAAATCCTCGTAGAGCTGCTTGATTTTGCTCTTTTGCGCTTCCGCATCCGTAGCGCGTCGTCGTGCGCGCGCTGAAAGCTGGCCAACAGTAAGAGCTGTAATGAAGAAAACCGCGAGCGCCACCCAATTCTGTGGGTCGGCAATTGTAAAGGTATGAAACGGTGGCAGAAAGAAGAAGTTAAAGCCAAGCATCCCTAGTATTGAAGCAATAAGAGCGGGTTTGCTCCCCCAAAGGATTGCGGCAAAGAGAACAACTAGCAAAAAGGCCAGCGCCACTGTCGTGGAATTGATGTGGCCGCGAAACGGGATGAGGAAAGCAGTAACGGTGGCAGTGCCTAACAGAGAACCGCAATAACCCGCCCATCTGTTCCTCAATAGCTTTTCCCGCACGCTCTTCATTGTAAGGCACCGACTTCAAGTGTATCGACTACTAGCCCACCCGCCTTTGGTAGAACTGGGCCACGCTGCGACGCGATAGGCGCTCCAGCTTTGGGTTACTCGTTATCAGTAACTACACCGTAGCGAACCGCTCTTTCGCTTCCACCAAAGGCACGTCAACCAGATGTTCGCTCAGAAACCAAATCTGCAATTCGTTAGTACGGATCACATCACTCACCACCAGGTCATTGGTGCCATCGTCGTTGAGTTCGGCAGCGCGTCGCGCCAATGGGCGGGACTGCTGAATGATGATTTGATGTGCGTCGATCAACCGCGATAGTTGGACTGAGACTTCCTCCCGACCCCGCGGCGGTCGCTCGATTTGTGTCGTCTCTGCCACATCAGCGGCCATGGCCAGGCTAACGCCGCCCAGCAGCTGAATTCGCTCGGCAATTAAATCAACCAAGTCGTTCTGCTCACCATAATGCTTATCGTATAGCAGGTGCAGTTGATAGAACGTCGGACCAGCGACCTGCCAATGACACTTCTTGTATAGATCCCTAAGCGTCATCGTGTCCGCGACCAGTTGGTTCAATTGATTGGTCACCTGCACTCGCACCGGCTCTTCCAGGTCGAGAGGCAATGCATGTTTTACAGTTCCGTAAGATTGAATTTCTCGCGCGCGTTGATGAAGGCGCGGTTGAGCACTCACTGTTCGGCCCGTTTTCGAATCGTTCTGCTTCTTGGCCACGGTATTTCTCCTTTCAACTACTCCTATTCGGTGAGCAGATCTGCCGAGCGCCGAAGCCCTTTGCAGATTCTTCATCCATTCAAATCAGTTCGCTTCACGCTTCTATTTGCCACCAAGTCTTGTTATTGACCGTCGTAGAGGTTTAGCGTGCCACTTTATGAACTCGCGGTGCGCTTATCGCCGTCCGTTTGCAGATGTTTCTTCAGCTCCGCGGCTGCATGCTCAAACAGAGAACGAACCGCCGGCTCTTCAGCTAAGCCGTTTAGCAAGCCGAAGTCGTGGATCATTCCGTCGTAACGCAC
>DATNNY010000385.1:0-9606 GCA_035601635.1 Pyrinomonadaceae bacterium
ACAGACTTCAGTCTGTGAATCGTCACGCCAAGTCACAGACTAAAGTCTGTGCCACTTAAAATCCATCTACAGAATTCCCGCCAGCAAGCCGCCGGGCCGGATGAACGCCACCGCGGCGTTGATGCCCACGGCCAGCAAGAAAATGCCGAGACCCAAACAAGCATAACCGGTAATCTTCTGCGCCCGCTCGCCGATGGTAATGCCCCAATCGACCAGAAACAGCCAGACGCCATTTGCCAAATGCCACACCGTCGCGGTAATGCCGACCACGTACACGACGAAGATGGGAATTCTCCTGAACTCTCCCGCTACTATAGCGAAGGACTGCTCCGGGTGATGCGCGACTGAGACTGTATTAAGGCCCGGAATCAAGCCAAAACGAAAATTCAGGACATGAAAAGTGATGAAGAAAAACAGGATGACGCCCGTCAGACGCTGAATGGTGTAGAACCAATTGCGGGCGTACGGATAGTGCAGATTATTCGGCCGCGCTTCGACCGTGATCACCATGCCATAGACAGCGTGGTAGATTAAGGGAATGAAGATCCCGCCGATCTCGACGAATAGAATATAAGGAATCGACTGTAGATCCTTGACGGCGCCGTTAAAGTCGGCCGCCCCGGTCAATGCTTTGGAATTGGTGTAAAAATGTTCGAGTAGGAAAAAGCCCAGGGGCATGATGCCCGTTAATTGGTGGAGCTTGCGCAGAACAAAAGTTCTGCTCAGACTAATCGCCACGAGGGCTCCTCTCTGCGGTTGGTGCTCAGCAAGGCTTCTGGTCTCAGCGAGAACAAATTAATTAGATAATTTAGGAACACCTAAAATTATAGGGCGAAGCATCAGAAATGCAAAACGACGACGACGATCTCGATCCATTTCCGGAACCGGTTGAGATTGAAATCACCGACATCTTTGACCTGCACACCATTCCTCCGCGCGAAGTGAAGCCGGTAGTGGAAGAATATCTGCGCGAAGCGCATCGCAAAGGTTTCCGCGTGGTTCGGATCATTCACGGCAAGGGCATTGGGGTGCAACGCGAGATGGTCAGATCAATTCTGGCGCGGACGACTTTCGTCGCAGACTGGACCGACGCGCCGCCTGATGCGGGTGGGCTGGGGGCGACAATTGTAAGGCTTTCGGCGCCGTGAAAAATGCCAATTCACAGGAGATCAACTTGGGAGTAAACTCTGTGACATGGAACGAAACCTTAAAGAAGTCTTTCACGAGGCGGCGCAACTGCTCGAGCGCGATCGAGCTACCTTAGCTGGTTTACTGATTGAGACGCTCGATCCGGTTTCCGAGCCAGACGTCGAAGCAGCCTGGTCCGAAGAGATCAAGCGGCGCGTGGCTGAGATTGATGCCGGACTGTCGAACTGATCCCATGGGAAGAAGTACGCGCGGAGTTGTTCGCCCAGCCGAGTGAACATTACGTTGCCAATCGGTACAGAACCGGGAGCGATAGCGACCGGGTCAAACACTCACTCTGCGGATGAGCAGTTCTAAAACGTTCAAAGCGCGGAGACAATCAAAGCTCTGTTTTGCTGACCCACTTGGTTGGATGCCTTGACCCCGTCGCTACCGCTCCGGGTTCTGTACCGAGGTGGTTTGACCCAACAACCGAGCGGCCGTTTTGTCGCAAGCAAGCAGAGTAGAAATGGTGCCCCCGGCGCGATTCCAACGCGCGACCTCTCGCTTAGGAGGCGAGCGCTCTATGCAACTGAGCTACGGGAGCACACGAGAGAGATAGTAAATGGAGAGTCAGGATTAGTACAGCGTGACAAGTGGAACGCGTCCGCGCGAATCACTGAGAGCACCGGGGCGCGGCGTTATCATCCTTCGCGCTTCGCGCTCAGTGCGGACAAGGATGTCCGCGCTCCCAGCTACGATTGATACTTAATCAGCGACCGCACGTCGTAGCCTTCCAGTTTCTTTCTTCCCGGAAGAAATTCCAGTTCAACTACGAAGACTAATCCTTCGATTTTGCCGCCGAGACCTTCGACCAGATCACAAACCGCTCGGGCAGTTCCGCCCGTGGCCAGTAAATCATCGGCGATTATGACTCGCTGCCCAGGGCTGACGGCGTCGCTGTGAATCTCGAGCGTGTCCTGTCCGTATTCGAGGTCGTACGAGATCGAAGTTCGAGCAGCCGGCAACTTCTTTGGCTTGCGCACGGGCACAAAACCGGCCCCCAGGTGATACGCCAGGGCGGGCGCGAAAATGAAGCCGCGAGCCTCGACACCAATGACGGCGTCGATCTTCATCCCTTCAAATTCCGCGGCCAGAGCGTCCACGGTCTGACGCAGGCCCACCGGATGTTTCAATAAAGTCGTGATGTCGTAAAAGTTGATTCCGGGTTTAGGAAAGTCCGGCACTTCGCGAATTAGTTTTTTCAGGTCGTCCATGATCTCGTCAAACAGCCTCAGCATTTGATCGGGCGAATTAGAAATCGAGTCGTCCCGTTTCCGGGTGCGGCATGATATCATCTCTGCCGATCTTCCCAGACACCTCAGAACTTCATTCGGGAGTTTTCAGAGTGCGAGCTTGCCTTCCGCTTTTGCGCTTTCTGTTTTTTTCAGCCGCATGTTGGGCGTGCGCAGGGCCGGCGTTTGCGCAGGAGCAGGAACCTTCCCGGCAGAGTCCTGACGTAATCCGGGTTAACACTGCGCTGGTGCAGACTGACGTAATGGTCTTCGACAAGCAGGGCGGTTTCGTCGACGGTTTGAGACGCGACCAGTTTGTTTTGAAGATTGACGGCAAGCCTCGGGACATTTCTTTTTTCGAACGTGTTGTCGCTGGGAGCCGAAACGAAGAGGCCCAGATTGCGGCGGCGCGCGGGACTTCCGGCGCGAGTGTCCGTCAGGGAGATCGTGGACCGCTGCCTTTGGACCGGGGGCGGACAGTGTTTTTCTTTATCGATGATCTGCACCTCTCTCCGGCAAGTAACAGGCACGCGCGGGTGATGCTCCAACGTTTTGTCGATCGTGAGATGGGCCAAAACGACGAAGCAGCCATCACCTCAGCCAGCGGTCAGATTGGGTTCCTGCAACAACTGACCAACGACAAAAGAGTGCTAAATACCGCGACCGAACGACTGATGGCAAAGTCCTATTCGACCCAGGACTCCGACCGGCCTGCAATGACTGAATACCAGGCCCAACAAATCGAAGCACGGAATGACGAGGTGCTCGGGTTTTTCGTCACTCAAGTGATGCGATTGAATCCGGGTCTTCCTCGCGAGGCAGCCGAGGCCCAGGTCAATACGCGCGCCTCCCAGATGCTTCAGCAGGCTGCGTTCTTGACCAACGCCACGCTTGCGTCGCTCAGGAGTCTGGTCAAGAGTTCGGCGGGATTGCCGGGGCGCAAACTTATTGTTTTGGTCTCAGATGGTTTTCTTCTCGACCACCGGAACTCAGACTCATACCAGCGCGTGCATCAAATCACCTCCGCGGCCGCGGCTGCGGGCGTAGTTATTTACTCGATTGACGCCAGAGGCCTGACCACGGGAATGCCTGACGCAAGTATGGAGACACCCTTTGACCCTTCAGGCAGACTGATGCGCGGATCCATGGGCGAGAACACCGCCTCTCAGGACGGTCTCAACGCTCTGGCGGCAGACACGGGAGGCCGCGCCTTTTTTAACAACAACGATCTGTCAGCCGGCGTTACCCGGGCTTTGAAAGAGACTGCGGCTTACTATCTTCTCGCCTGGCGGCCTGAACCAGGAGAACAAACTGCAAAGTCCCGGCGCGTCGAAGTGAGCGTCACAGGACGTCCTGATCTGGTAGTCCGTTTTCATCGTGGCTTTGGTAACAGCCCGCCGACGGAAACGGTTTCGCAGAAAAAGCCTGATGGTAACGTCGGCCCTAAACCGGCCGCTGAATTAATGGTTGAGGCGATGCATGCCGTCTATCCGAAGACCGAGTTGCCCATCGCAATTTCGCTAAGCTTCCTGGATCTGGCCCAGGCTGGTCCGACCTTGACGACTTCGATCAAGATCTCCACTAACTCTTTAGTGCTTGAAGCCCGGGAAGGCCAACAACTGGCGGCCATCGACATCGCCGGCGTCGTCTACGATGATCACGGTAAATCCGTCAGCGGCTTCAACAAGCATCTGACGATTAAGGCGAAGTCAACCGACCCGAATACCGGACCGCCGGACAACGTCTTCTATAACCACTTCTGCGCGATCAAGCCCGGGCTTTATCAGGTTCGGGTGGCGACAGTTGACGCGAAACGCGGCCATGCCGGCAGCGCCGTGAGTTGGATCGAAATTCCTGATCTCAGCTCGAAAACTCTGACACTTAGCAGTCTGATTGTCGGAGAGAGAGAGCCTGGACCGGAGGTCGATCCCTCGGCTGCGACTTCTGCTGAGCCTGCCAAGACACCGGGGCCTCTGGGTCAGATCGATTTGAACGTTGACCACCACTTCGCCAACTCTTCGCTGCTGCGCTTTCTAACGTTTGTCTATAATGCGAGTGGTAGTGCAGCAGCGGCCGCCCCGACTTCGACATCTCAGGGTGCCTCCGAACCCGCTAACAACCTGCCGGCGAATTCTTTCAGCGCCCCTGCCAATGGTCCCGACCTGGCCGTTCAAGTCCAACTGTTTCGCGACGACGAACCAGTCGTTACCACGCCTTTGCACAGGATTCAGCTTGATAGCCTCTCAGACACGCGGCGCGTTCCTTATGCAGCCGAGATAAGTCTGGCAGGCCTGCGTTCGGGCCGATATCTGCTGTTGGTCACGGTGATTGACCGATCGGCAAAAGCCAGCGCTTCCCAAAGATTTGGTTTTCAGATTGACTGACACTGGCTCGCTCGTGTAAACACGGCCTGCAAAATCCGAAAAAGCGAGGTCCATCAAATGATGAAACGACGTGATTTCATGATCGGAACGGGCGCGGCCGGCGTGGTCCTGGCGTCAAAGTCGCGGACCAAAGCAGTCTTGCCGACCATGCTGGTCCCCAGCACGGTTAAGCCTCTGGTCATTTCATCCGCTAACGGAAATCATTTCAAGAACGGCGGCGGCGTGACCTGCGTGCAGAAGGCCTTCACGATGATCACCCAGGGTGAAGACGTGCTCGACTCAGTGATCGCGGGCGTGAACATAGTCGAACTAGATCCGCTGGATGACAGTGTCGGGTATGGAGGCCTGCCAAACGCCGAAGGGATCGTGCAGCTTGATTCTTCGTGCATGCACGGACCAAAGAAACAAGCCGGCGCCGTGGCTTCGATCGAAGGCGTGCGCACGCCTTCGCTGGTGGCGAAAGCCGTTTCGGAACAGACGGATCATCATCTGATTGTCGGTAAGGGTGCACAGGATTTTGCGCGCAGCCTGGGATTCAAGGTCGAAGACGATCTGAATACGCCGCATTCCCGCGAGCTATGGCTGAAGTGGAAGCGCCAGATCGATCCGTCACACTATCTTGATCCGAAAAAGAGGGCTGAAGCCGGACGCCGCGCGGCCCTGGACATGCTGGCGAAAGGAGAGCTCAGAGAAGAAAATTTCCATGGCACTATCAATTGCGACGGAATCAACAGCAAGGGTGAAATCTGTGGGGTCACCACCACCAGCGGTTTGGCCTGGAAGATACCCGGGCGGGTGGGTGATTCGCCGATTCTGGGCGCCGGTCTGTATGTCGACGGCAACGTGGGAGCGGCCGGGTCCACCGGTCGCGGCGAAGCAAATCTCTATGGTCTCTGCTCGTTCCTGATCATTGAGGAGATGCGCCGCGGCGCCCATCCGAAGGACGCCGGAATGGAAGCGCTGAAGCGCATCAAAGCCAACACCGTGGAGAAGCGCTTGCTCAACAGCAGGGGAACTCCCAACTTTTACGTGAACTTTTATATTTTAAACTCTCGTGGCGAGTACGCGGGTGTGACCATGTATCAGGGATCGAACGCCAAGTTCGCTATCTGCAATGAAAGCGGGCCACAGACTCTCTCGTGCGAAGGGTTGCTGCCAGGCAAGCCGGCGGATTGATTTCGCCGGCAAATCCAAGATCTCGAATTTGAAATTTCAAATTCATGATTCGAGATCCGAACCTCGCCGTGACTCCCGGCCGATGTAAGAACAAATGAAGCAACCTCCTACTCGACTGGCTCGAGGATCACCTGTTTCTTTTCATGTTTCCTGACCAGAGAGAGCACGTGTTTCTTCTGGCGGTTGAATTCAAAGCCCATATTCCACGCGCCGCGTCGCAAGACTCGCCCGTCGATCGATTCAATAACGTCGCCTTCCCTCAAGCCGCTGCGCGCCGCGATGCTTTCCGGCTCCACGGCAACTATCAGCACCCCGCTGTCAGCGCCCAGTTGCGCCAGATTTCTTGGAGACAGGGCCATCGTTTCAACTCCCAGCCATGCCAAACCGCTTAGGTCTGCAGCCATCTCCGGAAATTCAAAATGGTATTCAAACGCCGGATCAAACGAGCCTCCCAGTTTCACGTCTATCGGAAAAGGGACCGGTGAGCTGGGCCGCCGCACCAGAAACTGAACTTCCCGGCCGCTGCCTGCCTCTCCCAGTACTCTAGAGAACTCCTCGCTGCTTTGAATGTCTTCCTGGTTGACACGAACAATAACATCGCCCGGATGCAGCTTAGCCAGCGCAGCAGGCGTGCCTGGCTTTACTGAGGTCAGCAGAATGCCCAGTTGCTTCTGGAGCAACTCAGTCAATTGCTTCTCCTCCCATCCGTGCGCGAGAAATGAAGCGCGCGCGGCGAATTTTACCGGCTCACCAACTACCCCGAGCAGAGGCCTGGGAACGCTCGACTGTCGCTCCAACACGCGGCGGGTAGCCGCGCGAATTTTATCTGAGGGCAAGATGCGCGCGTCGTCACCATCGATGGATTCAACGATCCCCAGCGTCTTTCCCACTTCATCACACGCCACTCCGCCAATCACCAAAGGCGAGAGCCCGGCGCCGCGCACCGTTAGTCGCTCCTGTTTCCCCGGACTGTTCGGCAGCGCGACGATCTTTGTATCAACCTCACCGACCTTCACATAAATGTTTCGCGATGATCCTTCGCCCTCGGGCATGGTGCGCTCAGGAGCGAAGATCTGTACTGCCTGCCCTGGGGTCAACTCCTTCACGACTTCTTCGGGCGCCAGCGGTAACACAACCGTGTTCACCTGTAACACCGATAGTCCGGTTTGTGCGTCCAGTCCAATATAACGAGCTCTCAGCTTTCGCCCGTCGCGAGTAATGACCGTCAAGTCAGGGTCAGCGCCCGGCGGTATGAATGTGCGCATGGTTATCGGTCCTGATACCGCCGCTTTCAGTTCGGCCGGTAGCGTTAGCGCCCGCGCAAATTCAAGTTCAGCTCCGGCCTGCGGCAGCCGCACGGCGATCGTCTTACCATCTTCAAGCGCCCATCCGGCGATAATGCTCGCGTGCGCATCGGTTGAGATTGACTCAGTATCGATTGTATAGACCGCTCCGGGTTCGCCTGCCTGGCGCTGCAGGAGCCGCAGCATCTTGACCCCACTCAAACGATGAACGATGGTCACAACTTGTGGCGCAACCTTTGTTTGGTCGGCAACGACTGTGACCGTGGCCGGCGGAGTCGATGGCCGCCTCGGGAGCCGCCGGAGTTGTGTCTTTTCGGGCGTCGATGGCTGCGCCGCAGCCGGTGTCTGAACCACAGTTGATGCTGCCGGCGCGTTTGTCTGCCCCGTGCCCACGATGGCCAGACACATTACGGTCGTGGCGGTGATTGCCGGCGTCGACAAGCGATGTACAAACGTATTCATGGGTATTACTGGAAAACTCAATTACCAGCTCCGGCTGTTGGAATTGAAACTCACCGGAACCCGGTTATCGACCATTCGTTGAGCGCCGAAGCTAACCGGTGGCAAAGAAATCTTATGCTTCGCGCCGCGGTCATCCTCCATCGACACGACCATCGGTTTGAGCGGCGCACTCAGAGAAACCTCACCGGCTTTTTGTTCTATCTGCCTAATCGATTCCGCCGGTGAAGCCCCATAATCTCTGGCATTGATGCCAGCCGAGTCGGACTTACGATTAATTTCTCTATCGCTGTTTCCTTCGCTGTTCCGGCGACCAGTTGGTTTCAAATCGCTACTGAGTTGAGGTGGCGCTTCTCTTGATTCCACCGGAGCGAGAGGTGAGTACGACAGATTCGCTTGTTTGGGAACAGCGGGCTCTTGCCGAGAAGCGCTCGCGGCAATCGCCGGCGCCTGATTTCTATTTCGCTGTGCCAGCCAAACCAGGGCCACGGCCAGCATTACTACCAGCGCGGTGGCGGTGATTGCGGGAGTGCCTATTGCCAGCCGGAAGATAAACGGGCGAAGAGAGCGATTTTGTCGTTCGCTCGCTAGACGCGCTCGCAGTCGCAAGTCAAAATCTCCCGGCGCTGCGACCGGCTCGAGGCTTCCCACTAACTCACGCAGACTGGTTCGTTCCGCGCGAAACTCGCGGCACGACGCGCATCCGGCAACGTGCGCGTGCGCTTGCCGGCTCAACGGACGGTTCAGTTCTGCTTCGTCAATTTCTCGCCGCGTCGCGCGGCATTCTTTCCCATTCATCATGGCACCACCTGGATGTAATTCCGCATCTTGTCGCGCAGGAAATTCCGGGCCCGGTTAATGCGCGATTTCACCGTTCCCTCACTCGTGCATAAGATCGCCGCGATCTCGTCATAACTCTTGCCTTCAACGTCGCGCAGAACCAGAGGCGCGCGATACTTGTCGGGCAGAGTACTGATGGCCCGTTTCACCACCGCACGTTTTTCCGAATCGACCAGACTGATATCCTGCAAAGGCTTGTCGTCCGGCGCATCAAAATCCCTCGCCTCCTGGCCGTCTTCGGAAGAGAGCAAGCCCGTCAGCGATACCAGTCGCCGGCGCTTGCGTTTGCGCAACTCACTAATCGCCAGGTTCGTAGCGATCCGGTAGATGTAAGTTGAAAACGCATGGGTCGTCTGATACCGGCCGGCTGCGCGATACACCCGCAAGAACGTCTCCTGGGCCAAATCCACTGCTCCGTCGTAATCGTTCGTCATGCGGTAAATGTAACTCGTAATTTGGTTGCGATAACGTCGCACCAATTCCGCAAACGCGTCTTCGTCGCCCGCCAGGGTCGCTTCCAGCAGAATGTGATCCGACGTCTTCTTAACGACGACAGTCGGCATCGCGGCGGCGAAGTCCAACTCCTCAATCGAAGTTAGCGTTCTCATCGGGCAGGCAGGCTCTCAGTCAGCGTTGACGCAATTTCCTTTTGCGCTAGGGTTATCGCGAGCAAAATTATACACCGGCCCGCGACCGCCTCGGCAGTAAACACGCGCGCTAAAGTCTTTGGTTCCGAAAAAAGGTAGGTTTTCTGGCCGCGTACCCAAGATCAAGAAAGTAAATGTTGGCGAGACTCTTTGCCTGTCCAGTTGAAAGCCCGCAGGGAAGTTAAGGCTTTTCGGACGAACTTGCCGCCTCGGGATTTTGGAAGAGTGAATCTTCCATCTTCACGCCGTAGGTGATCGTGAGAATGCGGGTTTCGAGTGTCTGCTTGCCGTCTTCGAGCAGCACCGTGCGATAAGGCACCAGGGTGCTCTGGGCTATTCGATAGTCATAGAAATGTCTGCTGTACTTTACCGGAGT
>DATNNY010000386.1:0-31202 GCA_035601635.1 Pyrinomonadaceae bacterium
GGCGCGACGCCAACCTCGGTTTTCGCGTACTTGTCCATTCCGAATCCCAGAAAAAGTGTCGCCAGAATGAACGCGGAAGAGAAGAAGTAAGGCGCCGATACGCCGATCGAATCGAATGCCCAGCCGAAGAAGAGCGGCGCAATGATCCGAGCGACCCCGCCGTACGTCTGTTGCATTCCCATGTAGAGGCCGCGCTCTCTGGGCCGGATGACCCGCGACAGCAGGGCCGTCACGCAGGGAAAGGTGAAGGCTGTGCCCAGAGGAATCAGCGCTACCGCGATCGCCAGCATCCAAAGGTTTCGCGCCAGCGGCATTCCCACAACACCGGCGGCCAGGAGCACCAGGCCCAGGCGCGAGAGCTTTGCCTCACCCAACCAATCGACCATGCGTCCGAGCAGCAGTACGCGGGCAAACACTGAGATCGAGCCGACGTACATAAAGAAATAGCCAATCGTTAGCTCGGTGACCTGAAAGCGCGCGTTCAAAAAAAGCGCCAGCACTGAAAAGCTTCCCTGAAACGCGCCGATCGAGATCGCATAAATCCAGATCAGCCGCGATGCGGGCTCGCTCGAATGCGAGATTACCCGCCAGATCGCCTGACGCGATGTAGGCCGCACCTCATCAGCCTGCGGCTGCTCACTGAAGTCACGCGATTCGGTCAGATAGCGCCAGGCGAAGATCATGTTGAGCACGCAGAGCCCGGCCGCCATAATGCCGGGCGCTGCTCGTCCCATTTGTAATGTTGCCGGTCCCGGCACCAGGTCGCGCTTGCCTAAGGCGAGGGCGAACGAACCGAGTACTGGCCCGAGCGCCACTCCCAGGTTGGTTGTCGCCGATAGCCAGCCCAACGCGCGCGCGCGATCTTTCGGGTCAGTGGAGTCGGCGACATAAGCTTGAATGACGCCGACTGTTCCGCCGCCAGCCCCCTGCACCATGCGCGAAAGGAACAGAACGAGCAGCGAGTGGGCAAAGCCGAAAATCAAATACGCGATTGCCGATGCGCCCAACGCGATTAGAAGCGTGGGCCGCCGTCCGACTCGATCAGAAAAGCGGCCCCACATCGGCGCGCTCAACAGTTGGGCCACAGTGAAGGAAGCGACGATGAAGCCGATGATGATCCCAATCCCAAAGTGCAATCCGAAAAAGTCGACACCATTTCCACCCAGTGTCTTCACATAAAACGGCAGCAGCGGAATGATCATCAGCAGCCCCAGCATGTCCACGAACGCGGTGGCCATCAGCGTGAACAACTTCGCCGGGATCTTGCGCACTTCTCTCCACAGCACATAGAGCAGACCGCATGCGATTGCGCCGAGCAACACGCGCACGAGCGGGGACTGAAAGGATTGGCCAACGTTCTGCTGGATCAGAAGCATTTCAACAAGGTCTCATTTTAAGATCTGAGGCATGCACGATTAGACCGAACATAATACAAGCAGGAGCCAAATTATGGCACTCATTGGAAGTCATTAACGAAGAAAAAGTTTCTTTGGCGCAATTGCCGGCGTCCGCGCCGCGTAGTTTCAGAGTCAATGATCCGCGAAGCGGCGGAGTCAGAACCGAGAGCGGACCAGGGTCCCCCGCGCGGGCAGCCCGCGTGGGTGGTGGATCCGACCGGATCCCGCCACTCAAGACTTCTTCTTATAGCTTCCTCTCATCGTTGAGTCCAGGATCGCCTCGCTACTGCTCGGGGTTCTGTATCGGTTGCTGTTATCCGCGCCGATCCGGCTTCATCTGCGGCCAATTCCTTGTCCGGCCCTCGGGCGGTATGATGTGTAAAACGACAGCAGACGAGGAGACCCATATGCAACTGACAGAATTCTTACTGGCAGAGTTGGACCGCGAAGTCGAGCGTTCGCGCCGCGCTCTGGAGCAGGCGCCCGAGGGCAAGTACGACTGGAAGCCACACGAGAAGTCCATGATCTTCGGCTATCTGGCCAATATGGTGGCCACGATTCCGATGTGGATGATGATGCAGATCAATCAGAACGAATTGGACGTGGCCCCGGCGCCCGGCGAGTCGAAAATGGAACAGAAGCGTCCGGACACGAGAGCAGGATTGATCGAAGCGCTGGACCAGACCGCCGCCGGCGCGCGGTCGGCACTACAGCAAACCACGGACGAACACTTGAAAACCAATTGGCGCCTGCTGGCTCACGGACAGGTGGTGATGGAAGCGCCCCGTTACGAAATGATCCAGGACACGATTAATCATTGGGCACATCATCGCGGGCAGATGACTGTCTATCTGCGTCTGATGGGCGCGAAGGTCCCGGCCATCTATGGACCCTCGGCCGACGACAGTAGTTTTCAGTAAGCGAAAATTGTTGAAAGCTGTGTCCCAGAGGGCGTCAATGAGCCATGGAGCGGCGAAAGATCTGTCGTGACGGGGCTGCGTTCTACTCAAGTTCCTCGGCGGTTTTGGGCCAGTCATCGCGCAGGATGCGCGAGAGCGCACGGTCGGCCAGGAGTTTGTTCCCGGTCTGGCAACGAGGGCAATAGTTTGTTTCGTTGGTCGCGTAGCGGATGCGCTGAATCTTTGCGCCACATCGCGGGCAGATTTGTTTGTATCGACCGTGGACCGCCATCCCTTCGCGAAATGCAGTGACCTTTTCGGGAAATCTATCGCCCGCCTCTTCACGCAGAAGTTCAACCCAAAAAGTGAGGGTCTTGCTGGTCGCGTCGTGCAGCCGCTCGAGTTCTTCATCGGTAAGTCTTTGCGTGAGCTTGACGGGAGAGAGTCGTGCCTGCCACAAGATCTCGTCTGAATACGCGTTACCGATTCCGCTGAACAGCCGTGGATCTGTGAGTGCGCGCTTCAAAGTATGGTTCTCAGATTGAAGCACTAAGACAAATGCGCGCAGGTCGATAAATTCGCCGAGCCTATCGCCCTCCGACCCGGGAAATAATTCAACGCCGCCGCGGTCGAGGAGGCGCAGGTTGTTCTGGCCCTCAAACAGGTGGAGCGAAGCGCGTCTCTGGGTTCCGGCTTCGGTCAACGAAAGGGTCCCGCTATCAAATTCGAAAGCGGCAAGGTCTCGCTTTGGCGGCAACCGAGCTTTTTTTGGTGACTGAGCGGCGTCACGTTCCGGTGTTGATTTGGCCTTCCAGTGAAGCCGGCCGGCAATCATTAGATGAAACACCAGCCATAAATCTCCTTCCAGACCGATACAAATTCTTTTTCCGAGGCGCTTCAGTTCTGAGACTGTCTTGCCTTCCACTGCGGAGATCGTTGGGACGGCCGTGCGTAACAGAAAAGGCGATCCGAGTCGCACTCCGTCGAGCGTGTGGCCGATGATTCGCTTATTCAGGGCTTCGATGTAGACGACGATGTCGGGAAGTTCCGGCATTTTCCAACTCAACCAACCTTCAGACCCTTCATTATCTCTGCATGGTTTTCAAGAATTCCCGTAGTCTGTTCCGGCTTTGGTGCAAGCGACCAGTCGCCGTGGTCCCAGGTGCCGCCCAGAACAATTCCATCGCTGCGCGGAAACATGTAGCCGCTGCTGAGATAACAGTAGTCAATCTCCGGTTGCGGCAAAAGCACTTCCAATTGTCCGCGCACCGGTTCGAGTTGCTGATCACCAAACAGCGCCCGGGCGCCCAGGCCGGTGCAGTTGAAGATGACCGGCTCAGGCAGCCGTCTGATTTCTTCACGAGCGCGAAATTCCTTGACCACCAATTTGCCGCCGGCAATGTAGAAGTCGCGCAGCATTGCGTTGAGATAAACGGGCGGCTCGATCAGCATGGTGTTGTACTGCCACGCATAAGGAAAGCCGAAATAGTGATCGGGATCGCGATGAATCTCCCGGGCCGCGTAGAGATCGTTGCCGCCGGTGAGTTCGCGGTTGAGCGACGCTTCATTGCGGCTGAGCTCGAAGGTTTCGATCCAGCGCACGCCGTACTCCGGCCCCACCAGGTTCTGAAAAGCCCGGTTGGATATCCGGCAGGCAGTACGAAACTGTTCGCTAAACTTCGCGGTCGCGTGTTCAGGATCAAACACCGAAGTTGGGGACCAGAAACCACCGGCGATGTTCGAAGTGGTTTCCGGCGGCAGGTCTCTGGCATAGATGGTTACCGTGCCGGGGCCGTCCTGGAAACGTCTCTGCAGCAGTCGGGCAGTCGTTAGACCATTGACGCCACAGCCGAGAACGGCGAAGTGACGGTGAGTTGTGGGCCTGCGCATATGCTGGGACCCGGTCGCTACCGCTCCCGGTTCTGACAAGAGGTCGACGGCCAACGATGCGGTGCCCCAGGAGAGTGTTATGCCGGCGCCGCCGTGTCCATAGTTATGCACCAGAAGTTTTTCGCCGATTCGTTCTGCTTCGACTCTAAAACCTTCGGGGCGATAGGGTCTGAGGCCGACAACTTCGCGAATGATTCGATCTCGCGAGACTTTGACGGGAGCGAAGTGGCGTTCGGGCCTTAACGTGGAGGCCAGACCACCCGCGCGCGTCGCTATCAACAATGCGCTGGTCGCCAGTGCTCCGCGGAGAAAACCGCGGCGATCAATTTCAGTATTTCTCTGAACCTTTCTTCCGATCATTGTCGCTGATTACAACGTGTCCCGGTGAATTCTGCAAGAGCGCGGGCAGGATTACATGCTTTGCTCAAAGAGTATTCATGCATGTTCGTCGGAGAGCGATGAAATGGCCCTGCGATTCATCGCTGGTTGTTACGGAACCGCGAGCGGTAGCGAGCGGGATAAAGACTCAAGCTCAAAAAGAATTATCTTTAAGAGACTTCGCGCAAGTTGAATCCTCATCCCGCTCGCTACCGCTCGCGGTTCCGTACCGACCCTCAGTCGTGCGATTCACGGACTCATGAATGCTCTGTCGCTAGCCCTTCCGCTTCTTCAATTTCTCTGCCCGCATCGCCAGACGCGGATCACCGATCTTCTCAGTCATCGGCGCGAAGGAAGAGGTTGGCCCAGTCCAACGCAACTCATCGACATTTTTGAATAAGGGCGCGTCGATGCGCAGGGTGGCGAGCGTTTTGAACAGCAAAGCAGATTCGAGATTGCCGTCTCTGAGAACACCGGCAGGGAACTGTTCGATGTGGCCGTGGCGGTTGAGCAGAGTCGCGGCTGTTTTTGCTCCCAGGCCCGGGATGCCAGGGTAGCCATCCGCTGCATCACCCACCAGCGCGAGATAGTCCGGGATGAATTCGGGCGCCACGCCAAACTTGGCGCGGACGCCCTGTTCATCGCGAATCTCATTCTTTCTGCGATCAGCCTGGACTACGCGGTCGCCGATAACGCATTGCGCGAGGTCTTTGTCCGGCGTCCAGATACAAACCTTCTGCACGCGCGCATCCTGGGCGGCAAGGTATGCCGCGGACGCGAGCGCATCGTCGGCTTCCAACTCGACCATCGGCCACACGACTACACCCATCGCCGCGAGAGCTTCTTCCAACGGCGTGAACTGCGAGCGCAGCACCGGCTCGATGCCCGCTCCCGTCTTGTAATCCGCCCACAGCCCGTTGCGAAAGGATTCGATGATGTGGTCGGTCGCGACGCCGATGTGCGTGGCGCCGTCCTCGATCATTTTTGCCACCGTATTGAGCACCCCGATCATGGCGCCAAAAGGTGGATCGATTTTCTTGAAGCGGCGGATGCCGTAGAAGTGACGAAACAGTTCGTAGGTGCCGTCGATGAGGTGAACGATCATTAGAATCAGCCGCGGCTAAGCGCGGACTCACGAACCAGCCACAGATGAACACTTATCAACTCAAGATAAGCAACACAGCAAGATAAGCAACACGGATAGAGACTCCGTATCAATTTGGATGGACGTCGCCTTGTTTTGTCGAAGACGCGTGAATCTGTGTTCATCGCTGGCTCAACGGCGCCAGACGCCAGCGACGGTAGGCGACAAACGCCAGAAGGAGTCCCACCACGAATGGCAACACCGCTGCTCCAATGCCGAGCTTCAATGAGACTGCCACGGCGCCGATCATGATAATCACCAGCCCGGCGGCGGCCAGAGGTGTCAGCCAGGTCTTAGCCCGGAAGAGTCCGGGCAGGATTAGACCGAGAGCGCCCAGCACTTCGCACACGCCGATGAACCTTATAAACAAACCCGGCAGTTGCACCTGATTCGGCGGGCCCATTGAGGTCAGTACGTCGATCGGCAGGACCAGTTTCATTCCACCGGCGAATAGAAAGAGTAGCGCAAGTAATACCTGAATAATCCACAACACAATGTTCATGATCGGTCTCCTTCGCTTGTGACTTATTTCTTTGTCTGCGTAAGCTCTGCGACCTTTGCGTCTCAGCGGTGAACCGACCTCAAATACACTCGCCGCAGAGCTTGCTGAGTAAAGATACGAGACGCCGAGCGCACTGACGGAGGCTCAGAGAATTTCAGCCGAGTTCGCCTGATTCATAAACGACTAAAAATTCCTGTGCTACTGCTTCGGGGCCGCTTCCGCTACTGCTTTCATTTGCGCCAACCCCTTCTCGAAATCGCCGCCGATCATCTTGTCCATATTCACGAAGAGGTGGAATGCCTTGGCGATGAAATTCTTTTCGCCGGTCATACTCCAGGTCACAGTGGTTTGATTACCATTAGGCTTGAAGGTGAATGACGTGTCGTTGGTGGCTGCGAATGGCCTAATGAAGTCGAGTTTGATCTTGATGAGATCGCTCGGACGGCTTTCAGTGATAGTCATACGGCCTTCGCCGACTTCCTTGTTGCCGGTCCAGGTGTAGACAGCGCCGTTTCCGGCCGGCGCGCCCTCGAACGTCTGCTTCATCGCGGGATCGAGTTTCGCCCAGGGAGACCAGGCGTTCCACTTGTGAAAATCATTTACCTGGGCGAATACCACCGGCGCGGGCGCGTTGATAGTCGCAGCCCGTTCGACGTGATAGGTCGAGGACTGAAGCGCAATGACGACTAACAGCAGGACGACAATGATAACCAGGCCTAAGAGAATCTTCTTGATCATGGGGCTCTCCTTAAGTTTAGTCTGCTAGCTTGTTAGGACGGCTTGCATCTTAATCAATTGTGCGGAGGCGCGACAGCTTGCATGCTACTTCTTCTTTTTCGCACGCGCCTCGTTCTCGGCAATTCGCGCCTTGACGAGCTTTTTGACGAGCGCGGCGGGAAGCGGCTTGTTTGCCGGAAAACGAATCGTGCCTTTGGAGGTTTGGTAACGGCTGAGTTCCTCCCTGTACGCATCTATAACGGCCGAGCCGGGAAAAATGCTGCAGTGGTCCTTGAACGCCGCAAAGCCGACCACCATGCCGTGGTGTTTATACATCGGCATCTGGTAGCTGATTCCTTCCGAAGCCATGGGCGCGGCGGCTTTGATCGTCCGGCGCAGTTTCACAAGCGTGGCGCGCGCTTCTGCGGGCACGCTCGCAAGATACTCGTCCACGTTTCGTGCCGGAGCGCTCTTCGTATCACTCTTTCGCATGTTGCCTCTCCTTTCTAATACTGAGTCGTCCAGGTTTTCTGCGTCGGCTTAGTTACAAAAAACATTTCTATTTCAGTTCTGGCCTGACGGTTCCTGATAAAGACCGAATACGTTCCCCGCAGGATCGCTGAACCTGGCGGTTGTCTCCGGGGCATCCATACCGATCGGCTGGACGATCTTGCCGCCATGGGCAATTACCGCATCGATGGTTGCGGCCACACTGTCACACATGATGTAGATCAAAATGCCGGGCGCCGGCGAAGGCGGCCGGCCGGTTACCCATGTGCCGCTCACCTCTCCGACAGCGTCGTCAAAAGCGATGCTGCCGTTGCCACGCTCTCTAATCCCCCAGGCGAACACGCCCTGGTAAAAAGCTACCGACTGCTTGATGTCCAGAGCTGGGATCTCGATGTAGCAAATTTTACCGTTCTTAAGTGTAGGTTGTTTATTTTCCATGATCCGTCTCATGCAAGTTTGATCACCCGCAGATTACCGCGGATGCACGCAGATCAGAATTCAATCGCCTAATCCGCGTCTATCCGTGTTCATTTGCGGCCAGGTCTCAGCGTCAGCCGGCCTGTCCCGTATTGACCATCCACGGAATACCAAATTGATCTACGCACATGCCAAAGCCTGGTGACCAGAAGGTTTTCTGAAACGGCATAATCACGTTTCCATTCTCAGCCAGGGAGTTGAAAATGCGCTCACCTTCGCCGACGTCTTTCAAACTTAGCGACACATTCGCTCCCTGCGGTTGCTGGTAACGGCCGGCTGGCGCATCGGCACCCGACAGGATATCGTCGCCGACAGTCAGCGTCTCATGCATTATTAATTTATGCGACTCAGCCGGCAATTGATCAGCGCCAGGCATTTCGCCCCAGGTCATCTTGAATGTGATCTTACCGCCGAGAACCTGCTCATAGAATTTGAAGGCGGCCTCGCATTGGCCGTTGAAATTAACATATGGACTTATTTGCATGCTGAACTCCTTCTCGATTCTAAAACGTCTGTTGCTACCAATCGGTTCGCGATTCGGGGCACTAGCCCGACCGTTAGGGAGGGCTCATTAAGGCACAACTCGCAGCCCTCCCTAACGGGCGGGGCCAATCCCCCCAATTTAGTACAGCGCGCTGGCTGGTTGTGTTGACCAGATTAATCCTGCTCACCGGCTTGCTTTAACTTCGCGATATCAATCTTTTTCATTTGCAGCATGGCTTTCATGACCCTTTGCAATTTCTCTGGATCTTTAGCCTGAAACAGCTCCGGCAAGATGGTGGGAATGACCTGCCATGACAAACCGTACTTGTCCTTCAGCCAGCCACACTGACTCTCTGCACCTCCATCGGCAATGAGCTTTTGCCAAAAATAATCTACTTCTTCCTGCGTCTCGCAGTTAATCACGAAAGATACCGCCTCAGTAAATTTGAAATGCGGGCCGCCGTTCAATCCGACGAATTTCCGACCCTCGAGCTCAAATTCCACGGTCATGACCGAACCCGCAGGTCTACCGGAGGCCTTGGCCCCCTCTCCTTCATATCGAGTCACACTTCCCACCTTTGAATTCTTAAAAATAGAACAATAAAAGTTCGCAGCCTCTTCGGCTTTATCGTCGTACCACAAGAACGGCGTAATCTTTTGCATTTCGTTGCTCCTTTTGGTTTTGCTTCCGGGGTTCCCTTCTCTCAGAGGGAGAAGGAGCCAAGACTTCTACCAGTCCTCACTGACGGTCGGGCTTTCGGACCCGACGAGTTTTATTGCTTCGCCTGGACTTGCTCGCGTAGGCGAGCTTCCTGTTCTCTCAATTCGGGCGTCAACTCATCGCCGAAGTCTTCCGCTTCGAATACCTGGCGAATCTCGACCTCGGTATCTTCAAACGGGGCTCGCTTGAGCCATTCGATCGCTTCCTCCAAAGACTTTACTTGCCAGATCCAGTAGCCCGCGATCAGCTCTTTAGTTTCGGCGAAAGGCCCGTCAATCACAGTTGTCTTTCCGTCCGAGAACTTAACACGCGCGCCCTTCGAACTTGCATGAAGCCCATCAGCCGCGAGCATGATGCCCGCTTTCACCAGCTCTTCGTTGAATTTTCCCATCTCGGTAAGCATCTTTTCGCTGGGCATGACGCCAGCTTCCGAATCCTTGTTCGCTTTAACAATTACCATGAATCGCATCTGCAGTTTTCTCCTTCAAGAATTTCTGTTTCTCCCTTCTACCTTTGGGAGAGGGAGCAAAAGCCCTGTAGTGTCTTAGTTCAGGGCCGAGGTCAGTACCGTGAGCGGTAGCGACCGGGTCATCGTCCTGCCTGGCTCGACTGTCTCGTTGCTTGACCCGGTCGCTACCGCTCCCGGTACTGACCTCATCACTCATCCGCACAACGAGCAATCCGAGATCGACACGTCAACAATCAGCAACTCAATTTCAACCGGCTTTTGTTTGCCAGAGACCTAGCGCGGCGCCGGTCGGATCGGCAATGATGCTGAGCCAGCCCATGCCTGGCACTTCGATCGAGTTCTTCACAATCTTCGCGCCCAGAGATTCCGCTTTCTTCGTGGCCGCACCGATATCGTCTACCAGCACGTAGGCCAGCCAAAACGATGGTACGCCGGGCATCGGATTCTTGAGTAATCCGCCGCCGGTCCCATCTCCGACCTTGATGATCGTGTAGGTGTCGCTCGGACCCATCGCCATATCTTCAAGTTCCCAATTAAATAATTGGGTATAGAATTCCTTCGCCTTATCGACGTCTGTCGTGTTCAGCTCTACGTGCACAAATGGATTTGCCATTTCTTCCTACCTTCCTTTGTTATCATCTTCTCTACTTCTTAGTCGAACAGCCACCGTCCGGATCGAAATCCGAACAAACTATTTCAGTTCGCCGGCAATCCGCCAATCTCCATCACGGGCCGGATCTCGATAGTGCCGAATCGCGCCGGCGGAATTTTTTCAGCAATCCCGATTGCTTCGTCGAGATCATTAGCCTCGATCAGGTAATAGCCACCGAGTTGTTCGCGCGTTTCCGCAAAGGGGCCGTCGGTCACTACCCGCTTTCCATCACGCACCCGAACGCTGGTCGCCGTGGCCACCGGGTGTAGCGGACTCGCGTCCAAGTAACGACCCGTCGCGTTTAGCTCTTGCGCGAGTTGGGCAGATTCAACATAACAATGCTCATACTCGGATTCGCTCAGGGCCTGCTCATCGAGATAAACAAGCAGCATGTATTTCATTTGGTCTCCTTCGTCGATCGCAGCACGCGCATCCCGCGCGTAATCTCTCGCGCAAACCGCACCCAATTAGGAAGTCGCGCTTCTTAATTGAACATCTTAGGCCGTCGCCGGTCTCGTCGCTTCCACCACTGGCCGGATTTCAATTGTGCCCGTGCGCGCCGACGGAATCCGGGCAGCGATACTCCTGGCCTCGTCAAGATCGGTTGCTTCAATCATGAAGAAGCCGCCGAGTTGCTCGCGAGTCTCGGCAAACGGACCGTCGGTCACCATCTGATTGCCATTGCGCACGCGGACGCTGCTCGCGGTCGTTGCCGGTTGTAACTGGTCGCCGGCCAGATACTTCCCGTCGGTCTGCAGCTCTTGAATTAGCTCGCGGTATTCACGATAGATTGCCTGGTGCTCGGGCTCAGTCCGCCCCTGCCAATCCTGCTCCTCATGGTAAATTAACAACATGTATTTCATATCTGTACCTCCATCGTCAGAGTTGGCTGGTACCGAAACCAGGAGCGTAAACATCGCGATCGATCTTGCTACTCGCGTCGAGTATATGATCCGGACACTCCCACTCCCAGTTTTGTAACGGCCTTTCATCAGTGAATCGAACGAGTGGCGTCCGGATCGACACTTCGCCCAAATATTTTTATCATCAAAGACCGAAACCCGGGCAATGCGGGCGCCAACTATGCTTCCAAGTGCAAATGCAGCGGTAGACGCAGTGTATCACTCCGACTGGGGCAGGATTGTTGCCACACTGATTCGGCTGGTTGGTGATTTTGATGTGGCCGAAGAAGCAGCACAGGAGGCTTTTACGGCTGCCGTCGATCAGTGGCGCGCCAATGGTGTCCCTCAATTCCCAAGGGCATGGATTATTCAGACAGCAAGGCATAAGGCCATCGACCGCTTGCGCCGACGGACGCGTTTCGAAGAAAAACTTTCGGCCTATGCGGCCTCGGGATTGGTCGAGACCAGCGGGGCGCCCAACTACGACACAGATGAAATCCCTGACGATCGTCTGCGCTTGATCTTTACCTGTTGTCACCCGGCGCTCGCGCCCGAAGCGCAGGTCGCTCTGACGTTGCGCACTTTGGGCGGTCTCGAGACAGATGAGATTGCACGGGCGTTTCTCGTACCCGCGGCGACCATGGCGCAGCGACTAGTGCGCGCGAAGCGAAAGATTCGCGACGCGGGAATTCCTTACAGGGTGCCCGATACGACCGAACTGCCGGCCCGCCTCGACGCAGTGCTGACTGTAATCTATCTGATTTTCAATGAAGGCTACGTCGCTACTCGAGGCCAGCCGCTGGTGAGGGCCGATCTCTGTGCCGAGGCAATCCGGCTCGGACGTCTCGTCAAAATGTTAGTGTCACCCCGACCGGCCGGAGAAGTTACCGGTCTGCTGGCTCTGATGCTGCTTCATGATTCGCGACGCGAGGCGCGTCTGGATGAGGCCGGCGATCTGGTTGTGCTTGAAGAACAGGATCGCAGCCTTTGGAACCAGAGTCAGATCATCGAGGCACTGCCGCTGGTAGCAGAAGCCCTCGTTGAAGGGCCCGGACCTTTTGCGCTGCAGGCGGCGATCGCCGCCGAGCATTGCAAGGCCGCTCGGGCAGAAGATACAGACTGGCCGCGAATCGTCCGGCTCTACGATCAACTTGAGCGGATATCGCCTTCACCGATCATCTCGTTGAATCGCGCAGTCGCGATCGCGATGAGCGACGGACCTGAGGCGGCACTCATTCTGATAGATTCGTTGGAAGCGGCGGGGGAACTCGAAGATTATCATCTGCTGCATGCGGCGCGCGCGGATCTGCTGCGCCGGCTCGGAGCCCGCGCAGAAGCAGCAAAGAGCTACGAGCAATCGCTTCTGCTGGTTACCAACGAGAGTGAACGCCGATTTCTCACGCGGCGCCTAAGCGAGGTTAGTGAGACGAAAGAGTAACCTGCGGCCACATTTAGAGACAAGAACGTGAGCACGAAGTCTTGACGTCCGTCTAATATCGTATTGCAAGTCTCTATTAACCTGGGTTCTAAATCACATCCTCCACCAACCTCAGGCTACTGCGAAAAACTTGATGCGTAGAATGTACGCCAACCTGGTTTCAATATTTGCTTGATCAATGTCGGGGAGATGATAATGGCAAGTCTCCGACAAAGAACAGGGAAACAAAATATTGCCATGACATATCATCAGGGGTTGAAGTTGGGTTTTCGGCTGGTGCTTTTCCTGGCGGGACTCTCCTCCATCTTAATTACGGGCTGTGCGAACAGAGCGGCACAAAACTTTGCCAGACCGCCGGCCCCAGTCTCGGTAAGCGAAGCCATCGCGCAGGATGTGCCAACCTACCTCGACGCGATCGGCAAGACTGTTGCCCGAGAGATTGTGTCGGTCCAACCGCAGGTCTCAGGCCGCATTATTAAGATTCATTTCACTGACGGCGCCAGCGTTAAGAAGGGCGACCTGCTCTTTACGATTGACACCAGACCTTTCGAAGCCCGCGTTAAGCAGGCCCAGGCGAACCTGTCCAAAGACGAGGCATTGAAAAGACAGGCTGAAGCGAACCTGGTAAGGGAAATCGCGCAGGCAAAGTGGGGCGAGACTCAGGTTAAGCGCTATCGCACGTTAGTACAGAGTGGAGTGGTTCCTCGCGAGCAGTACGAAGAGTTGCAGGCAAACCTCGACTCTCTTAACGCGAATGTGGGCGCCGCCCGCGCCACAGTGGGCAGCGCGAACGAAGCCATGAAGGTGGACGCTGCGGCCATTGAGAGCGCGAAGGTGGAACTCAGTTACTGCTACATTCGATCGCCTATCGATGGCCGCGCTGGTCAACGGCTGGTGGATATCGGAAACGTGGTTAATCCAGGCGGTCCTGTAAGTACAAGTTCCAACAATGGAGGGGCTGGCACCGGTTCTACTGGGAATAGCAGTGCCCTGTTGGTGATTGAGCGGTTGGATCCGATTTACGCTGACTTCACCATCTCGCAGGATCACCTGACCGAGGTCCAGCAACAGATGCGCGCGGGCACTCTCAGGACTGAAGTGCGCCTGCCGGACAATCCGGATGATCATGTGACCGGGCAACTCACATTTCTGGATAACGCAGTGCAGAATGCGACGGGAACAGTGAATCTCCGGGCCACTATTCCGAACGACGGACATCGTTTTTGGCCGGGCCGATTCGTCAATATCCGTCTTGTGTTGAGCACCATTCATCAAGCAGTGTTGATACCCGCTATTGCACCGCAGATGTCAGCCAGCGGATCGTTCGTTTACGTCGTCAAGCCAGACTCGACCGCGGAGCAGCGCCCGGTGACACTGGGCCAAAAGCAACAGGACCTCATCGTGGTTGAAACGGGAGTACAAGCCGGTGAGCGTGTGGTGACCAACGGACAAATTGGGATTACGCCGGGAGGCAAGGTCCTGGTCGAACAACCCCGCAGTGCGAGCAGTCCGGCGACAAACAGCAATGGATCGAAATAATGAATCTGTCTGAACCATTCATCCGCCAGCCCGTGATGACGGCGGTGTTGACTCTCTCAGTAATCCTGTTTGGAGTGCTGAGTTACTTTCAACTGCCGGTGAACGATCTGCCCGCCGTGGACTATCCCGTCATTCAGGTGCAGGTGGGTTACCCCGGCGCCAGCCCGGATACCATCGCCAACAATATCGCTACGCCACTCGAGCGCCAGTTCATGCAGATCAATGGGCTCGAAGTAGTCACGTCCCAAAGTACCCAGGGATTCGCCAGCTTTACCTTGCAGTTTGCGCTCGACAAGAATATCGATGCCGCGGCCACTGACGTTCAGACCGCGATTTCCCAAGCTACCGGCAGTCTTCCTGCAGACCTGCCCTCGCCGCCGACTTATTCGAAGAGTAATCCCAACGATCAGCCGATCATGTACATCGCGTTGACCAGCGATTCGGTCACGCCCGGTCAGCTTTACGATTACGCGACCACCCAGGTGGGCCAGCGCATCAGCATTCTGCCGGGCGTGTCGCGCGTGCAAGTGTTCGGCACCAAGTCTGCGATTCGCATTAAAGCGGATCCCGCGGCGATGTGGGCCCGCGGGATTTCGATTGACGATCTGACGGCCGCAATCAAAGCCGGCACCAACTACACCGGTGCGGGCCAGTTAGACAGCGGCACCGGCACCGCCGTGCTCCGGCCGCAAGGCCAACTGGAAAACGCCGAACAATACAGCAACCTGATTGTCGGCGGCTCCGGAGGCTCGCCAATCTACCTGCGCGATGTGGCCCAGGTTAAAGATTCAGTTCAGGACGAGCGGATCAACATGAGGTTTTGGGTCCGCGGATACAATGTGCCGTCCGCCACCGTGATCGTCGCCGTCAATCGCCGGGCCGGCGCGAATGCCGTCGAGGTATCAAAAGGGATCCGCGAAATGCTGCCTCTCATCGGCGCCGAGTTGCCCGGCTCGATCAGGGTCACTCCGATCTATGATCGCTCGCTGAGCATCGTCCACTCGGTTACTGATGTGGAAACGACGCTGCTGATCGCCTTTGTCCTGGTGGTGATGGTGATCTTTGTCTTTCTGGGAAGAGCCACCGATACCTTGATTCCCGCCGTCGCTCTGCCTCTGTCGATCCTCATCACGTTTATTGCCATGCGCGCGCTGGGATACAGCCTCGACAACTTGTCGTTAATGGCCCTGACCCTGGCCATCGGTTTCCTGGTGGATGACGCTATCGTTTTTCTAGAGAACACCGTGCGCCGGATGGAACGCGGCGAGCAGCCGTACGAAGCGGCCATCAGCAGCGCGAAGGAAATCAGCTTCACGATCATGTCGATGACCATTTCGCTGGCAGCTGTATTCATTCCGCTGGTCTTCATGTCGGGACTCGTAGGTCGAGTCTTTCGCGAGTTCGCGATTACCATTGTGATTGCGATCTTCGCGTCCGGTTTGGTTTCACTGACGTTGACTCCGTTGATGTGCGCGCGGCTATTGAAAGCACGGGGCCAGGGTGCGAAGAAGACCTGGATGGAGCGAGTCATTGGCGGAATCGAAAAGCGTGTGCTGGCGCTGTACGGCGGATCGTTGTGGTGGTTTCTGCGTTGGCGCTGGATATCACTGGTGATCTGGGTCGTCTGTCTTGCCGGAACTGTCTGGTTGTTTCTTTTGGTTCCCAAAGCCTTCTTGCCGCCGGGTGATAGCAGCGTCATCTTCGGCGCCTTCATCGCGCGCGAGGGTTCGTCGCCGTCGCAAATGCATGAGCTGCAGAACCGCGTCGATGAAAAGCTGCATTCAGACCCAAATGTCATAACTGATTTTACCCTGACGGGCGCTACCGGCTTTCTGGCGTCTAATCAGGGGATTATGTTTACCTTCATCAAGCCGCCCGCGGATCGCCCCCCAATACAAGAGGTAACCGCGCAGATGATGGGTAGCCTCAACACAATTCCGGGAGTCTTCACCTTCCTGCGGCCATTTCCGGTTTTGGAGATCAGCACGGGTGTGACCAGTCAGAATCAGGGTCAGTATGCCTACTCGGTTTCAGGCGCAAATCCCGAACAAGTCTATGACGTGGGCCAGAAGCTGATGGGCAAGCTAATGGAGTATCCCGGCTTTCTCTCGGTGTCGTCGGACTTCTACAACAACACTCCCAACGTGGATATTAGTCTTCGTCGCGAACAGGCAAAGACCTACGGCGTATCCGAGACGCGAATTCTGACGCTGCTCCGCAACGCGTATTCGCAAAACTACCTTTATCTGATTAAGAAGCCGGAAGATCAATACCAGGTGATTCTGGAGATGGCGGACAAGGCTCGGTCCCAGCCGGAAGATCTCCTGCGTCTCTACATCAGGTCGGACGATGGACAACGGCTTGTGCCTCTGGGCGAGTTGGTAACGTGGAAGTCAACTCTCGGACCCCAGGCGGTGCACCACCTCAACCAGTTTTCGAGCGTGACTCTCTTTTTCAATCTGAAGCCGGGAGTAGCGCTTGGCGACGCTACGAACTTCATCAACAAGGCGTCGGCGGAAGTTGTGCCTGCGACGGTTCGCGCAGAGCTGCAGGGTGAAGCTCAAACGTTCAGTAACACCGTGACCAGCTTAACGATCCTGATGGCCCTGGCAGTGTTCGTCATGTACGTGATCCTGGCCATTCTGTACGAAAGCTACGTCCACCCGTTGACGGTGCTCTCGACGCTTCCCACCGCCCTGGTCGGCGGTCTGTTGACGCTCCTTTTGTTTCGCCAGGAAGCGTCCCTTTATGCGTTCGTCGGTATGTTCATGCTGATGGGAATCGTAAAGAAGAATGGCATCCTAATCGTCGACTTCGCCCGCCAGCGGGTCGATGCGGGCGAGCAGGCCGACCAGGCGATTCACGACGCCAGCATGGATCGTTTCCGGCCTATTCTGATGACTACTCTCGCGGCAGTGTTCGGAGCGCTTCCGATCGCGCTGGGCTTTGGAGCCGATGGTTCTTCTCGCCGCCCTCTCGGGTTAGTGGTTGTCGGCGGCCTGGTCATTTCACAGTTCATCACTCTCTATGTCACGCCGGTGATATATCTTTACCTCGAGCAGTTTCAGGAAAAGGTGCTGGATCGCACCTCGTTCTTTGGCTCGCGGCATACTAAGAAATCCTTAAGCGACGCGACCCCTGAGCCCAAATCTTTGACATCGGATCTGGCGGCGCGAGACTGAGATGGGATTGGGCAAACGGACCCGGTGAAATTCATTTCTATCGGTTCTCTGGTTCTATCAATTATTCAGCCAGACCGAGGCGCCGCACCAGATCCTTGAAGCGCGGGTCGTCGCGCAGGGAATCCATGTACGGGTCAACCCGTAGGCGCTGAATAAACCAATCATGTTCCTGATACGCTTTTTCCAGCTCGGCGAATGCGGCGTCCTTCTCGCCAAGTGCGGCATAGACAATAGCCACCCAGTAGTTCGCCACGTATTTCGTTTTCGCTCTTTCCTTCCATTGCTTCAGCACATCTTCGGCTTTTGATCGTTGGCCGCTTTTCGCGTAGGCATAACCCAAAGCAGCAAGGAGCGAACGATTTGACTGCGCCGCCTTTTCCGAAATCGCCAGAGACTCAGCATACATCCCATTGACCTCATACGCATGACACATCCAGTTTTGTCCAGTAACCAGGGTCGGATCCAAGTCGTAAGTTTTCTTGGCCTGGTCCAATGCTTTATCGAACTGCCGGGCATACAGATAAACGGCGGCAAAATTTGCACCCTGTGTCAGTGAAAGCGGTTCCAATTCCATCGCCCGCTTCATCTCTGCGATCGCTTCGTCGTGACGACCCATCGGACTCAGATAGGTCCAGGCGTAGCGATAATGTGTGATCGCGAGATTTGGATCGAGTTCGAGCGAGCGCTTGAATTCGCGTTCGGCTTTCGCCCAATCCCAATCATAGGTCGCGGCGATCATTCCGGCGACCGTGTGCGCCTCAGGAAGGTCCGGGTCGAGCTCCAGAGCTTTGGCCACAGCCGCTTTAGCAAGCGGATTAGCCTCGTTAGGCGACATGTACGGGTACGACGGCATGACGTTATACGATTCCGAAACGCCTACGTAAGCCAGGGCGAAGTTGGGGTCCAGCTTTATCGCCTGTTGGAAAAGCTCGATACTTCGGCGAATGTCTTCATCCGTTCGCCTGGCAAAATAAAAACGGCCTTTCAGGTAGAGTTGATAGGCCTCGTTGTTATCTGTGTAGCGCTTGGTGATGCCACGGGCGTAGCTGCCGGCAAGTTTTAGTTGCAGTTTCTGGGTGATGGCCGCAGCGATCTCGCGCTGCGTCGCCAGCAGGTCAGACATCTTGCGCTCATACTGCTCACCCCAAAGCGACTTGTTGTTTCGGACATCGACCAGCTCGACGGTGATATTCAAATTATCGCCTCGCTTGACGAGGCGTCCGGTCATAACTGCGTCAACACCGAGTTCGTTGGCGATCTTCGCGATGTCCGTGTCCTTACCCTTGTAACGCATGACCGAGCTGGTCGGGCTGACCTTTAAACCGGGTAGTTGTGACAAACGGAAGATCAGCGACTCTGCCAGGCCGTCTGACAAGTAATCCGTGTCGGCATCGTCACTCTTGTTTTGAAAAGGAAGCACAGCGATGGAATTGATTGCTTCGGTCCCGCCACCGGCTGATCCGCGATATTTGAAAAACAAGTAGCCTGCGCCTGAAATCAGGACCAGCAGAATCGCAAGAGCAACTCCAGCGCCGCGTTTATGCTTCCCGATCCCACTGAGCAAATATTCAGCGCTCGAGACGTTGGGTGGCATCGACCCAACTCGCGCTGCCGTGGACTGAACGGTTGAGCCGCCATCGGTACTGAGCGCGGTCGCACTACCAGCCGGCGGCGGCACCGTGGTGTCAAAGTCGGTGCCGGATTCCAACTCGCGTCGCAGATGCTTTAATTCAATCGCGACTTCTTTAATCGCCTGGTATCTGTCGTCAGCGTCCTTCTCTAAACAACGCCGCACAATGCGTTGCAGTTCGGCAGGTGCTGATGGATTCAAGTCTTTGATCTGCGGTGTTGGTTCATAGAGCAAGCTATGGAGGGACTTGACGATTGAATCGCCTTCAAACGGTTTCTTACCGGTGGCCGCTTCAAACAGGATGCAGCCGAAGGAAAAAATGTCCGAGCGCTGATCGATTTCATTTGTCTTGCCCTGCGCCTGTTCGGGCGACATGTAACCGACGGTGCCCATGATCATTCCGGGCGTTGAATGCTGTTGCATGATCGCAGTTGCGGCGTCACCCGCGTTGTCACTTGTGCCGGCATCAGTCAGTTGCGGTTCAATCAGTTTCGCCAGTCCAAAATCCAGAATCTTCGCGTGACCATCGCGCGTGATCATGATGTTGTCGGGCTTCAGATCGCGATGCACGATGCCCGCGGCATGAGCTTTCGCCAGTCCTTCGGCCGCGTGCTGCAGGTAACGCAAAAGCTTTTTCAAGTCAGTTCGCGCTTGATGGATTTTCTCGCGCAGCGTCTGGCCGTCAATGAACTCCATCGCGATAAAGTGCGTGCCGGCGTTCTCTCCAATCTCGTACATGTGTGCGATATTCGGATGATTAAGCGCCGCGGCAGACTTCGCTTCCCGAATGAAACGCTCCATCCGATCGCGATTCGCGGCGACGTCGGCGGGCAGTATCTTGAGCGCTACTTTGCGATCGAGCTTGGTGTCCTGCGCCAGGTACACCTCGCCCATCCCGCCCGCGCCGATTTTCGAGACGATGCGGTAATGCGATATAGATGAATCGGCTTTAAGAGTTTCAGTCATACTTAGCGTCGCTTATATTTAAGACAAACCAATGCGTCGGAACAGATCTGCCCAACGCGGATCACCGGACAGGGCCTCTATCAACAACGGCTCCAGCCTCAGATTTCCCAACTGGAAACTTCGATACTGATACGCTTTTTCGAGCCACTCGAACGCCTTGTCTTTGTCATTCAGACCGGCGTACACAATGGCCAGGTCGCGGGCATCCGCTTTCTTCTCGGCAAATTTCTTCTCAAGTTCGGTAATTACGGATTGGGCTTCGTCTCGCCGTCCCGACCGGGCAATCACATACCCGAGTAACGCAAGGGAGCCGCTCGATCTATTCGATAGCTCCACGGCCTTTAGCGCTTCAGCCTTCGCTTCGGTAAAGCGGCCCTGCTTGACAAGAATGATTCCCAAAACCGAATGTGCCGACCAAAAGCCGGGATCAAGCTCGTTCATCCGTCGGCAAGTATTGAACGACGCGTTTAGATCGCCCCGGTCGAGATAGATCTCGGCGATGTTATTTAGAAATATGAGCGATAAAGGATCAAGTTCCGCTGCTCGTTTGATCTCACTAAATGCTTCATCCTGCCGTCCCACAGCTCGCAGGAAGCGCGAGTACCAATGATGCGCGGTCGGGTAGTTAGGATTTAGCTCGATGGCTTTTTTGTACTCACGTTCGGCGCCGTTTTTGTCCCACTCGAAATTCCATGTCACCATCGCCAGCGCGGCATGCGGTTCGGCGAGTGTGCCATCAAGCTCGATGGACTTTTTTGCATATGCCTTGGCTTGCGGCATAGTTTCCGCCGGCCGCGCGCCCGTGTAATTCGAGCTTATGACGTAACTATCAGCGAGGGCGGCGTAGGCCAAAGCAAAATTAGGATCCTTTTCGGTGGCCGCCGTTAACAGCTCGATGGCCTTTCTGATGCCTTCTCCGGTGCGCTTGTTCCAGTAGAAGCGGCCCTTAAGATAGAGCTGATAAGCTTCGTTATCGTTGGTGTAGCGTTTGGTTATTCCTTTGTCATCACCGCCGGAGAGTCTCACCTGCAACTTCTCAGCAATAGTCGAGGCGATTTCACGTTGAGTTGCCAACAGGTCGGACATCTTCCGATCATACTGCTCGCCCCACAACAGTTTGTTATTTCTCACATCCACCAGTTCGACGCTGATAGTCAGACTATCGCCCCGTTGGGCAATGCGCCCGGTCATCACGGCACTGACGCCGAGTTCGCTGGCGATTGTTTTCACGTCCGTCTCTTTGCCCTTGTAACGCATGACCGAACTTGTGGGGCTCACTTTTAAATTGGGAAGCTGGGAAAGACGATAAATCAGCGATTCTGCCAAGCCGTCGGAGAGATATTCTGTGTCCGCGCCTGAACTCTTGTTTTGAAACGGAAGTACGGCGATCGAGTCGATAGCCCGGTCGTTGTTGCGCGCATCCAGGAGGTAAGCGAAGAGCGTAACCGCTCCAATCAGGATCGCAAGCGCAATGGCGAAACCAAGTTTATGACGCTTGAGCCTCTGCACTACATACTCGGCGCTCGAGACAGTAGGTAAGCCAGACCCAGCAGAAGTCAGCGAGTTCATTGAGCCACTGTTTGTACTGAGGGGCATTGCGCTACTAATTGGTGACGGTACAGTCGAGTCTGGATCCGTGCTTCCGGTTTCTAACTCGCGCCGCAACTCCTTCAACTCAATCGCCACGTCCTTGATTGTTTGGTAACGCTCTTCAGGATCTTTAGCCAGGCAACGACGAATGATTCGCTGCAAATCCGATGGCGCCGATGGATTAAGATCCTTGATCTGGGGCGTCGGTTCATGGATCAAACTGTGCAACGACTCGACGATCGAGTCGCCTTCAAACGGCTTGTGTTTCGTGGCTGCCTCAAACAGGATGCAGCCAAACGAGAAGATGTCTGAGCGTTGATCGATTTCACTTGTCTTGCCCTGTGCTTGCTCGGGCGACATGTAACCGACCGTGCCCATGATCATGCCGGGGGTGGAATGCTGCTGCATGATCGCAGTGGCGGCATCGCCGAGGTTTTCACCTGCGCCGGCATTGGTCAGTTGCGGCTCAACGAGTTTAGCGAGCCCAAAATCCAGAATCTTTGCGTGACCATCGCGCGTGATCATGATGTTGTCGGGCTTCAGATCACGATGCACGATGCCTGCGGCATGAGCTTTCGCCAGTCCTTCGGCCGTGTGTTGGAGGTAGCGCAACAGTTTTCGTAACTCGGTTTTTTCGCTATGAATCTTCTCGCGGAGAGTCATGCCTTCGACAAACTCCATAGCGATGAAGTTCGTCCCGCCACTCTCACCGATTTCGTAAATGTGCGCGATGTTCGGGTGATTGAGCGCCGCGGCGGCCGTCGCCTCTTGTTTAAAGCGGCGCATTCGATCATGGTTAGCAGCCATCTCCACAGGCAGAATCTTCAAAGCGACTTTGCGATGGAGCCTCGAATCCTCCGCCAGGTACACCTCGCCCATTCCGCCCGCGCCGATCCTGGACACGATCCGGTAGTGCGAAAGGGTGCTGTTGGTTGCCAGTTCTTTATTCATCTACTTTCAAATTCATTGTGGCAGATTCATCCGTTTCAGCATTTCCTTGAAGCGCGGCTCTGAGCGCAGAACGTCAAGCTCTGGAGCAACTGCATAGGTATTGGCGGTTTCTGAATGACCCAACATTTGCTCTTCGAGCCAGTTCAATGCTTCCTCTTTATCACCAAGTCCAATGTAAATAAGCGCAAAAGTATAGCTCTGAACATAACCCCGGGTGGCTTCCTGTCTTAACTCGCTGAGCAGCTTCAGTGCTTCATCACGCTTGCCGGATCTTGCCAGCCACAGTCCCAAAAATCCCTTTGCTGAGGAACCTTCACGCAATTCGATAGACGTGCGCGTTTCGGCTATGGCTTCCGGATACATTCCTTTTGAGCCATATGCCCATCCCAAAGTCACGTGAGCGGCAGCAAAATTTGGGTCACGAACGAGAGTGCGTTTGTATTGTGCTATCGCCTCGTCATACCTGCGAGCGAAGACTAGCGTGTCACCGAGATTCGTACCGATGATCGGCGAAAGCGGGTCAAGTTCCTCGGCCCGCCTCAACTCGACCAGGCTATCGTCAAACCGTTTTACATTCGAGAGGTCAGCACCTAACCAATGATGGGCGGTCGCGTAATTCGGTTTGAGTTCGATAGCGCGTCGATACTCCCTTTCCGAGCCATCCCGATCCCATTCATAATTGGAAAGATAAAATCCGAGCGCGGTGTGTGCTTCTGCCAGCGAATCGTCAATCGCTAGTGCCCGCAAAGCCGCCGCTTTCGCCTGAGGCATGCTGTCGTTTGCCGGCGCCACGTCGTAACTCGAAAAGAGAACGTATGTTTCAGCCAAACCTGAATAGGCGAGTGCATAAATCGGGTCTTTCTCAATTGCTTGCCGATAAAGCTCAGCAGCTTGTTTGAGGGATTCGCCCGTGCGTTTGTTCCAATAGAACTTTCCTTTCAAATAAAGCTGATAGGCTTCGGCGTTGGCAGTGTAGTTCTTTTCGACTTTCGCTACCTCCGCACCTGACAGTTTAGACTTGAGTTTGCTCGCAACGTCGCGGGCAATCTCACTCTGCAATGATACGAGGTCGGCTTGTTTGCGATTGTATTGCTGACTCCAAATCACGTTTTCCGTCTGCGCGTCGACTAATTCCAGACTGAGCGTTAATTGGTCTCCGCGTTGCACGACGCGTCCGTTCAGAATCGCTTGCACGTTTAGCTCTTGGCCAATGGTCTGCGCGTCTGTCACTTTGCCTTTGTAACGAAACACCGACGAACGTGCTTTCACATTCAGATTCGGCAGTTGCGACAAACTGCCGATGAGAGTTTCGGTCATACCGTCCGAGAGATATTCGACATCCGCATTGCCGCTCTCGTTGACGAACGGCATCACGGCGATTGATTGGATGGCTGCGTGGCTCTTCCTTGCAAAGTAGGAATTAACGACCACGGCGCTGACGGCCGCAACCGCCGCGGTCACAAATATGACGACGGCGATCGTAGCTCTTCGCCGCTTCGGTTTGGCTGGCGCACTGGCCGGGCCTGCTGATGGGGCCGGGAGGGCAGTGGTCGGGCCGGTGGAACGGCCCATGCCGGCGCCGGTCTTGTGGGGAAGAATGCTGGTCTCAACCTCGGTCGCTACGGGCCCCAGGCCAAAGCTCGCCGTTCCCCTCTCACTATCGAGCGATGAAGAATCGCTGACGAGCGCCGTGCCGTCCGCGCGACAGAAAACGAGCGCATCGTCGGTCTCAACGCGATTGCAGGTCGGGCAGCGTTTCATGTTTGGAGTGCTGCGACTCGTCGCAGCTTCTTCTCTAGTAATAGGTCAAGCATCTTGATTAGTTTTGGCTACTTTGACTCAATCAAAAGCGGCGTCAAGTCCGCACCCGAAACTTAACTCGGAATGCCGACCTTCTTTACCAACTCCTGAAAGCGCAGGTCAGCGCGCAGCGGATCCGCGCGCGGATCAACCTTCAGGAACACCAGCTCGGTATTCCGTTCGGCATAAGCTTTCTCCAGCGATTGAAACGCTTGCTCTTTATCTCCAAGCGCGGCATAGATCATGGCGACACCGTATGGCGAGACGTATTGACGCCGCGACAAGTCCTTCAACTCGGCCAATACTCTCTGCGCTTCGACTTTGTTCCCCGATGCGGCGAAACCGTGTCCGAGCGAGATTATCGCCAGCGGCGCGCGGTTCGAGTTGTTGGCCGCCTGCTGAAACTCGCCAATAGCCTCCTTGTACATTTTCTTTTGCACATAGGCCAAGCCCAACCTCTGGTGAGTGAGCGCGAAAACCGCGTCCATTTCCAAAGTCTTCTTGCCCGCTGTAATCGCCTCGTCGTATTGACGTCCCAAGTACAAGACGTAAACGACGCTGGCGTTGATCGGAAGTGAGAGCGGGTCAAGCTCCTGCGCTCGCCGGATCTCTTTCATGGCTTCGTCTTGCCTGCTCAGGCTGGAAAGATAAACCGCGTGGTAGAGGCGTCCAATCGGATAGTTCGGATTTAATTTAATGCCACGGTCGAAGTCCGCTTCTGCGCCGGCCCAATCCCATTCTTTCCACTTGACGTGTGCCAGAGAAACATAGACTTCGCCAACTGAGTTATCTATTTGCAGGGCTTTCTCAGCGGCTGCTCTGGCCTTAGGCAGCGAGTCTTGCGGAGAAAGGGCCCCGGTAATCGCATCCGGTATTCCGAGCAGGAGATAAGAGTCGGCAAGTCCGGCGTAACCGAGGGCGTAGTTGGGATCGATCGCGATAGCCTGATCGAAATACTCAATCGCTTTCCGCAGACTCTCGGCCGTGCGCTGGTTCACAAAAAAACGCCCTTTCAAGTAAAGCTGATAAGCTTCCGCGTTCTCCGTGTATTTCTTGGTCAATTTCTGTTCATCTGCCCCCGACAGCTTTGTTCTTAATTTCTGTGACACGTCGAGAGCGATTTCAGTTTGCAGCGAAACGAGGTCCGCCTCTTTGCGGTTGTATTGGTCGCCCCAAATCCGATTGCCTGTATCAGTGTCAACCAACTCCAGATAAAGAGTCAGACCGTCGCTGTGTTGCACAATGCGTCCGTTCAAGACGGCTTGTACGTTGAGTTCTTTTCCGATAGTTCTCGCGTCGGTGTCTTTTCCCTTGTAGCGAAAGACCAGGGAACGCGCCTTAACGTTCAGGTTCGGCAGTCGCGACAGACTGCTCATCAGTGTCTCCGTCATCCCGTCTGAAAGATATTCGACATCCTGATGGCCGCTCTCGTTTAGGAACGGCATCACCGCGATGGATTCGATTTGTTTATTGGAAGAGGAATAACGGTAGCCGAAGAATGCCGCCATCAGTGCGACTAGAGCCAACAAAGCGATTAATAACTTTCCAACTCCTTTAGCCTTTTCATTTTTGGTGGGTGAAGCGAGTGCACGACTGCCGGTTGGCCCGGTCGCTACTGCTCCCGGTTCTGACACGTTGGCGGTGACGGGAGAGAGCATTTCCGTCTGGGCCTCATTTGCCTCACTGGTCGTTTTGTCGAACACTGGACGGTTCACTTGCATACCGACGCGCTGTACCAAATCCCTAAAGCGATCGTCGCGAATAATAGTGTTGCCCATGAGATGGGCCAGAGTTTCGCTTTTTAGCGCAACCATCTCGCCGCTGCGTTCTTTGAAAGCTTTTTCAAACCACTCGAACGCCTTGTCATTCTCGCCCAGCCCGCTATAGACGCGAGCAATGCTGAATGGTGAAACGTATCGGCTCTGCTTTACTTCGAATAGTTGGTTGAGGATCTGGTGAGCGTCGTCGCGTTTACCTGCTATGCCGTAAGCTACGCCCAGGTATGACAACGCGGCAACTTCAAAGTGACCCAGGGCCAGGGCCTTCTTATATGCTTCGATGGCTTCGTCGTACTTGCCCGTCGCGAGGTAAAGCCCCCCTAGTTGGGTCAAACCACCTGCGAAGTTGGGTTCCAGTTCCTGCATCTTTCGAATCTGTCCGAATCCTTCATCGAAGCGGCGCGCCAACAGATAGATGCGAGCCATAAAGAACTGCACTACAAGTGAGAGCGGGTCCAATTCTACTGCGCGCCGGCCCGATTTGATCGCCTCATCGAAGCGTTCGCAGTTGGCCAGAAAGTGGCCATATCGCCAGTGCGCATCGGGGCTATTAGGATTTAGCTCAATTGCTCGCTGGTAATCCGATTCGGCTTTGCCGAATTCCCAGTCGTAATAAAACTCAATGCTTGCTCGTGAGAGATAAGCGTCAACCAACCGGTCATCAATTTCCAGCGCCTTGAGTGTCAGAGCTCTGTACCTGGGAACAATCTCCTGCGGAGCAGCACTGCCAAAGTAAAACAGAGCTCCGTAACAAAAACAGAGCACGGCATAGGCAGGCGCGTATTCTGGCTCCAGCTCGATAGCCTTCTCGAAATACTCAATGCCCTTTTGTAGATATTCAGGGGTGTATTTGTTGTAGCAATACCGACCTTGCAGATAGAGTTGATAAGCTTCCGTGTTGTCGGTGTAGCGCTTGAGTAAAGCGGCTTTTTCTTCACTGAATAGTTTCAACTTTAGAGCGTCTACGATCGCGAGAGTGATTTCGTCCTGCACGTCGAAGATATCCTGCATCTCGCGGTCGTAGCGCTCGGTCCATAGTTGATAACCGTCTGACGCATTGACAAGCTGAACTGTGATTCGCAAGCGATTGCCCGAGCGTCGAACGCTTCCTTCCAAAACGGTCTTGACACTTAACGTTTGTCCGATTTCGCTCACGTTTGCGTTCTTGCCTTTGAACGAAAAGGCGGAAGTGCGAGCCGCTACTTTCAAGTGATCAATCTTTGCCAAAGCATTAAGTAGTTCTTCAGCCAGACCATCGCAGAAATATTCGTTGTCCGAGTCAGCGCTAAGATTTGAGAACGGCAGGACCGCGATCGAATTGCGCGTCGTGGTTTCCGCTGTAGTTGGAGCGCGGATGACCTGTGTCTGCGCTTCGGTTTTTAGCGACGGCGCCGAAGAGCGTTCGAGTTCTGCTTCAAACTCGAGCCGCTTTTGCAATTGCTTTAGATCTCCAAGAAGGTCTTTTGCAGTTTGGTAACGCTCGTCCACATCCTTGGCAAGCGTCAAATTGATGATGCGTTCGAGTTCAGCGTTTGCATCCTGCCGGAGCATGAGCAAAGGGACCGGCTCACGATGAATGATATTGGCTATTGCATCGGCGGTCGTTTCACCACGAAACGGTTGTTGCCTGGTTAACATCTCGTAAAGCACACAACCCAAACTCCAGACATCGGTCCGTCTGTCGACTTCCTGGCCGCGGGCTTGTTCGGGCGACATGTAGGCAACAGTGCCCATGATCATTCCGGCCTGTGTCTGCAGTTGCATTCGCGTTTGCGCTTCCGGATCGGAAACTGGCCCGGTCGCTACCGCTCCCGGTTCTGACAATTTCGCCAAACCGAAATCGAGGACCTTAACGTAACCGTCCGTCCGAATCATCACGTTGTCCGGTTTGATGTCGCGGTGGATGATTCCGGCTTCGTGCGCTGCCTGCAGGGCGGAAGCGATCTGAATAACGATCTCCAGCGTTTCAGTAACCGTCATTCCGGGGCGGCTCATTCGCTCGCGCAGCGACACGCCCTCGACAAATTCTGAGGCGAGAAAATGCATCTTGCCGGCTACGCCAAATTCAAAGATGGTCAGAATGTTCGGATGATTGAGCCCGGAAGCGGCAAATGCCTCGCGCTCGAATCGCAGCAAGCGGTCGGCGTCCGCAGCAACAAGTTGCGGCAAAACCTTGAGCGCCACCCGGCGGCGCAAGCGAGTGTCTTCAGCCAGATACACCTCACCCATCCCGCCTTCGCCAATCTTTGAGCGGATTTCGTAACGGCCGAGTTTGGTGTGTGGGTTAATAGACAACGGGCTCTCTCGCGATCGCATCACGGGGGAAATCCGATACGACGCATCAGGTCTATGAAACGCGGATCGGAGCGTAAGCTGTCCACCTGCGAGTCCATCTTAATCCAGACCAGCCACCACGAACGCTCCTGAAATGCCTTCTCAAGCCAGGCGAACGCCTCATCTTTTTCGTCCAGGCCGACATAAATCATGGCGATCCAATAGGACGCAACGTAGCGCCGTTTTGATTGCTCTTTGAGTTCGGCGAGCAATTTACGCGCTTCGTCTTTGTGCCCTGATTTCGCGTAAGCATAACCGAGATTGCCGATAACGAGCGGTGTCGGCTCCATCGCTTTGGCTTTCTCCATTTCTTCAATGCCCGTCGAGTAATCTCCTTTTTGGAATAAAGCCGAACCGAGCGCCGTGTGCGGCAAGAAGAAATTCGGAAACATCTCGAGGGTCTTGCGGTGCTGCGCGATTGATTGGTCGTACTGCCGCGCAAAGTAATAAGGCAGGCCGACATCGACATTGATTGCTGGATTTACGGGGTCAAGCTGTTGCGCCAGTTTAATCTCCGCCACAGCTTCCATCGGTTTTCCGGTCATTGCGAGATAGTAGCTGTATTGATGATGCGCCTCGGCATAATTCGGATTCAACGAGACGACCTGTTTGAAGTCTTCTTCCGCTTTAGAGAAATTCCAATCGTACTGAAACTCAAGGTTTGCGCGAAGCATGCGAGCTTCGACCAGTTTATCGTCGATGCTTAACGCCGCGGCAATGTCTTGCTCGACTTTCCGCCTGGCTTCGCTCATCGGCAAACTTATGTCTCCCATAGCAAAGAGAGTCTCTCCGCGCGCGGCATAGGCGAGAGCGTAACGCGGGTCCAACGCAATCGCCTGGTCGAAGAACGCAATCGCGCGGTTAAGGGTCTCTTCAGAAACTTGGCGATTGCATTGGGGGCAGCGTTTCACAATAAGAATTCAACACACTTTAGAGGCGGGCTACTGCCCGCCATTGTTTTTTCACGTTCACCGGTTGGTGGGCGGTAGCCCGCCTCTAAACGAGCGCTAATGCGCGCCACTGTCTTCCTTCATCCCAGAGGGCGATTTGTTTACGTCCCAGCCCGGCAGCCCTAACTGACTGACGATCTCTTGAAATCTGGGATCCGCGCGCAGTCCGGTATAGTCTGGCCAGGTGCGCGCCAGCATTACAAACAACGGATCTTTGTCATCGAGGGCCTGCTGCGCGTATGCAATCGCTCGATCCATATCTCCCACGGCGGCGGCCGCGGGCGCTAACATCGAAGGCTGAATGTATTGGCGCTCGCTACGGGCCTCCAATTCGCGGTGCACGGCGCGCGCGCTGTCGGGTTTCTCCCACGCCGCGTAGATCGACACCAGCGACATGAGGGCCCAACTGTGACGTCCGGAGATCGCCAGTGCCCGCTCGGCCATCGCAGCGGCCTCTTCGTATTGAGCGCTGCCAGCCAGGGCCGCGGCGAGGCTCCAATGCGCCAGATACGAATTCGAATCGAGCTCGACTCCCTTTCGACCATGCTCCACGGCCTCTGATAAGCGGCCGCTGCTCACACCCGAGAAGGCGAGGATGACGTTCGCGTAGCTCGACAATGGATCAATTTGAAAGAGCCGCAAAAGCTCATCGCGGCCTTCCTGTTCGCGCCCGGCAATCCACTGCAGAAAGAACAGCCCATACCAGGCCCGACCCTGTGGGTAGTTGGGGTTAAGCTCGAGCGCCCGTGTGAACTCCTGCTCGGCAAGATCGAAATCCAGGTCGTAAAGCAAAGCGGCGCACGCGAGGGCGCTGTGCGCCTCAGAGAGATCCGGCTCCAATTGGAGCGCTCGTCGCGCCGCCTCCAGCGCGCGCGGCATGACCTCGCGGGCCAACCCGAATCCCGAATACGCGGATGTCGTGTATCCGTCTGCCAAACCTGCCCAGGCCTGGGCGTATTCGCTGTCGAGAGACACTGCTTCTGTGAAGCAGTCGATCGCTTTAGGAATGCTGAGCCCTCTTTGGTACAGCAAGGCCCGTCCTTTCAGATAGGCCTGATAAGCTGCAGAGTCTTTCGTGTGATGGCGCTTTAGCACGGCCTCTTTTGCGTCACCCAACAGTTTTAATTTCAGGGCATCGACGACCGCCAGAGTGATTTCGTCCTGGACGTCGAAAATATCTTTCATCTCGCGGTCGTAGCGCTCAGACCAGAGATGGTAACCATCGGTCGTGTTAATGAGCTGAACGGTAATGCGTAGCCGATTGCCCGATTTTCTGACGCTGCCTTCGAGCACACTGTTGACGTGCAGGGCGCGGCCGATTTCGTCCACGTTAACGTTCTTGCCTTTGAAGGAGAATGAAGATGTCCGCGCCGCGACCTTCAAGTTTTCAATCTTCGCGAGCGCGTTGAGCAGTTCTTCGGCCAGCCCATCGCAGAAGTATTCGTTTTCCGGGTCGGTGCTCATATTCGCGAATGGCAGCACGGCGATAGAAGGAGTAACGCGGAGCCGCCCCGTAGTGAACTCTTCGCTCGGCCGGGAAGCGGGAAGAGCCATCGTGGCTGACTCGGACTCAGAGGCCGCAACGAGTAGCGTCCCATCCAAGCGACAGAACTTCAGCGTCTCGTCCGTTTCGACGCGATTACATGTGGGGCAGCGTTTCATTTTTTGAGAATCGCACTCCAGTTCAGAATTACTGTCGGCGGCGCGGCCTTCGTTTCGCCGATAAGCGTTCCAATCAGAAATCTTTGACCGTCGGGCGAAACGTCGTATTCGTGAAAATTAGTTATCCACGCCAGCATTCGAGTTTTGAAAAGCGGTTTCGGCGCGCCGAATTGAAATTCTGTTCCGCCGGTTTTCACGGCAGACGACATCATCTGTCCGTCGGGGGCGACAAAGAAGAGTT
>DATNNY010000387.1:0-9911 GCA_035601635.1 Pyrinomonadaceae bacterium
TGCGCCGCTCTTCTTCGGCTGGGCATTCGATTCGATCGGCGTATCGGCGCCTTACTTCTTCTCTTCCGCGTTCATTCTGGCGACACTTTTTCTGGGATTCGGAATGGACAAGTACGCGAAAACCGAGGTTGGCGTCGCGCCTGCAGTGGAAGCTGTAAGCGCTGAGCAGGAGGCTTAGGGTGCGACCATCGGGATTGCGGCGAGGGCGGGAACCGCACAATCTGGTCCTATTTGGTGTGATATGCTAGCTTGCACCCTGTTTTGGGTGTAACACTACCTTTCACCCGCGAAAGGGTGTGGGGAGACAAAGAGAAGACCCCGATGCCGAAAAAGAAGACAAGCTGCTTTTAGATCAAACGCAAAAGGATTGGACCGTTCCTCAATGGGAAGCGGTCAGATGGATCTTGATGGGCCAAACTAGAGAGCAAGTGGCGAAGAAGCTTAGTGTTGCTCATCAAAGTGTGACAAAACGCCTGGCCGCGGCAAGCTGGCATTCGTTCAAGATCTCATCAGATTATTTAACTCGTAGACTTAACGAAGCGTGTAAACCCTAATTTGGCTGCAAAGGGTGTTTGCACTCTCAATTGGGTGCAGCCTAGGCTTGTTCTCGTTTTCGTCTCAATTGAGCGAAGCGCGATGTTACTCTTTCTCAAACTTTATCTTGCGCATCTCATAGCAGATTTCCTTCTCTAGTCAGACTGGGTGGCCAAAAACAAAACCAAGGTCTGGCCGTTGCTAATTCACAGCATCGTTCATCTAATTACTGCTCTCTTAATTATTAATATTGATACACGGATTAGGAAAGAGCGATGATCAGATACTTTCATTTGGGAAGCAAAAACCGGGGTCAGCTGCGATTCTGCGATTCTCAGAGCCGCCGCCATTCGATCCGGGCAATGTGGTCAGTACCACCTGCGTCAGCAGGCGGATCAAACACTAAATTCTCAGTTGGAGCTATTGATCCACCCGCTCACGCGGGTGGTACTGACTCCGTCGCTCACGCAACTCTGACAATCAATAATTGCGAAACCGCATTCGTCATTTCAAATCAAACATTAGCTTGACGATAACTTGTCGTAGTTTTAAGACCATGCAGAATTAAGGATGACTTAGGATCGGCTCGGAAGGTTTTTGCGCAAACCCCATTGGCTTTTGTTTCTTGAAATCGAATAATACCTCAGGAGAATTGTGATGAAAACAACACTTCGGTTTATTTTATTGGCTGCTGCGGCGACGTTTTTCGCGGCCTGCGGAGCCCCGGCTAATAACACCGGAGCAAATAATGCAAACACAAATGCGACCAAGCCGGTCGCTCCGACCGTCGCCGCGCTGATGGCCCTCGAAAAACAGGCCAATGAGGCTTATGTGAAGGGTAATTCAAAGTTCTTTGAGGGAATGCTGAGCGACAAGTTCGTCATTCTCGGCGACGGCCAGCGGATGGACAAGGCCGCAAACGTCAAGATGATCGCCTCGGTCAAGTGCGACATCAAGTCAATGGACCTGACCGAGCCCGCGCTGTCGATGATCGACGCGGACACGTATGCCCTCAGCTATAAGGCCACCTGGGACGGCACGTGCAACGGCCCCGACGGCCAGCCGATGAAGGTGCCGAGCCCGATCCGTTCGGCCAGTATCTGGGTTCGCAGCGGCGACAAATGGCAGGCGGTCTTCCACGGCGAGAATTTGATCGTCGATCCGACGAAACCGGCCGCACCCGCAGCTCCGCCCAAAAAGCCCACAGCTCCGACAAAAAAAGAAGAGCCGAAGGAGTACGTCAAGACTGCGGCCAATTCAAATACGGCTGCTAACAACGCTGCTCCGGCCAGGGCCACGCCCGATGCCAACACCGACGCACTCGTCAAGGTCGAACTCGCGTTATGGGAAGCATGGAAGGACCATGACCCCAAGAAGCTCGACGCTCTGATGGCAAAGGACGTTTCATTTGTGAATATATTCGGCACCTACCTCGGAACGAAGGCCGATGCGATGAAGGACTGGACCGGGGCCGGTTGCCAGGTCAAAAGCGTCAGCGTCAGCGATGGCTTCGCCACGGCTCTTTCCCCAACCGTCGAGATGCTCACTCGCAAGGGCACTGCCGAAGGCACTTGCGGCGGTCAGAATGTCGGAGGAACTGCTATCTGGGGCGTGTCAATTTATGTTAAGGACGGCGATGCGTGGAAGTTCGCCTTTGGCATGAATTTGGCCGCTATGTAAGCTTGATGCTGCTAAAAAGTGCTGAAGGCCGGAGTTTATTCGCTCCGGCCTTCTTATGCGAACATTCACGGAACGGACGGCGGAGGCGATTATTAGGTCGGTGCCTCGAGGCCCTCCAGCTCGAGCGAAGAGAACGCGCTAATCATGACGTAGTATCCGTCCGGATCCCGGAGCGCGAACTCCTGTGTTCCAGTGTTCGGGTTCGCCAGCGGCTCCTCTTCGAGACGGGCCACGAGCGCGCGTGCCCTTTTCAATGCCATATCGAAATCGTCGACGCGGAAGAACAAGAGGAGCCCGTTGCCAGGTGTCGCGTTGTCCGGGCTCGTCAACGACGGATGCTCGTGCGCGCCCCACTGGTGCAGGCAGAGCAGGACAGTTCCATCCGCATCGAGGAACTGACCAAAGTAGGCATGGCCCGGTTGTGTCTCGGGCTGGCCGAAGAGCGACTGGTACCATTTGAAGCTACTCGGCACATCGCTTACGCCGATGATCGTCCAGGTGCGTTTCATGACATCTCTCCCGTCGGCTTAACGGTTGAGAAGTTGACGCGGCGGCGCGCATTCAATCAAGCATTGCCGGATGAACATGTTGCGAAACACGCTCCCGCCCCTCGCGTCCAACGATTTGTGCGAGCGCCTGTAGATTGTAAGGCGCTCTGGTTCGTCATGTAGGAAAAACGGGGAGTGAGGCGTCGCCGTTAACGAGCAAGTGTGTTTGAACGCAAGCCGCGCGTGGCGTCAGAACCAGGAGTGGCAGCGACGGGCTTGTAAGACTTCGCGCGCAGTCGCATCTGACCACTTCTCCTAGCCGTCGTAAGACTTTCGCCCAGACGGATCGAGCCGCCAAGAGCCCAAATAATGCCTTGCTAAGTCCTGGCCAGAGCGGTACATTCGCCCCCAATGCAGGTTGAAAAGCGTATCGCTATAACATCCACGGTACGTATTGCAACGAGGTGCTCATAATGGGGGCAAATCGCACTTGCAGGCGGATGCTCGGCAATTGGGCGGTCGTAGTTGCTGCCGGACTGTTCCTTCTGACAACCTGGAAGCCGGTCACGCTCGCTGCAACTCCATATGATGAGTGCAAGATCTCCCCGAGAAGTCCGAGTTCGGGCACAGTGGAGCTAATGGACAACGGGGATGGCTCGGACTGCTTGACGATCGGGCATCCTACGAGGTTGTCAGGCCAAACATTTCGGCGCGAAACTAGGCTGCGATTCGCTTGCAACGAAGGCCAATGCCCGGAGTTCATCTGTCACAGTTGTATTTTCGAAGGTTCGCTGCGATTGGACTACTCAAAGAGCCGTGAGCGAGGAAGGCTCGACCTTGATCAATCGACCATCGCAGGCCTCAAGTTGGGCAATTCACTATTTCTTGGGGACGTGTCACTTAAGGGCGTGAACGTCATCCGATGGATTGAGGGAGATGGAGCACAGTTCGAAGCGTTCGACGCGCGCAGCCTTCATGCCGCGGCAGTGGATCTTCCTAATTGTCAATTTCACGGTCTTGTAACGCTTGCTGGCGTTCGAATCGATGGCTCGATCTATCTTGCTTCCGCTGTATTTAGTGACGAGGTGGACGGCAACGGTCTCAGGGCCGGTGCCGCAATTGATCTCTCAGGGGTTCGCTTCGTCGCAGATCCAACGCCGCGCTCAGATCAGATCGCCCACCAAGACTGTAGTTGCGGCGGAAATCCGTGTCCGCAAGGAACGGACGCGAACCCATGGAAGGCCGGACGGGCGAAGGATCCGAATATCTGTCAGTCGATCGAGTTCGTGCACGTACACGCGGAGAACCTTGTCCTCGACGATGCTACGGCGGAGCGATCGGTAGCAATTGCTTTGTCAACCTTCTCCGGCGAACTTTCAATGCGCAACTTTCATTTTTCCAGCACGCTGGATCTGAATCGAACTTCAGCACATGCTATTGACATTCTGAACATCCAACCGACCGCACCCATCGGTTCGGGCTCGATCTTGTTTGACGATCTTCGTGTTGAATATGTACTTGACACCTCGGACGTACAAGGAGTCTCACGGCTAGCGCAGCGCAATTCAAGATCGATGGATGCGCTATTACCGCTGGAGGTGGCGTTGGCGAAACACGGGCTTGTTGAAGCTGCGAGTGCGGTTTTCTTAATCAGGTTGCGGGCCTCACCGTCGTCGCTAACCAGAATAGGCGCGTGGGTGACGGGCTACGGTCGATTCTCGCCGGGAAGTTACCTGGCGGCGTTTGCCCTATTGTGCCTTGTCGGAGGCTTCATCTTCTATGACGAGCGTTTCACGCGCAACTCCGATAGGGAAACTGTAGATGTTGAGAGCGATGGTGCGCTCGCCAACGATCACGCCCAACCCACTCGCCCGCGACTATCAGCGACGAGGTATGTCAATCGCGTGTTCTTGACCCTTGAGTTGATGCTGCCGTCCGTCTTCAACTTCGGCGCCGGCGTGCGCGACAACGTCAAACTTCGACTAAACGATAAGCCTCTTCTGGTCAGTCTCCTAGTTAGGTTCTACCTCTTGTTATGCTGGACCGTCGTCGCGCTCCTTGCGTATTCGATAGCGCTGCGGCTGGTTTCGTAGGCACGCGCGAACAATGTATATCTGGTTCCGTATAAACCCGGCGACCTAAGTTCTCTTCCGTATAAAACCGTGCGCTACGTTCTGTCAAGTCTCTGGTTATCAACAAATTGTCGAATGCCGGACTCGGCCTTTCGGTTTTATGCGGATCCGTATAAACCCGAACCCTCGCGGGAACCCGGTCGCTATCGCTCCCGGCACTGACCTCATCATTTGAGTATCGATCCCACTGTCACCGCAGCACCGCTAACGTCGGCGTGCGTTTATGCCAATCCGTAGCCTGCTCAAAGGCGTGAGCAAAGGCCAACACTCTTCCCTCGCCAAAGCGTGGTCCGGCGATTTGCAAACCGATTGGCAGTCCCGTGCTGGTGAAACCACATGGAATTGAGATCGTGGGCAAACCGTAAGCATTGAACGGGCGAGTATTGCGCAGCCATACCTCGCCTGCCGGGTTCGGCGACATATTCGAGGCTTCTTCGATCGTTATCGGGGGTACGGAAGTCGTCGGTGTTATCAACAAATCGACTTCAGCAAACACGTCGTCGACGGTGCGGCGCACGCGTTCAAGCGCGAAACGATCCTCAACATACGCGCAGGTGTCTGCAGTCGCTGCCTGGGCCAGTCGTTCTCGCATCCATGGGCGATACAACTCAGGGGAATTGGCATAGTAGTTTTTGTGAACGGCGTAAACTTCGGGGGCCTGCACAGCAGTTGGCACGGAAGGAAGCAGGACTTCTATGACCTCCAAAGAGATTCTGCGAATGACTTCAATGGCTTCGTTTATGGCCAGCTCAATATCCCGGTCGAGGTCTTCAAAGAAAGGCTGACGCGCTATGCCAATTCGCACGCCAATTCGGAAGTCAGTCTTCACGTTCAAAGCGTTCGCGCACTGTGCATACTGTTCCGTGGGCCAATCGACGCAGGTAGGATCCAAAGCGTCGTAGCCGGCAATCGCTTCCAGCATGAGGGCGGCGTCCCTGACATTGCGACAGATCGGTCCGACGTGATCCAGCGACCATGAAAGAGGAAACACGCCGCGCGTACTGACGCGCCCGTAGGTTGGCTTGAGGCCTACGACCCCGCAAAAAGCTGCCGGCTCGCGAATCGAGCCACCCGTGTCAGAGCCGATCGCCCCGAAGCACATCCCCGCTGCCACCGCGGCTGCCGATCCACCCGAAGAACCTCCGGCGATATGTCTGGGGTTCCAGGGATTGTGCACCGCGCCAAAGTGGCTTGATGCCGAGGTCCCTCCGTAAGCAAACTCCTGCAGGTTCTGTTTACCAAGCAGCACTGCGCCGGCGCGCTTCAGGCGTTGCACCACGTCGGCATCTTCAGTTGGCACTCGGTCCGCAAATAAAGCGCTGCCGCAAGTAGTGCGAACTCCGGCCGTGTCGATCAGGTCCTTCAAACCGATCGGAATGCCGTGCAGTGGTCCGCGCCACTGGCCGCGCTGAATCTCGTCTTCTGCCGCGCGCGCCTGGGCCATCGCACCCTCTCGGGTGACGGTAATGAAAGCGTTGAGCACGGGATTAAGACGCTCGATGCGATCCAGGCAGGCGGTGGCGAGCTCCACCGGCGAGATCTTTTGTTGGCGCAGCAACTCAGCCGCTTCGCTGATACTAAGGTCAATCATTTCGGTCGTCGGTTTTTCTCCGCGCTTCATTTGCGGCCTCTGCATCTCTGCGTCGAGTCTTCTGCAGATAGGATTCAACAAATCTCGTTCTTCCTAACTGAGGAAATCTAAGAATTGACCATCCGAAGGGAAATGAACATTGCCCTTAGCCGAATGTAAATCGATGGTAGTGCCCCATGTTGTCACTAAGTCTTTATGATCTTTTGACCACAGGCGCTCGATTGAGTCATCGCTTGAGAAATGCTGCAGTAACAGTGGACAACTCAAAATCTTCCGGTAGATAAATGATGCCAGGAGTTCCATTTGGAGTGTCCTCAATCCTTTGACGTTATCACGGTCATGCGATGGATAAGCCGTTAGCTTATCGTTCATCGGGTTTAGGTGTTCAGCCGCACTTCGCAGTTCGTATAACTCGCGAAGCAAAGAAACGTCGGCTTGTTTTGTGCCGATGAGGAACTGACACCGGTATGTGAATTTCTTCGTACCATCCCCTTGCTTTGGTTTGATTACCGCTTCGATTGCTCGCACAAAATTATGCAGCCTACTGTGCACTTGGTTCTGACGGATACCATCAAGAAAGGCATTGAAACCCTTTCTAAGTCTCAAGTATTTGCTCTCATCCGCGAACATGAAGTCTATTCCCTTTGCGAGGGCCGGAGTCGCTGCGAGGTGATCTCGAGACACACTGCGCGCGATCACCTTATAGGGTTCGTAATATGTGTCGTGCATGCCGATCGCGTTCACCCTCAACCGCATTTGTGAGTTTTGTCCTCCCAAGGTCACGCCATTACTGGAGTAAGCGACACCCTGGAGGAGCAGTGCTAGATGATAGGATTGAAGCCGGCCCGAAAGAAAACTTTCGAATGCCGGATCGTCCGTCAGCGCAAGTAAGAAAAGACTACAGCCATTAATCCGTTTCACTTGGATCTTTCCAAGTTGTTCCTGCCACCAATCGTCGACATAGAATGGGGGCTCAGGAGAGGCGTATATTCCTGCATCGATCTGAACAGGCTCGCTCAATGCGACGCGGGTCCGAAGACCAAAACAATAGAATGCCCCCGTTGCAAGCTGCGGAATTGTCACACATTGACTCGACATAAATTTGGCGCGAGCGCGATCATACAACCGTTTATTACGTCCAAGAAGGGAAATACGCATTTAGAACTGTCGCGGTCACCAACTCGCGATCTAGCCGAAAGGAATCTTATCTCCAAACTTCGCGTCCACTTCTCGGTCTCAATTGACGGTTACGGCGCGGGGACGGATCAGGATCTTCTGGAATCCGCTCGGACTTGCGGGCCAAGCTATGCACCCTCACCCAACCTCTCCCAAAGGGGAGGAGACAGAATGCAAAGAGAAGCAGTGGTCAGCAGGCCGTGGGCAGGAGTATCATTAAGGCAACATGATTGACGAAAAGCTACTGGGACGAATTACAGCGAACCCGGAAATCTTCGGGGGCAAGCCTATCATTCGCGGGATGCGAATCTCAGTCGAGATGATTCTTAGCCTGCTTGCCCAGGGCGAGAAGGAGGGAACCATTCTTGCCGATTACCCCGATCTGGAACCGGACGATCTGCGCGCCTGTTTGGCTTACGCGCATGCAGCTATCTCACATGACAAACTAGACTCCTTGCAGATTCCCGCCTGATGCGGTTCCTCATCGATCGTTGCGCCGGAACATTCATAGCCGAATGGCTTCGAACTCACGGACATGACGTAGTCGAGTCGCGTGAACGAGGTCCAGATCCGGGCGACCGCGTATTACTGGAGTGGGCCGAGCAGGAATCAAGAGTACTCATCACAATCGACACGGACTTTGGACAATTGGTTTTTCTCGAAGGTCAGTCACACAGCGGCTTGATTCGTTTGCCCGACGTGTCCTCAAACCAACGAGTAGCGATCATCAAAGATCTGATTGAGCGCTTTCAGAAAGAGCTTGAATCTCACGCAATCATTACAGTGCGAGGTGGTAAGATCAGAATTTCGGCATCATCAGAGCGATGAGGAACGTTCGGCCCCGTCGCTACCGCTCCGGGTACTGACTTCATCAACGCGCAGCTTTTCCTGCCGCTCCAGGAATTGGTATAGTTCTTTCGTTCCCCTCAGCTTATAGTTGCTTCCTTCGATTGGCCCTCGATCGTTTGGAAAGAAAGAGAATTCGCTTCTTCAATGGAGGTACGGACTTATGGTTCATGAAATGATTGATGGAACGTATCGTCAAACTAATCTGCCGAACGAGTCGCCGGAATACCTGGCAAAGCGCGAGGAACTGCGGCTGGCAGAAATTGAATTACTAAACACGCGTGAAAGAGTCGCCGCGCTGCGGCGGGAACTGCCAAAGGGTGCGACGATTCAGGACTACGAGTTTGTTGAAGACCCAACGTCGCTTGACGATGGCGACGGTCCGACAAGAAAAGTACGGTTGAGTGAACTGTTCACTGCCCCCGATCGTTCGCTCGTGATTTACCACTTCATGTATGGAAAGAAGCAGACGACTCCGTGCCCAATGTGTACCGCCTGGATCGATGGCTACAATGGCGTTGCTCAACACATCGCGCAAAACGTCGACCTGGCAATTGTCGCGGCGGCTGATCCGTCCACGTTGCGCGCGCACGCGCGAAGCAGAGGTTGGGACAAACTACGTCTGCTCAGCGCGAGGGACAGCACTTTTAAATACGATCTCGGCAGCGAAGATGCGTCGGGACATCAGGATTCGACAATCTCGGTCTTCACGCGCGATCAGGATGGCAAGCTACGCCACTTTTACAGTGGCCATCCCTGGCTGGCCGACGACATCAAAGAGCGCGGCATCGATGAGTTGATTCCGGTTTGGAATATGCTGGATCTGACGCCGCAGGGACGCGGCAAGTTTTACGCATCGCTCGAGTACGGGTTAAAGGTACAGGGGGTGCAAGCGGCCCGCGGTTGAGGAATCGTTCTCTCCCTCTCCCATTGGGAGAGGGTTGTTTGAATGCCACCCGACTCTCACGAATAACAAGAGTAAGAGAATGATTGAGAGCGCAACCCTCATCCCCGGCCCTTCTCCGAAAGTGAGAAGGGCGAGACAGAAAAGAAGACTATATCAAGACTTCGCGTGCACAGTTTCTCAATCTCAATCGATGGGTACGGTGCAGGGCCGGGGCAGGACGCACCAACTGGTCAACGCGTCTGTCCTACTCGCTAGTCTGTGTAATCTGCGTAATCAGCGCTGCTCTGAGATATTGCCGAATGGTAGGTGACGAGCCGCCGTATCACACGCCCGTCTTTGTGCTCACTCTTTGTGGATCGTGTTCAGCCCTTTCGAGTTGAGATGCAAAGACTCAAAAGCGATCCACGAAATCACACGAAACAATGCGAATTAAGATAAGGAACATCACAAGATCACCCGGTCGCTATCCCGACGCGTCGGGAGCCTCCCGCTGATCCTCTCCCGGAGAGACAGCGAATATTAGGACAGCTATTGACTTACTTTAGGCTTTGACCACA
>DATNNY010000388.1:0-4108 GCA_035601635.1 Pyrinomonadaceae bacterium
CGAGGTTTGTTGCTGCCTAATCTTAAAGGGATCGAGACCGCTGCGCAGCAGGTGGAGATTGCTTCGCGCAAGGCAGGAATTTCAGTTGGAGATGAGCTCAAGCTGTGGCGCTTTCGCGCTGAGAGATACCAGGAAGAAAGGTAGTGACACAGACTTCAGACTGTGAATCTTACCGTTGAGAATCACAGACTAAAGTCTGTGCCACTAATACTAGATATCCAGGTTCCTTACATCCAGGGCGTTGTCTTCGATGAATTTGCGGCGTGGTTCGACGGCGTCTCCCATCAAGATCGAAAAAATACCATCAGTTTCGACGGCGTCATCGATCCTGACCTGCAGCAAGGTGCGCTTATCGGGGTTCATGGTCGTTTCCCAAAGCTGTTCAGGATTCATTTCACCCAGACCTTTGTAACGCTGAATCGATAAATCCTTCTTGGCCGCGGCCAATACTTTCTCGAGCAACGCCTCGCGGCTCGGAATCTCTTCGCTGGTGCCATTCGTTCCGGTGACAAAGGGTGGCGCCAACTCGTCTTCCAGAGTCATGTAGAGTTCCACTGCTCTTTGAAACTCAACATAGCTGGCAAAGTTCCAGTCGATCGAAACATTCACTCCGGAGGTCGTGGTAACTTCAACCTCCCACAAACCGTGCTCTTCATCGGTCGATAGATCAGTCTTGAAGCCTGCCTTATCCAGGGCCTTTTCTACTTTGGCCATCAGGTCGCCATCCTGAAAGATGCTGCGCAAGGTGGCCCCTTCTTTACGCCAGACGCCTTTCTTGCCGGCGAAAGCCTCCAGCAGTATGTCGAGCAAGCGCGCATCTCCGGCCAGCCGGCGAATTGTTTTTTCGCAGTAGCGCTTCAGGTCCACGAGCTTCTCCAGCGACTGGGCCAGGGCTTTACCTTCGATATCATGGTTGGCGCCGACGGACTTTACGGTCATGTCCGCGGTCGCCATGCGCATCAGGTAGCGAGTCATCAAGCCCTCGTCTTTGATGTACTCTTCCTTCTTGCCGCGCTTCACCTTAAACAGCGGCGGTTGGGCGATGTAGACGTAACCCTTCTCGACCAGCTCCGCCATTTGTCGATAGAAGAAAGTCAGCAGGAGTGTTCGGATGTGCGAACCGTCAACGTCAGCGTCAGTCATCAGAATGATTTTGTGGTAACGCAGCTTGCTCGCATCGAAATCTTCCTTACCTATTCCCGTGCCAAGGGCGGTGATCAGCGATTTGATCTCACTGTGGCCCAGCATCTTGTCGAAACGCGCTTTCTCGACGTTCAGGATTTTTCCTTTAAGAGGAAGGATGGCCTGGTTCTTACGATCACGACCCTGCTTGGCCGAGCCGCCGGCTGAGTCGCCCTCAACGATATAGATCTCGGACAGGGCCGGATCGCGCTCCTGGCAATCAGCGAGTTTGCCGGGCAACATCGTCGAACCCATGGCGCCTTTGCGCACAATCTCGCGGGCCTTGCGGGCGGCATCGCGCGCGCGGGCGGCGTCCAGCGATTTGCCTACTATGCGCCGGGCCACGGTCGGATTCTGCTCCAGATACTCTGTCAGGCGCTCATTCAGAAACGACTCGACCGCTCCTTTCACATCAGAGTTGAGCTTGCCCTTGGTTTGTCCTTCGAACTGCGGCTGCGGCAGCTTGACCGAGATCACGGCTACCAGGCCTTCGCGCACGTCGTCACCGGTCAGAGAGGTTTTGAAGTTCTTTGCCAGCCCCGATGATTGCGCATAGGCATTGATCGTGCGCGTGAATGCCGAACGAAATCCGGAAAGGTGTGTACCGCCGTCGACCGTGTTGATGTTGTTTGCGAACGAATAGACTTTTTCGTCATAGCCGTCGTTATATTGAATGGCCACTTCGATCGCCAGCACGTCGCTGACTCTCTCAAAATAAATCGGCTTGTCGTGTAGCACGCTTTTATTCTTGTTGAGGTGCTTAACGAACTCAGCGATACCGCCGCGATAGTAAAACTCGTGTGACTTTTCCGGCTCTTCCCGCTCGTCCTTGATAGTGATGCGGATCCCTTTATTCAGAAAGGCTTTCTCGCGCAGGCGCTCAGAGAGCTTGTCGAAGACAAACTCAATCGTATCGAAGATCTGGGGATCCGGTTTGAAGGTGATCTTTGTGCCGCGCTTGCGCGTCTTGCCGGTCTGCTTGAGCGCGACCAGCGGAATGCCGCGGGCGTACTCCTGTTCGTAGGTAAGCCCGTCACGCCAGATTTCCAGATGCAGAGTCTCGGACAGAAAGTTCACGCAGGAAACGCCGACACCATGCAACCCACCGGAAACTTTATAAGCATTCGAGTCGAACTTCCCGCCGGCATGCAATTTGGTCATGACGACTTCGGCGGCGGAGCGCTTTTCTTTCTTCATCATGTCCACCGGAATGCCGCGCCCGTTGTCGATTACCGTGATGGAGTTATCCATGTGAATGTTTACTTCCACGGTGTCGCAATATCCGGCCAGGGCCTCGTCGATAGAGTTGTCGACCACTTCATAAACCAGGTGGTGCAGACCCAGCTCGCCTGTGGATCCGATGTACATTGCTGGTCGCTTGCGCACTGCGTCGCGACCCTCAAGTACCGCGATCGACGATGAATCGTACGTATCCTTTTTATTCTTCAATTTTGATGATGGCGTTGCCAATTCGTCTTTACCTTCGTTTCCGTTTTCACTTTTCTCAGATGACATTTCCCGCCCTCACAATGGCCGCATTCAGGACTGTTTCTTCCCTGGCGGCGCCGGCATTGACCTCATAGAAATGAGCCCGCTGATTGAACCGCTCGAAGTGGTTTTTCTTTGAAGTCGTAACGAACGTTTGAGTGCGTCCGTCCAGGTATTCAAGCAGCCGTTCAATGCGGATTCCGTCGAGTTCTGCGTCCATGTCATCAATGAGGAAAATTGGATAATCCTGATGCTCTGAATGATACACTGAAATCGCCGCTAAATCAAGCGTTATCAATGCACTACGCTGCTGCCCCGAGCTGCCAAAACTACGCAGATTCCGGCCGCCGAAAAGGACGCTCAAGTCATCTCGATGGGTCCCAATCAAACAGGCTCCGGCAAACACTTCCGCCTGCTTTCGAATCTGCAAACGTTGAGCGATTAGATCCTCGTAATTGTTAAGATCACCTTTGCCCTCAAGCGAGGAAACGTAGCGAATGGAAAGTGTGTCCCCAAACAAACTGTGCTCGAGTGCGTCGTTCAAGAGTTCCACATACTCTGTGCGCGATCTGTGAATCTGTGCGCTCAAAGTAACCAGTTGTTCGTTCCAGGGTTCGAGCAACTCGATCACTTCTTCAAACTTAAAACGACCGTCGGCAGCCTGCTGCAGCAGACGCTTCTTTTGCTTGATTACTTTGTTATAACTTCCCAGCGTCTGAGCGTAGGTCGGATGCAGTGAGATGGCGCCGCGATCGATAAAGCTGCGGCGCGCTTCAGGACCGCCGCGCACTACTTCCAATTCATCAGCGGTGAACCAGACGGCGTGCAACTGCGCCGCATAGCGCGCCAGCGACTCGCGCTTGTGATTAACAAAGGTCTGCCTGGTGTTTGCTTTGATGTCAACTCGCAGGTCTCGTTCGATCACATCGCCCTGCGAGACACGTCCCTGAATTGACGCGGCCGATTTACCAAACGCTATTGCGTCGTGAAGGTGCCGGGTGCGAAATGACTTTGCGTGTGCGAGGAGATGGATAGCTTCCAACCAGTTAGTTTTTCCCTGGCCGTTGTTCCCGTGAATGACATTGATGCCTTTTCCCCAGTGAATATCGCCTTCCAGGTTTCTAAAGTCACGTGCCTGGATTGAGCTAAGGAACATTTTGAAATTCTAACATAGGCTTAGAGTGTGGCTGACTTGGGTGGTCCAGAAAATCAAACGAGCGCCAGGCATTTCCGGCGCTCGTCATAAACACTCAGCTGTCCAACAAAAACCGCTGATCCGGGGATGTCTCCACTCCCTCACAAACGAAGTCTTGCAGTCAGCCGTTGTATAAAAATACTCAACTCTTTCCAATTCACCAAATAGGATGCAAACGTGGCCACTGGTGCTTAAAAACTCATTGTTTAGAAATAACGTGTGTCGAAGAAAGGGTTAAAATGG
>DATNNY010000389.1:0-3001 GCA_035601635.1 Pyrinomonadaceae bacterium
TTATGATTTGATTTTCGCGAACCGAAAGGCAAAAGAGGATTCACTAACTAATCAGCGAATGGCTCCGGGCTCCTGACTGCTCGTTTCTGCTTACTGCCTACTGCTCATGTACCCAATTCTTTTTCGCATCTTCAATTTTCCAATCAACACGTACGGTGTGTTTCTGGCGCTCGCTTTTCTCGGCGCGATCTTTGTGACCGTAAAGCTGGCCGGGCGCGACGGATTGCCGCGCGAAAAGATCTACGACCTCTGTTTGTGGCTGCTGCTATCGTCGCTGGTGGGCTCGAAGCTGTTGATGTTCTTTACGGAGCCTGAATATCGCGAACATCCGCTGCAACTCTTCTCGCTGGATTTTCTGCGCTCAGGTGGAGTTTTTTACGGCGGTCTGCTGGGAGCGATCATTACCGGTTATTTCCTGATGCGTCGTTGGAAATTGCCGTGGTGGAAAACCGCCGACGCCTGCGCGCCGGGAATCGCGTTGGGTAACGTGCTCGGCCGCCAGGGTTGTTTCTCGGCAGGATGTTGCTGGGGCAAGCCGACAAACCTGCCCTGGGGCGTGCGCTTTACCGAGCTGGGCCACGAAGTAACCGGAGTCCCCCTGGGGGTCAAACTGCATCCGACTCAGCTTTACGAATCCTTCGCCATGCTGATTGTTTTTTTCCTTCTCCTTTGGCTGCACCAGCGAAAGAAATTCAGCGGCCAGGTGATTCTGGCTTACGCGATGATTTATGCAACGGTGCGGTTTCTGATCGAGTTCGTGCGCGACGATCCCCGTGGCGACATTTTCGGCCTCACCACTTTGACCGGGCTCTCAACATCACAAATGATCGGCATTGTGGTTGGCGTCGGTGCTTTGATTGCGTTCGTGATCCGTTGGCGGCGCGCGAACGCGTCGCAACTGAGCGAAAAAGTCGCCTCGTCGCCTGCCCATGTTTGATCGCAGTAGTTCGGTCAGTACCGGAAGCGGTAGCGACCGGGTAGCCGACCTCGCTCCTTATCAAGAGCTGGCAGTTCATTCATAGCGCACCCTATAGAGTTAGCCCACCCGGTCGCTACCGCTCCCGGTACTGACCTCACGGGACGCGAGGACCCCAACGAATCACAACGACGAATCGCCGGGCGACTTCCGATCTCAACCAACTATTGCTAAGATGGCGAGCTTTTGATCAGATGAAACTGCGCGTCCTATACCACGGTCATTGTTTTGACGGCGTCGCTTCGGCCGCGACGTTCAGCCGTTTCTACCGCGAACGAATCCATGCGGACGCACAAATTGACTACGCCGGATTGCTGCACCGGCCCGGCAATCTATTTGACGAAAACATGTTCGACGGCGATGAGAACGCCATTGTTGATTTCAAGTACTCCCCATCAGAAAAGCTAACCTGGTGGTTCGATCATCACCAGTCGGCTTTTCTCACGCCCGAAGATGAAGCGCACTTTCACGCTGAGAATTCAGACCAGAAGTTTCTCGATGCGACGCGCAAGTCCTGCACGGAATTCATCGCCGAAGTGGCACGCACCAAATTCGGCTTTGATGCCGAGCCGCTAAAGGATCTCATCCACTGGGCGCATATCATCGACGGCGCGCTGTATGAATCCCCCGCCCAGTGCGTCGAATTGAAAGAGCCTGCGCTCCAGTTAATGCAGGTAATTGAAGCCGATCCAGACGAAAGCTTCATCGAGCAGATTATCCGCGATTTGACCCGGTCGTCTCTGAATGAAATAGCCGGCAGCGCCGAAGTGCAGCGACGTTTTCAACCGATTCTGCGTTTGCATCTGGAAACCTGGGAGGCGATTCGGCGTAAAGCAGTCTGCGAGGACGGTGTCATTCAATTCGATCTGGTCGACGAAGGCTATGAAGGCTTTAACAAATTCATTCCTTACTACTTATTTCCCGAGGCGACCTACACTGTCGCGCTCACTCGCGGGCCACAACGAACAAAGATTTCCGTCGGCTCGAACCCCTGGTCGCCGCGCCCGCGCACGCATAACATCGCGACGATTTGCGAGCGTTATGGCGGGGGCGGACATGCGGTAGTAGGCGCGATTTCGCTCGGGCCGGATGAAGTTGAAAGAGGAAGAGTGGTGATGGCCGAGATCGTTAAGGAGCTGTCCATGGAGTCACCGGCCGATCTCAGGAACTGAAAGCGAGCGGCAGATTTTCTTGGCGAGCAGGTTTGGTTATTTCGGTGTGACGCGGGACAGCTTCGACAGCGCCCGTTCGAGGATTGCACCATAATGAGTGCGAGCGGCCCTCACGTCTCAGATAACAACCGTGCTGACGCAAGTGCCGTAGCAGAGACTCGCGTTTCATGCAGCCACGACTACGATTTCTTTATCTACGTCGGAAGGAAGGCCCTTTAGCGAGTCTTCGCGTCGGTCTTCAAGAATCAAAGCGATCGCATCGGCAAGATTTTGCCGCGCTTCTTCTCTAGTCAGGCCCTGCCCATTTGCTCCCGGTATCTCAGGACAATAGGCGATGAACCAGTCCTCATTTTGCTGGAATATGGCAGTGAACTCGTTACGCATAGCACCCTCCTACTGCGTTACATTGTCCTTATATTCTTCGAATGAGCCAACAATACCAAGCCTTACCCAGTGTGGTAAAAGTTCGATTTGGCCCTCGGCCTTTTCGGTGCATTCTGGACAAATGTGGTGAAGTTCTCCAAAGCCCGACTGATCGTCATCCATCAGGACCATAAATGTCCTCCCACACTTTGAACACCTTGCCTCCATCTGAACTTCTTTCATACCCTCTTTCCTCAATTCGGCTGCCAGTCCCACTATCACACCTCCAGTGCAATTCGCTGCATAGCAACTCTTGTTATATTATACGCAGCCTCGTCATCAATCAAAAAGCTTAGGAGTTCTGTCATTAAGAGCATGTCGTCTGCCACCACCAACATCGAATCCCTTCAGCACGAAGAGCGCGTCTTCCCGCCATCGGCAGAGTTCGCCGCCAAAGCGCACATCAAATCGATGGCCGAGTTGGAAGCCT
>DATNNY010000390.1:0-17759 GCA_035601635.1 Pyrinomonadaceae bacterium
ATGCGTGTGGCCGAAAGGAAGCTGAACGAAAACCGGCATCGGTCGAAGGAAAAGAAAAGCTCAGGATGACGCGGCGACCGATCTTCGGCCGAGACGCGTACGAGGGAGGACGCCGTTTCGGGGGCGAGCGCGGCGTCCTTCGTCTATCAATCAATTGAGGAAAAATAACAGCCAGGAATCTTGCCGGTCGTTTTCGCATTCCGCCTCCTTGATCGGGCCAATCAATAATGAATACACGCGGCTCGCCACAAACCGATGTGCTACACGCTTCGCTCAGGCGGCGCCCCCGCTTCTCTCTAGCTAACTTACCGCTCAAACATCGTCTGCCGTTGTTAATAGGGACCCTGCTGCTCGGCATCATCACCGTCTCTATCTGGACCTCATATAGCGGAGTAAAAGAGTCCGCGCTCGAAGTCGGTAGCGAGCGATTGCGCAGTTTGACCCGACAGTTAGCAAATCAGACACAGCAGTCGCTTCCCATTGTTCTCAACCGCACCTTCACTGTGGCAAACGATCCGGCAGTGCGCACCTTTCTTAGGGCCCCTTCGCCGAGTACGCGCCCCGCAGCCGTTTCGATACTGCAACAGTTTGCGCCGGTTCAAGATCCCGGCAGTTCACAAGTTGAACTTTGGAACACAACGGGCTCGGTCGTCCTTGCCGTTCCGGATAATTCCTCACCGGAGCCCGCGGATTTGACGGAAGAGTTCAAACAAAGCGGCGTCGATCCATTCAAAGCGGTTGGTCCCCTGCGCATCGTCAAGAACGTGCTTATGTACACGGTGGTCGTCGCCGCGAAAGACGATCAGGGAAAAGTCATGGGCTATCTTGTCAGGTGGCGACTTGTCTCGCCAACTCCCAACGCCCGCAAACAACTGTCTGATTTGCTCGGTAGCGAAGCGGCCTTGTACTACGGCAATAGTAAGGGCGATCTGTTTACGGACCTCGAGAAGGTCGTGCGCAGGCCGCCGGTTGATTTAGGGCAGACTCTCGAAGTCACGCATTACAGCCGAGATGGAAATCCCGTTATGGCTATGGGACGGCCCGTCCTTGGTACGCCGTGGTTTCTTCTAGTCGAATTTCCCGAACGAACATTCCTGGTCCAGGCCCATAGATTCCTTTGGCGGATTTTGATGATCGGCGTCGTACTGCTGGCCGGCGGCGTGACGGGCGCATTTGTACTCACTCGCAGTATTACACGGCCGCTGCGGTCGCTCACGAAAACTGCATCGGCAATCGGTGGCGGCGATTATTCCTCCGTTGTGGCAGTTCGACGGAATGATGAACTAGGCGAGCTGGCCAACGCATTTAACGTGATGCTGGTCAAGGTGCGTGACACACAGCGGGAGCTGGAGCGGGACATTTCGGAAAGGACGGCACGACTCGAGGCCGCTCCCAGCGCCATGCTGATGGTGGATGAGCGCGGCCGCATGACTTTGGTAAACGCCCAACTGGAACAACTCTTTGGTTACGATCGGTCGGAACTGTTGGATCAGCCCGTGGAGATGTTGGTGCCGGAGCGCTATCGCAATGTTCACTCAGGACATCGCGTGAACTTCTTCCACTCTCCCTCGACTCGCGTGATGGGCGCCGGCCGCGACCTCTTTGGGCGGCGCAAGGATGGCACTGAAGTGCCAATCGAGATCGGGCTCAATCCAATCAAGACTGACAAAGGCGCGTTTGTGCTGGCCAGTATTATCGACATCACTGAGCGCAAGCGGGCTGAGGAGCGCTTTCGTCTGGTGGTCGAAGCTTCGCCCAGCGCGATGATCATGGTTAACGGCGAAGGCCGCATCACTTTGGTTAACACGCAGACGGAACATCTCTTCGGCTACGCGAGGTCAGAACTCTTGGACCAGCCGGTGGAAATGCTGGTGCCCGAACGCTACCGAGGCGCGCATCCCGGTCATCGCACAAGTTTTTTTCAAACTCCTTCTGCTCGCGCGATGGGCGCGGGTCGTAACCTGTTTGGCAGGCACAAGGACGGCAGCGAAATTCCAATCGAGATCGGACTTAACCCGATCAAAACTGACGAAGGCGCCTTCGTGCTGGCCAGCATTATCGACATCACCGAACGCAGGCGCGCCGAAGAACGCTTTCGTCTGGTGGTCGAAGCGTCGCCCAGCGCGATGATGATGGTCGACGCAGATGGGCGCATCACTCTCGTGAATACGCAAACCGAAAAGCTGTTTGGATATGGGCGGGCCGAATTGTTGGGACAAGGTCTGGAGCTGCTGGTGCCCGAACGCTATCGCGCCGGACATCCGGATCATCGCAGGGATTTTTTCCGTACTCCATCTACCCGGTCGATGGGCATGGGCCGTGACCTCTTTGGTCTGCGCAAGGACGGCAGCGAAATGCCGATCGAGATCGGCCTCAATCCGATCAATTCGGACGAAGGCGCTTTCGTTTTGGCCAGCATCATCGACATCACTGAACGGAAGCGAGCTGAGGAGCGATTCCGCCAGGTGATCGAAGGCGCGCCCAATGGCATGGTTATGGTGGGTCGCGAAGGCAAGATGGCTCTGGTCAACCTGCAGATCGAAAAGTCTTTCGGTTACAGTCGCGAGGAATTGCTCGGACAACCGATCGAAATGCTCGTGCCCGAGCGTTTCCGCGGGCACCATCTTGGTTACCGCGACGGCTTTATGGCCGAACCCTCCACGCGGTCGATGGGGTCAGGGCGCGACCTCTACGGCTTGCGCAAAGACGGCAGCGAGTTTCCCGTGGAGATTGGATTGAATCCAATCGAGACAGAACAAGGCCTAATGGTCCTGGGCACAATTGTAGACATCACCGAACGCAAGCGGGCCCAAGAAACGCTGCGCGAGAGCGAAGATCAGTTTCGGACGATGGCCAACTCGATCCCGCAACTCGCCTGGATGGCCCACGCTGACGGGTTCGTCTTTTGGTACAACCAGCGCTGGCACGATTACACGGGCAAGACCCCGGCGCAAATGGAGGGCTGGGGTTGGCAGAGCGTGCATGACCCCGACGTGCTTCCGAAGGTCCTCGAGGGATGGCGAGAAGCGATTGCCAACGGGCAACCGTTTGAAATGGAGTTCCCGTTGCGTGGGGCCGACGGGAAGTTCCGCATGTTTCTGACTCGCGTCCAGCCGATGAAGGATTCGCAGGGTCGTTTAGTGCAGTGGTTCGGCACCAACACCGATGTAGAAGAGTTGAAGCTGATGGAGGAATCGCTGCGTGATACACAAACGCGGCTGAATTCGACGCTCTCAGCAGGTTCTATCGGGACATGGACATGGGACATCGTCCACGACTGTCTGGCCGCGGACGAATTCACTGCCCGCATGTTCTCAATAGAAACGGAAGCGGCCGCACAAGGCCTGCCCGCGGAAGCATATCTCCGGGCCATTATTGACGAAGACCGACCGAACGTCGCAGAGGCGCTTGAACACGCCATCCAATCCTGCGGCCAATACGACATCGAGTACCGGGTTCGACAAAAAGACGGACAGTTCAGCTGGTTGCAAGCGAGGGGACGGGTCGATTGCGACGCAGCCGGCAACGGGGTGAGTTTTCATGGCGCCGTGATGGACATTACTGAGCGCAAAGCTTCCCAGGAGGATCTGCGCCGCAGCCAGCAACAACTTGCCGGGGTCATCGGTTCCGCGATGGATGCAATTATCACCATCGACGACAAGCAACGCATCATACTCTTCAATGGCGCGGCCGAGAGGATGTTCCTTTTCCCGGCTGAGGATGCCATTGGACAACCATTGGATCGCTTCATTCCTGAACGTTTCCGCGCCGGTCACAACCATCATGTCAAGGATTTTGGCAACACGCACGTGACCAGACGCTCGATGGGAACACTGGGGGCCCTCTATGGTTTACGCGCCGACGGTGAAGAGTTTCCCATCGAAGCTTCGATCTCGCAGATCGAATCGGACGGTCAAAAACTGTACACGGTAATCCTGCGCGACGTCAGCGAGCGCAAGCGTTCTGAGGAAGCCTTGAATGAACAAGGGCGAATTCTTGATCTTGCGCCTGTGATGATCCGCGACCTGAATGGCCGGATCCTCTTCTGGAATACCGGCGTTGAGAAAATGTATGGCTGGAAAGCCGAAGAAGCTCTGGAGAAGATCAGTGAGAAGCTTCTCAAGACAGAATTCCCCCGGCCCTTGGAAGAGATCAAGGCCAGGCTTTTGGCACATGGCCACTGGGAAGGCGAAGTAATTCATACTACAAAGAACGGTGATCGCTTGGTGATTGCGACTCAATGGGTGATGCATCGCGACGAGAAGGGCAGGCCAAAAGCCGTTCTGGTGGTCGCCAACGACATCACGGAGCGCAAGCAGGCAGAACGCGAAATTCGACGCCTCAATGAAGAGCTTGAACAGCGGGTCGCAGAGCGCACCGCGCAACTTCAAGCCGTCAACAAAGAGCTCGAGGCCTTTTCCTATTCAGTCTCGCACGACCTGCGCGCGCCGTTGCGTCACATCGACGGTTTCAGCCAGGCACTGCTGGAAGACTACACCGACAAACTTGACGACGCAGGTAAGAGCTACCTTCGGGAGGTGCGCAGCGCGAGCCAGGAGATGGCGCAATTGATCGACGACGTGTTGGAGCTGGCCCGCGTGACGCGCAGCGAGATGCGCCGCGAAGTCGTTAACTTGAGCGACCTGGCGCGGGCGATCGCTGCTGAACTCAAAAAACGGGAGCCAAAGCGGAAGGTGATTCTCAATCTCAAAGAAGATCTCACGACGCGCGGGGACAAAAGGCTCTTGAGAATCGTGCTCAACAATCTGTTGGGAAACGCCTGGAAATTTACTGCGAAGCGAACAGAAGGACAAATCACTCTTGGTCGGGAGCAAAAGAACGGCGAGAGCACTTATTTCATCCGTGATAACGGCGCGGGCTTCGACATGGCCTATGTCGGCAAATTATTCGGCGCATTTCAGCGTCTCCACACCGCAGGCGAATTCGAGGGTACGGGTATCGGTCTGGCCACCGTGCAGCGAATCGTCTATCGGCATGGAGGGCGCGTCTGGGCCGAAGGGGCCGTGAACAAGGGCGCGACGTTCTATTTCACACTCCCGAATTCCAAGGAGACAGGAGATGAACCACAAAGTGATCCTACTGGTTGAAGACAATCCAAGGGACGAAGCGCTAACGCTCCGTGCCTTGAAAAAGAGCAACATCATTAACGACCTGATAGTGGCGCGCGACGGTGTCGAAGCGCTGGACTATCTATTCGGGACTGGAGCTCATGCTGCGGACCCGCCCGTGATGCCGCAACTGGTCCTGCTCGACTTGAAATTGCCCAAGGTGGATGGACTCGAGGTCCTGCGAAAAATACGAGAGAACGAGAGCACCAGACGGCTTCCGGTCGTGATCTTCACTTCTTCGAGTGAAGAAGAAGACATGTTCAAGAGCTATGACCTGGGCGCCAACAGCTACGTGCGCAAGCCAGTGGAGTCTGAGGAGTTTGCGGAAGCCACCAAGCAGTTGGGTCTGTACTGGCTGCTGCTGAATGAACCTGCTCCCAATGGTGAATGATGAGCCGCCTGAAAGTTTTACATGTTGAAGATTCAGAGCGTGACTTCGCACTCGTGAAGCGCCACTTGTCAGGAGCAGATTACGACGTCGCCTCGATCCGGGTCGAAACGGCCTCAGCGATGGCGGCGGTGCTGCCCAAGCATCAATGGGATGTGATTCTCTGCGATTACTCAATGCCCGGATTTAGTGCCCTGGCAGCATTGAATCTCGTGAAAGAAATGAAAATCGATATTCCTTTCATCGTTATCTCCGGGACAATCGGCGAAGCTCTGGCGGTCGAAGCGATGCGAGCGGGTGCGCATGACTACCTGATCAAAACCAATTTGGCTCGTCTTGTTCCCGTGATTGAACGGGAGCTCAATGAAGCCGACAACCGCCGCGCGCGCCGGGCCGCTGAGGAAAGCGTGCGGCTGCAGAGCGCGGCGTTGCAGGTGGCGGCGAATGCCATAGTCATCGTAAACCGGGAGAGAGAAATTCTCTGGGCTAATCCAGCATTTACCGAAACCGGCGATTATCCTTTTGACCCTGTAAGCACGGTCCCGGGCATCGCCAGATCCGCAGAGCAAGACAGGTCTTTCTGTGAGGATATGTGGGCCACGCTTCTTTCCGGAAGGATTTGGCGAAATACCATCATCAACCGCCGTAAAGACGGAACGATCAATCATGAGATTTTGACGATCACCCCTATTCAAGATCGGGCCGATGTTTTTACTCATTTTGTGGGAATTAAGCAAGACATTACGGACGTAAAAATGGCGGAAGAAACCCTGCAATTGACGAATGTCCGGCTGGCGTCGGCTCTCGAGGATCTGCAAAACAAGTCGGCGGAGGTGACGGCAATGACCCAACAACTCTGGCAGGCTTCGAAACTAGCCACGATGGGCGAGCTTGCAGCCAGCGTGGCGCACGAACTTAACAATCCGCTGGCCACCATCCTGCTTAGACTCGAAGCGTTGAGCAGTCAGCTTAATGGTGATCAGCAAAAGTCAGAGGCACTTGAAATTGTAATCGGCGAAGTCGAACGCATGGGATCGCTGGTGGGCGGTTTGCTGCAATTTAGTCGTGGCGGCCATCAGCAAATTTCCAGTCTTGATGTCCGCCAGGAAATCGATAACACATTAAAGCTAATTGAATATCATCTGCGCAATCAGAAGATTGAAGTCGTTCGAGAGTTTGACGCCAGCGTGCCCATGATGGCGGCTGATCGGCAGCAGTTACGGCAGGTCTTTCTGAATCTGTTGACCAACGCCAGCGACGCTATGCCTTGTGGCGGGAGGCTAGTCGCTCGGATTAGATCAGTGGAGATCGAAGAGGGAGTGAGCGGGGTAAGTATCGAGTTTATTGACTCTGGTGATGGTATAGCGCTGGCCCACCTGGAGCGAATATGGGAACCGTTCTTTACCACTAAGCCCGCAGGCAAAGGTACCGGACTGGGGCTGGCTATCTGCCGGCGCATAATCGAAGAGCATAACGGGAAGATCTCGCTCGACAGCCGACTCAACGAAGGTACGACAGTGAAAATGTTTTTGCCTGCTATGAACGACAGAGGATCAGAGCTTAGCAAGTGAGTATTGTGCAAGTGAAACAAAGACTGGATCAGAACTATGACCGTTAGGAGGTAGGCTCGGGATCACTTGAACCTACACCGCTGCCAAAAGTCGCAGAGGTCCCTTTTGGTGAGGCGGAAAAGAACGGCGAGACCTCTAAATTTATTCGGCGATAGTTACGCCGGGATTGAGTAACCCCATGCGTCAAGCTTTAGCGGCGTTTTCAGCACCTCTGGGGACTGTCCAGAGTAGAGGCATTGGATTTGCTCTATTAGGGTGGAGCATTCCCCCACACAAAGGTCGGGTCTGCGCCGCTGGAGTAGTAAAGCCACAACTCAATTCCACGCCCAGAATTCCCACGCCCCAGGGAAACAAAGATGGACAACAAACTGATCTTGTTAGTCGTAGACACCGCCGGGGACGATGCTCTGACGTTGCCGGCCTTCAGGAAGGGCAAGATCGCTGTCATTTATGTGCACCAACATCGTCGATTGGGAACGAGGGTGGACATCAAGGCATGAATAAGACTTTAAGAGTACTGAACGTAGATGACTGCCAGCAGGACGTGGCGTTGCTTACCCGATTTCTGACGCGCTCGGGTTCTGAGATCGTTTCCGATCGCGTGGATACCGCGAAAGCAATGACGCTTGCGCTGGAGTCGCGCGAGTGGGATGTGGTTCTGTGCGACTACACGATGCCCAATTTCAACGCGCTGGCGGCACTCGCTGTCATGAAGAAAATGAAAAGGGACATTCCTTTCATAATTATCTCGGGGTCAGTTGGTGAAGCCATGGCAGTCGAGGCCATGCGCGCCGGCGCGCACGATTACCTAATGAAGGACAATTTAGCGCGGCTCGGGCCCACGATCGACCGCGAGCTTCAGGAGGCGGGAAACCGTCGCGCGCGGCGCCAGGCAGAAGAACAGTTGCGCGGCTCCCAGCTTTATACGCGGCTGTTGATGGAATCGAACATTGATGCGCTGATGACTACCGATCCATTGGGCATCATCACGGACGTGAACCAGCAGATGGAAGTCCTCAGCGGCCACTCGCGAGAAGATCTGATCGGCACCCCCTTCAAGCAGCATTTCACGCACCCCGAACGGGCCGCAGACGGCATCCGTTCGGTCTTGCGGGAGGGGCGAGTGGCAAACTACGAACTGACCGCACGTTCAAAGGACGGCCACGAAACCGTCGTCAGCTATAACGCGACTACCTTCAACGATCAATCGGGCAAGCTTCAGGGAGTATTCGGAGCCGCGCGCGATGTAACTGAGCGCAAGCGCTTCGAACAGGAACTGCAAGAAAAAAATCTCCAACTTGAGAACGCGAACGAAGCCGGGGAAGCTCGCGAAATGGCCTTGCAGGCGACAGGATTGAAACTTACGGCGCTGGTCGAGCTCGGAATGGAACTTGGCTCTGAGCATCATGCCAAGCAACTTCTCAGTCGCTTCTGCTCGACAGCTCAAAACATCATCGGCGCCCGGAAATCCATGCTGGGAATTCTTTCTGAGAATGGCGACGGGTTCAGGCACTTCCTCATTAACGGCCGCAAGGATGCAAAGCCAATAGTTGATGACCGCCCGCCCGCTCATCATTCAGTGCTGGAGAGCATCGTCAACGAGAGGAAGGTAGTGCGAATTAACCATGCGGAGGCGAACCTGTGCCTGAGAGAACTCACTTTGGACAACTCGCCCATTCAATCGTTTCTGGGTGTGCCGTTAATGTCCGCGAACGAGGTTTACGGCTGGTTGGTGCTGTTGGAAAAAAGAGACGACGGCGATTTCAGCGAAGAAGATGAAGGAATGGCCACTACCCTCGCCTCCCAGGCCGCCATTGCTTACGAGAATGCCGTGCTCACTGAGCGTTTGCAACGGAACGCGGAAGAGTTGGATAGAACTGGCCGCGAGCAACTCGCGATGAAGGATCAGTTCATCTCGCACGTATCGCACGAACTGCGATCTCCGCTGTCCGCCGTCCATCAATTCACTACTATTCTGCTGGACGGACTGGCGGGAGAGCTTAACGGCGAACAGCGGGAATACCTGGAAATAACTTTGAGAAACTCGCTGCAGCTTCGCGACATGATTGGCGATCTATTAGAGGTAACGCGCGCTGAGAGCGGGAAACTGACAATTGAGCCGCAGCCAACTTCCCTCTGCGATCTTTTCGATCCCATGATCAAAACATACGAGCGGCGCGCCGTAGAGAAAGGAGTCGCTTTTCGGATTAACTGTCCGTCGGAGCTGCCGCTGGTCCAAGCCGATCCAAATCGCATTGGGCAAGTTTTTTCAAATCTGCTGGACAATGCGCTGAAATTCACCACCTGCGGCGCGATTTCCGTTAGCGGCTACCGAGACGAGAACGACGAGTTTGTGCGCATCGCGGTGGCCGACACCGGATGCGGGATTAGCGCGGACTCGTTGCCGAAGATTTTTGATCGACTCTATCAATCACCAAACACTTTGGAATCGAGCCGGAAAGGTTTGGGCTTGGGGCTGCACATTTGCCGGCATTTGATCGAGCTGCATGGCGGCAGGATTTGGGTCGAAAGCAAAGAAGGCCAAGGCGCTACCGTCTTTTTCACGGTGCCCACGGCACTGGCGACGAAAAGGCCAGCTCAGGGTTCAGTCTTTAGCTTGCAAAGCAACGGTTGAACCCCGAACGCGAGTTATGAACTCGAGTTTTGAACTTGAGAGAAAGGAACAACTAATTGTGAAGGGAAATAAAATCTTAATCATTGAAGACGACGCAGACCTGCGCCGTGCCCTCAATGTACGACTGAGAGCGAGCGAGTACGAAACGGCGTTTGCTTCAGATGCCATCATGGCCCTTAGTATCGCGAAGAAAGAAGCGCCCGATCTGATCCTGCTCGATCTCGGCCTGCCTGGCGGCGGCGGATTCGTCGTACTCGAACGTATGAAGAACATGGCTTCGCTGGCTTGTATACCGGTAATTGTAGTCAGCGCCAGCGATCCCAAGACCAACGAAAAACGAGCCTTGGCCTCGGGCGCCGAAGCGTTTTTCCAAAAGCCGGTTGATAACGATCAACTAATGAAAGCGATTCAGCGCGCCTTGTTAAAATAGTGCAAGGGGCCCCGGTAATGACGCGATCCGTATTTGGTGTCGATAAGCTTGGCGGCCGGCAGGTATCCACCGTCGACGCGCGCGAGTGACGGGGCGTAACTGGACGCGCGTCATTTCAGGCAACCGCAACTGGAAGCGCGGCGAAATTGCTATGACAACCAATAGCGTCGGAAAAATCCTGATAGTAGACGACGAGATCGAGCTCAAGAAGATCCTCGTCGAAGCATTATCTGCGCAGGGTTATGAAGCCGTGGGTTTTACTGCCGGCGAAGAAGCGCTGGTGACTTTGCGCAACCAGTCCTTTGACATCCTGCTCACCGATTTGATGATGCCGGTCATCGACGGCATCGCGCTTGTCCGGGAAGCGATGAAAATCGATCCCAATGTGGTCTGCATAATGATGACCGGCCAGGGCACGATCCAAACCGCAGTCGACGCGATGAAGGTGGGCGCGTTTGATTATGTGCTGAAACCCTTCCGGCTCCAGACGATGCTGCCGGTGCTGACGCGAGCCATGAATACGCGTCATCTGCGCTTGGAAAATGTTCAGCTCCGCGAAGCGGTGGCGATTCATGAGCTCAGTGAAACGATCGCCTTTACCTTGGATCCGCAAACCGTCCTGAGCAAACTTGCCGATGGAGCATTGACGCAGAGCGAGGCCGACGAAGTATCCATCCTTTTGCCGACCAGTGACGGCGACGAACTGTATGTGGCCGCGGTGCGCGGTGAGAAGCGGCAACGCCTACTGGGCGAGCGCGTCCCGCTGCAGGAGAGTATCTCGAGTTGGGTCGCCCGCGAGCGCACGCCTTTGATCCTTAACGGAGAGGTTTCTGACGAGCGCTTCGTAGCGCTCTGGCCCAGACCTGATATTCGCTCCGCCGTCTCTGTTCCCATGCAAGTCGCAAATAAGTTAGTCGGCGTCATTAATCTAAACATGACCAACCGCCTGCGGCCGTTCACGCTGGGACAAATGAAGGCGCTGACTATCCTGGCCGGCACTGCGGCTGCCGCCCTGCAGAGCGCCTCGCTCTACGCTCAGGTGCAAAAAGCTGAAGAGAACTATCGCTCGATCTTTGAAAATGCCGTCGAAGGAATTTTTCAAGCTACCCCAGAAGGGCGGTTTATTACGGTCAATCCGGCGCTGGCTCGGATTCTGGGATATGAATCGGCGGATGAAGTTGTCGAGACGATCACCGATGTAATCCATCAGCTCTACGTCAACCCTGAGGACCGCATTGAGGCCGCTCGTTTAGAAGAACAGCGCGGGACCTTAACGGGTTTTGAATTCGAGGCCTACCGCAAAGACGGCGGGAAGATCTGGTTATCGCTGAACCGGCGTTCCGTTCGAGATGAAACCGGCGCCGAGCTCTATCGCGAAGGCAGCATCGAAGACATCACTGAGCGCAAGCGAGCCGCAGAGGGGTTGCGGGAAAGCGAAGCTCGCAAGAGAGCTATTCTGGAATCAGCTCTCGATTGCATCGTCACTATGGACCACGCGGGGGTGGTGGTTGATTGGAATCCGGCAGCTGAAAGAACCTTCGGCTTTATGCGGGCGGACGCGATCGGAAAGGAAATGGCGGACTTGATCATTCCGCCGAGATATAGAGAACGGCATCGTCGCGGACTGGCTCACTATCATGAAACCGGTCAAGGCCCGGTGCTTGGCAACCGCCTCGAGCTTAGCGCAATAACGGCAGACGGTTCTGAGTTCCCTGTTGAACTGGCGATTACTCGGATTGAATCGGAAGGCTTGCCAATGTTCACCGGCTACATCCGCGACATTACCGAGCGCAAGCGCGCCGAGCAGGAGCTAAGTAAGAGCGAAGAACGTTATCGTGATCTGGTAGAGAACGCCCACGACATCATTTACTCCCACGACATGGAAGGCAATTACACCTCGATGAACAAAGCCGGGGAGGGGATCACCGGGTATACCGTACCGGAAGCTCTTAAACTGAATCTCTCGCAAACCGTAGCGCCGGAGTACCTGTCGAATGCGCGCGAAATGCTGAGGCGCAAACTTGCCGGGGAGCGGGTGACGGCCTATGAAATGGAAATCATCGCCAAGGACGGACATCGCGTAACCGTCGAGGCCAATACCAAGCTCGTCTATGAGAATGGCATGCCCGTCGGCGTGCAGGGGATCGCGCGTGATGTCACCGAACGGAAACAGCTCGAGGAGCAGCTGCGCCAATCACAGAAGATGGAGGCGATCGGACAACTGGCCGGAGGCGTGGCCCACGACTTTAACAATTTGCTGACGGCGATTAACGGGTATAGCGGTCTGGCGCTGCAGCGCATCGACGATAACCATCCGCTCAGGGGCTATCTCGAAGAGATTAAGAAGGCTGGAGATCGCGCCGCCAATCTTACCCGGCAACTGCTGGCTTTCGGCCGCAAACAGATTTTGCAACCGATACTGATCAACCTCAACGACATCGTCACGGACATGAACAAGATGCTGCGGCGATTGATTGGCGAAGACCTTGCGCTTACGGCCAAACTGGATCTGTCATTGAAGAAAATTAAAGCTGATCCAGGTCAGATCGAACAGGTGCTGGTAAACCTGGTCGTCAATGCCAGAGATGCAATGCCCATGGGCGGTAACCTAACGATTGAAACCGCGACGGTCGAGTTGGATCAGGATTACGCCGACAGGCATATGGGGGTGCTACCGGGCGATTATGTAATGCTTGCAGTCAGCGATACCGGCACCGGCATCGATCAAGTGACCCAGGCCCGTATCTTCGATCCATTTTTCACGACGAAAGAGAAGGGCAAGGGAACGGGTCTGGGACTATCGACTGTCTATGGCATTGTGAAACAGAGCGGCGGCAGCATCTGGGTCTATAGCGAGCCCGGTCATGGGTCCACCTTCAAGGTTTACCTGCCGCAGTGGACAAACGCACCGCAAGAGACCGAGGTCAAGCTGGCCGAGCCCGCGCCGCCCGCGGGCACTGAAACTATTCTACTTGTCGAAGACGAAGACGTTGTGCGCGGGTTGGCCACGAAAATTCTGGAACAGGCCGGATACAGAGTTTTGGCCGCCTCGCGCGGCCAAGAGGCAATTCGGCTGGGCCACGAATGCACCGAGCCGATTCATCTGTTGCTCACCGATGTGGTGATGCCAGAGACCAGCGGCAAAGAGGTCGCCGATCGTTTGCGCGAGTTGCTGCCGGGCTTAAGAGTGGTCTTTATGTCGGGGTACACCGATGAAGCGATTGTGCACCATGGTGTTTTGGACTCGAATATCGAGTTTATTCAGAAGCCCTTCACGCCCAACGCGCTGGTAAGGAAGGTGCGCGAGGTCCTGGATTCGGAGTTAATGGTAAGTAACTGAATTATTTTCTCCGACCCCTCTCCCAAAGTGAGAGGCGAAGGAAGTTAGCGCGACTATCTATGTCACACGAGAACCGCGGAAAGCCTATTCTGATCATCGACGACGATGAGCAAATTCGAGGTTTGCTCAAGGACCTGTTGAGCCCGACCCACGATTGCACCGCCGTCGGTTCTGCGGAAGAGGCGCTGGCCATCCTCGACAGCATCACTTTCCATCTGGTAATCAGCGACATCAACATGGGAGGAATTAGCGGACTTGATCTGGTGCCCCGGATCCTGGAACGCACACCCGACACCGTCGTGGTGATGATTAGCGGACAGCAGACCATCGACTTTGCCATCGAAGCGATGCGCGCGGGTGCGTTCGATTACATTACCAAGCCATTGGATCTGCGTCATGTCGAGACGGCAGTGAAACGGGCACTGGCACATCACCAATTGCTGACTCAGAAGCGACTTTACGAAAATCACCTGGAAGAACTGATTAAAGAACGCACTGCCAAGATTGAGCATCTGGCGTATTACGACGCGCTGACGGATCTCCCCAATCGAGTTCTGTTTGAAGACCGCTGTACCCAGGCGCTGGCTATCGCGCAGCGCAATCAGCATCTGGTTGCGGTGATGCTGGTGTCCATTGACCGCTTCAAGAAGGTTACCGAAAGTCTTGGGCATGCGGCCGGCGATGTCGTGTTAACTGAGGCTGCGGCGCGGTTGCAACGCTGCGTCTCCAATGGCGATACCGTGGCGCGTTTTGAGGGAGACGAGTTCGCGCTGTTATTAACTAATATTTCTGAAACTGCTGACCTGGTTGAGACTGCTCGCTCGATTAGCGATGTCTTCAAGGCGCCTTTTCATTTGGGCGTTCAAGATGTGTATGTCAGCACCAGCATCGGGATTAGCCTGTTTCCCTTTAACGGCCCTGAGAGCAGCACAATCTTAAGGAACGCGGTAGCCGCACAGTACAGAGCCAAGAAGCAGGGGGGCAACAACTATCAGTTCTATGCCGCCGATATGAATGCGCTCGCCGTTAAGCGCCTGGAACTCGAAACCAGCATACGCCGGGCGATCGAAAATGAAGAGTTCGTTAGTCACTACCAACCGGTGGTGAGTCTCACGTCGGGCGAATTAGTCGGGTCGGAAGCGCTGGTTCGCTGGCAGCACCCGGAACTTGGTTTGCTACCGCCGGGCAGATTCATCGGGCTGGCCGAAGACACGGGATTGATTCTGGATATCGGCGAGTTCGTGCTGCGCCAAGCCTGCTCTCGCACCAAAGTCTGGCAGGGCCGCGGCTTTGCCGGACTGCGTATTGCCGTGAACATTTCAGCCAGACATTTTCAACAGAAGAATTTTTCTGAGCGGCTGGTGGAGATCCTCGGCCAGACCCGGCTTGATCCCACGTGTCTCGAACTCGAGCTGACGGAAACTTCGATTATGGAAAACACGGACGGGGCGGTGAGAGTTCTGTCACAGGCTAGAAAGCTGGGAGTCAAGGTAGCCATTGACGATTTTGGCACCGGCTACTCGTCGCTCAGTTATCTAAAGAACCTGCCTATCGATACGGTGAAATTGGATCGCTCGTTTGTAATGGGCGCCGCCACCGATCCGGATGACGCGGCCCTGGTGATGGCGATCGTGACTCTGGCGCACAATCTACGACTCAAGGTGATTGCGGAAGGCGTAGAGACCGAAGACCAGCTTGCGTTTCTTCGCCGGTTGAGATGCGACGAAGCCCAGGGCTATCTGTTCGGCAAGCCCATGCCGCCCGAAGTCTTTGAGTCGTCGATGACCATGGATCCACTGCGAAAGGTAGCGGTGCTCTCAAGTTCGTTGAAATCCGATTTGGTTTCTTCCCCTCCCTTTGGGAGGGTTTAGGAGAGGGTGTTGGCGCGGATAGGCCCACTCCCCGGCCCTCTCCCAAAGGGAGAGGGAGAAAAGACCAATGTCTGTGTCAGGGATCAAATCACAGACTGAAGTCTGTGCCAACAAAACTATGGACCGAGCCTTACATGCGTTGGTGATTGATGACGAGCAGCCGGTGCGAGACTTTGTCTCTACCGTGCTCGAGGAAGACGGCTGGATGGTGAGCCGCGCCGCTTCGGCTGAGGAAGCCTTCGAAATGTCGACGCAGGAGAGATGGCCAATTGTCTTCTGCGACGTGATGTTGGGCGGCGCGGATGGTTTTGCGGTCCTGCGCCGCTTCAAAGAAGATCTTCCCGATACGAAAGTGGTCTTGATGACCGGCCATGGCGATGCCGCCGGGGCGTTGGATGCAACGGCCTTTGGAGCTTACGACTATCTGCTGAAGCCTTTTGGTGTTGAAGAATTGCAATCGCTCTCTGCTGCCCTGCGTGATCAGCTAAGCCACCGCCCGCACCGAGTGTCGATTGGAACGCGGGCCGGAGTCCGTGAGTCGGATATAGATCTGGTTGGCCGCAGTCATGCTTTCATCGAAGTGATGAAACAGGTGGGACGCGTGGCCGGGACAAATTTGCCGGTCTTCCTGACGGGTGAATCCGGTACCGGGAAAGAATTGGTGGCCTCGACCCTGCATCGTCGCAGCGGCCGGGCCGAAAAGACTTTTGTCGCGGTGAATTGCGGCGCCATACCCGCGGAGTTGATCGAGTCCGAACTGTTTGGCCACATGAAAGGATCGTTTACGGGCGCCGATCGCGATCGTCGTGGACTTTGGGAAGAAGCAAACGGGGGCACGGTCTTTCTTGATGAGATCACAGAGACCAGCCTTTTATTCCAGGTCAAACTCCTGCGCGTTCTGCAAGAGGGAGAAGTCCGCCGGGTTGGTTCGAACCAGATGCAGCGCGTCGATGTCCGGGCCATCGCCGCCAGCAATCGCAACGTCGAAGCCGAGGTGAAAGCCGGAAGATTCCGCGAGGATTTGTACTACCGGCTGAATGCGGTTTCGATCACACTGCCGGCTTTGCGCGAGCGCCGCGACGACATTCCGCCCCTGGCGCAGACGTTTGCGGATCGGGTTTATTCGCTCGGACCGAGTGTGCGATTCTCATCGGAAGCTCTGGCGCTGCTGCAAAAATATTCCTGGCCGGGTAACATTCGCGAACTCGAGAACGCGGTGGTCCGCGCGGCGGCGATGTGCGACGGATTAATCAGGGTCCAGGATCTTCCGGAACGGATCCGCAATTTTCAGGATGCGGCCAACGCCGGGATTCAAGCCACTCCGATAGCGCTACTGGAACAAGAAGAATGGCCTTCACTGGCTGAGATTGAGGGCCGTCATGTCGCGCGCGTCCTGGCACACACGCGAGGCAACAAGCAAGCAGCATCGCGCTTGTTGCAAGTCGATCGTAAAACTTTGGACCGCATGATCAAGCGTCATCACATAAGTCTTGAAAAGGAATTCCTCCAGAAACCAAACGGTTTTGTCTCTAAACCCGGCCACACCTAATAGTGCCGGGTTTTATCATTGACTGTTCCGGCGGACTTCTTACCAGGTTTCGTGTGACTTTGTGGATTGAATGCCGTGATGCGGTCGGGCTAATGCCCCGGAGATTAAGTACACTCTTATCCCACTACCCATTCTCGCTGGCCTTCATGAACGAGCGAAATCGCCAACTCTGCTCAACTCCGCAAGGCGAAGTAGTAGCCCCTGGTTGGTTTCGCCCCAGCCAAACGCCACATTGAAAATAGACTCTGTCATCAGCTGCGTTGCACGCAGCACAGACTTCTACCTGGGAATTGTCGAGGCTCAGTCAGGACACTCCGGCCATCGGTCAATGTTTGTTCAGCAAAATGGTGCTCAAGAAGGTGCGAACGATGAGGCAGGTCTCAACGCGGTGCTCGGCGAACGCTCGATCTCGATAAGCATTTTTCAGATGACGCTGACGGCACAACGCTTGCGAACTCAATCACGACAGGGTCGCGTTTCTCCTTTTTCGCGGCGGGTGTAATTGAAACTTGGTGGCGTGAACTTCTCAAAAGGCTTTATCCGTTCACGCCTCCAGACCTAAAGACCCGGGACCTTCGCCATTCCTCAAGACTTTCATTAGACGCTTGGTCAAGACTTCTCTCGCCTAACCTCGATCAGATTAAAACCTGACGCCGAAACGAGATGAACTAGAGCGCCGGCAAGTCCCAGCCTGCGCTAACACCTAAGTTCTTTCTGCCCCAAGTTGGTGGCGTTTCTTCGATAGGATCGAGAAAAACATGTCCACTTGTGACGAAAATAAATCCACCGCCGGCAAGACATTGCTGGCGCCCGAAACAATCTTGCAGAGCCGCTATCGCGTAGTTC
>DATNNY010000391.1:0-3625 GCA_035601635.1 Pyrinomonadaceae bacterium
GGCAAACGGCCAGAGATACTCGAGCGCGGGGCGAATGCCGCGACCGTCTTTGGTTTGATAGTTCCACAAATCCACATCGACGTTCTCCGCCAGACGCGCCAGCCACATCAGTCCGTCCAGATTTCCGTTGCTGTAGCTCCAGGCTTTGGTGCGCTCTAACTCCAAAGGCTGACGCCCGTCCGGTTCTATCTGGAGGGCGATCCTCTTTTGTTTGGCGGTCTCGACGATCTGTCTTGCCAAATCGTTTCTGGTCAGAAAGAGCGCGAAAGTCGCCGCCTGTAGGTCGTAGTAAGTTCCGTGATTATTCTTTGCCGCGTTCTCTTCGCGGCCATTCCGGCTTTCCTGCATCCACTGCAGAAACTTTCCAAACCAGTCTTCGAGCCCGCCCTGGTCGGCCGCAGTCCAGGATTTTGAGCCTTGCAGCAAACCGATCGCATCGACTACATCAGCGAGCCCGCGTGTTTCGATTAGCCCGATCCCCCGTCCTGTGTTAACTCCGGGAATGAACTGCGCGTATTCCAGATTTGGATTCATTCGCGTTGCCGGGTCCAGAAACCACGCGCGTAATAAGAGCGCGGCTTTGCCGGCATACTCTTCGTTGCCCTTAAGAAAGAAAGCCAACGACAGCGTGCGCACGGCAGCTTCCATCTGGTCCAGGGCCTGATGGTCGGTAATCTTATTTAGTTCCGGGTTGCGCTCGCCGTCACGGCGAATGTACGGCAGCCCATTGGGCGACTTGGGGTCAGGCCAGAAGTACGGCGCCTGACTCATATAGTCATGCTTGTCGCCGCTGGGCGGAGTGACTGCTTTGGTTGTGACTGATAGTGGTTTCTGTTGCAGGGCTTGGCGCGCGTCAGCTGCGAGTTTTGCGAGCGCAGGATCGAAAGTCTTGTCACCGGATTGAATACGCTGTTTAGTCTCAGCCAATTTTCGCCCGTCGATGAGAAAGACTCGCGGGAGTTTCTGTTGTTGGGCGCGAGCTGAAGTCGTCAATAGAGAAACAAACATTATCGCAGAGACGCAAAGCGCGCCGACATGGCGCAGAAAAGTTGCATGACCGTCGGGCCTCTGGGTAGTCTTTGCGCCCTCGGTGCCTCCGCGGTGAATTCTTTTTCTGAAGAGCCGCATGGCTGTCATTACGGGCCCGACGTAGCTGTTCCAGTTTTTAGCGGATGAATCTTACAGTCATCAACGATTTTCCGCCAAGCGGTTCGACCTTGAGGGTACTGGCGTCAATGTGTGTGGTGTTGCCGAAATTCGATGGGCTTAGGTTGCTTTGAGTATGCCCGTCAATGACAGGTAAGCACCGATTAGCAGTATAAGACAGCAAAGGATCGGAATAACCCAACCTATGATCCAATTGACGCCGAACAGTTTGGGTATTCGAAGTATTTTTATTCCTTCGCTACTTGCACCAACAGGATGATCTTTCAGCTCATGAAGAGACTTGAGAATCCAGATTAGTTTTACATAGTTGCGATAAATGGTAAGGGCAATTAGAAAACATAGAAGGAATCCGGTCGTCAGAATTGCAGATAATTTCGTTTGGGTATTAGCACTGGCCGCTCCGGCTATAACGAGGGAAAAGATTACAATGAAAAAGTTGAATCGCTGGCAGAATAAATTCTCGATGAATGCCCGTTCTTGGCTCATGTCCCAAGACGAGTCTTTATCATTTCCCATTTACCCGGCATTGTATATGTTCTTTGTACGAAGCGGAATAGAGGCTCATGAACGCTCAAGCGGCTATAGCTTCAATAAACTCGTCCGGTCTTGACCATCTTGTGATGACAGACAGATTTCCCAAAAGGTTTAAGTCCTCTGGAGTCCAAACATCCATTGTGTCGTCGAACAATGAGACGAACTGGAGAGCTTCAGGGCCAACTATGAGATTGTTTAGGTCATACCATGACGCAAGAACGTGTTCAGCAACGGAATGTGCGGCAGCTCGGCTTCCGGTACTTAGTACCTGGACGAGTGAACTTCGATTGGGGAGTCTTGTGTGAAAATCGGGTCGCCAAACCCGTCCGGATCGTCCTACTAACTGCTCGCTTCGTTGAAATGGAATAACCCTTTCAGTTAGCAGCTGTTCTACTTCGTCAGTAACGGATTCCACTGAACGTGTGCGCATCGTGAACCAGATGTCGGCCACGCGTAGCGCGCCCTGCGCTGTCCTTAGGAGGACAGTAGTAAGCTCATTAGGTGTTCTAGCACGAGCCACAAGCATTCCGCGAAAGAGTTCAAGACCGTGGTTTAGAGTTACATCCTCAATTAGTTTTTGTTGCTTGGGTGAACGTCTTGGCGAAGTGTTTTGCATTCTAAGCCATCGCAAGGACTCTCCCAGATCGGTGATGGTGAAGACGCCATCTTGTTCGGTAATAAAGAGATCGATTATGTCGCCATCCGGGTAGAGAAATGGCGTGCGAACACGGGTATAACCATTGACGAGAGCACATGAAAATAACTCTCCGAGGCCTTGAGTGATTACGTCGCAAGGGGCTAAGTTCATATTATGGAAACCTGAATGTCGCAGGTGGTGGATGCATTTCGCCGTGGTGGTGGATGCTTGCTTCAGCGCAAAATTGCCTCCAAACTTGTAGTGGATTATTCACAGCAGCATCAAGGTCAAACGGTACATACGCTTCCTTGTCTCTTACCGGATCACGCCACCTGTGCTTATGGCGTTCTCCCACATTCTGACAATCTGGATTGTGATGATCTTTCCCTAAGTCAAGCGCGTATATACGACCGCTGCCACGATGAATGAGCGCATAGGTTAGCGTCTGGGCTAACGCATTGTAGCTACCTCTGATAAAGATTGGATGTCCTGATTCAGAGTCCACTTCTGCCCGAAACTCAACAGATGGTGAATGATCCTCATCGTCAGCCCACCGAATGTCGCCCACTATGACTTTGGTCTGATCGGCAAGTAGCGCCTCAAAATCGGCTTGGTTCACGACTGGCTTTTAGCACAAAAAGCTGACCACTTCAACGGCCTTCGAGAGCCAATCAAAGTATAGCAGTCTCTTAATCTAAAACCGCCACTATTCTATCAGGCTCTGCAAGTAAGACTTTTTATCAAGTCAGCACCGCACACTTACCCCATTACCAGCATGAGGGAACGGAGACTGTCGCCCCGCCAACCCGCGGTTGCGTTACTGAATTGGAGTGCCACCCACCCACCAGAAGTCTGACGCTTTTGATCGGCAATGTGTTAAATTGCGCAACTTGCCGGTGCGCGGTTGGCAACTAGAGACATTCAAGGTACGAGTAGTCCTTCAGGAAACCATTCCTATGAAGCGGGTCGGATGGGGTTTAATCGGCTGCGGCGACATCGCGCAGAAGCGCGTGGCGCCCGCTCTCCGTGATTCGCCGGCGTGCGAGTTGATCGCCGTAAACCGTGCGCAGTCAGAACGCGCGGCCGTGTTTGCAAAGCAATTTGGCGCCAGGCGTTGGTACCTGGATTGGAAAAAGCTTCTGTGTGACGAGGAAGTCGAGGCGATTTACATCGCCACACCGGTTCACTTGCACGCTGAGCAAACCATCGCCGCAGCTGAAGCCGGGAAGCACGTGCTCTGCGAAAAGCCGATGGCCATGAATGTGCGCGAATGCGATCAGATGATCG
>DATNNY010000392.1:0-4098 GCA_035601635.1 Pyrinomonadaceae bacterium
CGACAGCCAACTGCTTCGTCCAGCGTCCGAAATCCCTCGTGCCTCACAATCTCGGCGAGCCCTTCATTAATTCGCCGGGCCACGCTGGGGCCTTCATAAATGAAACCAGTGTACAACTGGATCAGGCTTGCGCCGGCGCAAATTTTTCCCCAGGCGTCCGCGGCGCTGAAAACTCCACCCACACCGATGATCGGTAACTGGCCGCGGCTTAGTCGATGAATCAGCGCGATAACTTCGTTGGAGCGTTGACCCAGAGGGGCTCCGCTCAGCCCCCCTTCGCCGAAGCTTTCGATCTCAGCATGCGATGTTTGTAAACCTTCGCGGTTGATCGTTGTATTCGTCGCAATCAGGCCCGCAACTTTGAAACTGGTGGCGACCCCAACGATTGATTCAATTTCAGATTCAGATAAGTCAGGCGCAATCTTCAACAATAGAGGCTTGGGCTGGTGAGAATGCTGCAAAGCGAGTTCAGCGTTTCGCTGCTGCAAACCTTTAAGTAAACCGGCGAGCATCTCTGGCCGTTGCAGCTCGCGCAGATTCGGTGTGTTGGGCGAGCTGACATTGATCGCGATGTAATCCGCTATGTCGTAAACGGCTTCGAGGCTTTTCAGATAGTCCGGAATTGCATCTTCGATCGCCACGCTGCGAGACTTGCCAATGTTCACGCCCAGCACGCAGTCAGGCCGGCGCCGGCTAATGTTTTCCGCCAGTTGCGCAGCGCCGTAATTATTAAACCCGGCGCGGTTGATCAGCGCGCGATCGCGGGGCAGACGAAACAGTCTGGGCCGCGGGTTGCCGGGTTGCGGCTCGCTGGTGACTGAACCCACTTCTATGAAGCCAAAGCCGAGCGCCGCCAGTGCCTGTGCGGCTGTTCCGTTCTTGTCGAACCCGGCTGCTAGGCCAATGGGATTGCCAAATTCCAGTCCGAATCGCTGCAGTTTGCCAAAGGTTTCGCGCCGGAGTTGCCGCGTGGCGAGGCGACGCGCGGCCGATGTGCTAAGAGCCACGGAGAGTGCGCTGAGCGCAAACTCATGCACTGACTCTGGCGGTAGCCGGAACAGAATCGGACGGACGATTGAGCGATAGATTGACAAGTGATGATTGACGAGCCGGATCAGGAGTTTAGCCTGTCGATCGTTTATTTGTCACGGGGTTCTCTGAGCGCTGATGGGCGAGGCCGGCCCGACCGTTCTGTACAGAACCGGGAGCGGTAGCGACCGGGTCAAACACTCAACATGAATGATGACGGAAAGTCGCGAACGATCGATGGCTTGGAAACAAACGGCGCTTTGCTCGACCCACTTGGTTGGACGGCTGGACCCCGTCGCTACCGCTCAGGGTTCTGTACCCAAGGCACTGGTGATTTCATTCCAGGAGTAGTACGACCGGGTCAAATACTCAACATGATGATGACGGAAAGTCGCGAACGATCGATGGCTTGGAAACGAGCGCGCGCTTTGCTCGACCCACTTGGTTGGACGGCTGGACCCCGTCGCTACCGCTCAGGGTTCAGTACCCAAGGCGCTGGTGATTTCATTCCAGGAGTAGTAGCGACCGGGTCAAACACTCAACATGAATGATGACGGAAAGTCGCGAACGATCGATGGCTTGGAAACAAACGCGCCGCTTTGCTCGACCCACTTGGTTGGATGGCTGCATCCCGTCGCTACCGCTCCGGGTTCTGTATCGCAGGTGCGGGTTGATCTCATTCCCGAACACGATCTTTGTCTTGATTTACTTGTCACGGTCTCACGGTTCTTGTTAGTATCCGACGCGGTGGAATTCACTGAAAAAGCTCGGATCATGGACGAGGCGCGCATCAATCGCGCGCTGGCGCGACTGGCGTCCGAGATCGTGGAAGAAAACCACGGCTTGACTGATTTGGTTCTGGTTGGCATTCGCCGTCGCGGCGTCCCTCTGGCCAACCGCATCGCCGACAAAATCGCAGACCTCGAAGGTAACCGCCCCCCGGTAGGCATTCTCGACATCACTTTATATCGCGACGATCTCTCGACGGTCGGCGCGAAACCGATTGTCAGCGGCACGGAACTGCCTGGGGATGTTGCGGGCCGATGCATCGTTCTGATAGACGACGTGCTGTACACGGGCCGCACGGTGAGGGCGGCTCTCGACCAGTTGATTGATTACGGCCGGCCGCGCCGCGTGCAGCTGGCGGTGCTGATCGATCGCGGGAACGAACATCGCGAGTTGCCGATCCAGGCTGATTACATTGGCAAATTGGTACCGACGAAGAAGAGCGAAATCATCAAAGTCATGCTCACCGATTTCGACGAAGACGAAGGGGTCGTAATCGTAGAGCGACCGGCAGCCGAAGCTGCAGCGTGAAGCGGCCCCGTTGGCCGCTTTTTTTATTGAGTGGTGTCCGACAAACTTCAGTTTCTCGTGAGCTGAGCTAACTGGTGACGATCGCCAAATGGAAGGAATGTCTGATCAAGTGCTTTCGACGCATAGCGTCGATGTGAATTTAGCCCGGCCTTTCAAAGGCCGGGAAAGGCCAACGAACCATTCGCGTCGCGGAGCGACGCCTGAAATTAGTGAGAATTTCAATCGTCGCTACGCGACGAGACCGGCTAACCCAATTGATCCCGGCGTTGAAACACCGGGCTAAAATCACATCGACGCGACGCGTCGCGTCGAAGGCACTTGATCGACGTTCCTGAAGGTTGTCAGATATAGAATGAGCACTCAATTCAAACTCAAACATCTGCTCGGCATTCGGGAATTAACTGCCGATCAGATTAACTATCTGCTCGACACGGCTGAGACGTTCCTGGATGTTTCAAAGCGTGAAATAAAAAAAGTGCCGGCCCTGCGCGGCCGCACGGTCATCAATTTATTTTTCGAGGCTTCGACTCGCACGCGCACCTCCTTTGAAATCGCGGCCAAACGTTTGTCGGCCGATGCCGTTAACATCAGCGTCTCAACGTCGAGTGTCTCGAAAGGCGAAACCCTGCTCGACACAGCCCGGAACCTGGAAGCCATGGCTCCCGACTGCATAGTCATTCGTCACTCTTCCGCGGGAGCGCCGGGACACCTGGCTCAGGTATGCAATGCTGCAATCGTGAACGCCGGCGACGGTGCGCACGAGCATCCGACGCAGGCGCTGCTCGACGCACTGACCATCCGAGAATACAAGGGAAGATTAGCGGGTCTGAAAGTTGCGATCATCGGCGACATCCTGCATTCGCGCGTGGCGCGTTCGAATATTTACTTACTGGCGAAGCTCGGTGCGACAGTCAGGGTGGCTGGCCCGGGAACGCTGGTGCCACCCGAATTCGCCGGTCTGATCGAACAAGGCGTGCGCGTCGAAAGCAGAATCGAAGACGTGATTGTCGACTCCGATGTGGTAATGATCCTGCGCGTACAACGTGAGCGACAGACCGAAGCGTTTTTCCCGTCGATGCGAGAGTACGCCGTTCACTATGGATTACATTTAAGGCATCTAAGCCTGGCGGCTCCCGATGCCATCGTGATGCACCCCGGCCCCATGAATCGCGGAATCGAAGTCTCTTCAGAGATCGCCGATGGCGGACGCTCATTAATTCTGGATCAAGTTACCAACGGCGTCGCCGTGCGAATGGCTGTGCTCTACCTTCTGGCAGGCGCCAGTAAAGAGAACGGAGCAAAGCGGCCTCCAGCCGTGAAGAGCGGTGGGAAGAAGGAACGAACTGGAAAGTTATTCGCTCAATAGAGGACCAGAAGGCCCTAGCCCGACGATGGGGACGGCTCGGCCTGGCAAATTGAAAAACTGCGGAGTATTTCTGGCTCCGTTAGGAGCCAGATGTTTATAGCAAGTGAGAGCCTTAACCTAACTCTCTCACGGTCAGGAGCGAAAGTAGCTTTCGCTCCTGACCGAGAAGAAGAACAATATGGATAGGCCTAGGCTATAAATATTGCGCGCCTTAACGGCGCTCTGGAAGAATTGAGAACCACACGGCAATGCGCTTACTAATCGCCAATGGTTACGTAGTCGATCCCGCGCAGGGAACTAATACGGGCAAGAATCTTTTGATCGAGGACGGCCGCGTGGTCGGACTCTCGAGCCAAAGCGACGGTGTACCCGAAGGCGCCGAGGTC
>DATNNY010000393.1:0-10984 GCA_035601635.1 Pyrinomonadaceae bacterium
ATCGTCTTTCTCCCTGCGCTCGCCACCAGTCCCGTCCCACCCCTAAACCCCGCCAGTTGCTTCCGCCAATATCCCTCCGCTGCCTTCAGATCTTGCCCCGCCAACCACTCAATATATTCCCGATACGCTGGCCCCTTCTGCCCACCTGTTTCTCGCCCCCCTACCCGCGCCAGGTAAGCGTCGAATACTTCCTTTAGAACCAGCGACAAAGACCATCCGTCGGTGAGCAAATGATGGTGCGTCCAAACTACCTGCCAGCCGCTCTCAGCCACGCGCATAACTGCCACGCGCATCAGGAGTCCTTCCTGCAACTTAAACCCCCGGGCTCGCTCGGTACGGTGATAATCCTTCAACCGCCGAACTTGTTCACCCTGGCTTAGTCTGCTCCAGTCGTCATGCGGTACCTGGATCTGAATGCCACGAAATACGACTTGCACCGGCTGCGCGAGTTCTTCCCAAAAAAATCCCGTGCGTAAGATCGTGTGTCTATCGATTACACACTGCCATGCCTCGGCGAACGCTTCGACGTTGAACGCACCTTCCACGCGCCAACTCAACAGACTCACATACGCACCGCCCTCCGGTTCGAAGAGTGTGTGAAATAACATTCCCTGCTGCATCGGTGAGAGGACGTAAATGTCTTCAATTCGTACCTGGGCTCCTCGGTGCATCTGATTTTCAGCCTCTATTACACGATCCAGTTCCGCCTGGTTAAGGTGGGCGAGCGGAAAGTCCGACGGCGTGAAGCCGCGCGCTTCCGAATTGGTGCAGTGCTCGATCAGCCTGCGCAATTCGTCCATAAAGCTCGCCGCCATCTCCTCGATACTTGCCCGAGAGTGCAACGCCGTGCTGTGACGCCAGGTCATCTGCAATCGTCCGCCGATTACGGCGCCACCAATCTCAAGCGGATAAGCCCGCCGCTCGCTGTCGTCTTGCGTCGCGCCGCACGATTCAGCGGCTATCTCGAACCGCCCTTCGTTGCCAAGCACTTGATCCATCTGACCCAGGTAATTAAAGCTGGCGACCGATGGAGGCAGCGACTGCAACTGATCGCGGATTTGCTGCTCGGGGCCGCAATAACGCAGCGCGTCATACCACCACCCGGATTGAGCCGCCAGTCGTAGCTGCTCTTTGATCTGCTTGAGCAATTCCCCCGCGCCAAGTTCCTGATTCACCTGCAAAAGAACCGGATAAATATTGGTAAACCAACCAATGGTGCGGGTCGTGTCAACTGACTCGAGTCTATCTTCACGACCATGTCCTTCGATGGTCAGAATGATCGACGACGAACCAGACCAGCGACATAACGTCTTTGCCAATGCCGTGAGCAGCACGTCATTGATTTGCGTGTTGTAGGCATGCGGTACTTCCTGCAATAGCCGCTGCGTTTCCTCGTCGCTGAGACTGACATGTACGCTTTGCTCCGTCGCCACGGTGTTGACTGATGGATCGTGGCCTGCTGATAACTGTCCCGCCCGCCGCCATTGCTCGCCTTGCCAGTACTCTTCATGATCTCGGACATCCTGGACAGCGTGCTCCAGCGATATCGCCCACTGCTTGAACGAAGTAGTCTTGGCCGGTAAATAACCGTCAACTCCGCTTTCGACCTGCCCAATGATCTGTTCCAGGTCTTGCAGTAGTATTCGCCATGAAACGCCATCTATGACGAGATGATGAACGACTAATAACAGGCGAGCGGGTTGCTCGCAGCCAAGATGGAAGTACACGACTCGCAGCAACGGTCCGCAGTATAAGTTCAAGCTGCGCTGCGATGCTCCCGCGGCTGCTTCGATTGTCGACCGTCGCCGCTCCTCACTCACTAAAGAGAGATCTACGATAGCCACCGGCACTTCTTCGTCCGCCGGCGCATGAAATTGCTCCCACCCGCGCTCGCGGTCCGATACGAAACGCAGGCGCAGGGCATCATGGTGTGTGGTTAAGCGACTTATTGCCATGCGCAATGACGCAGGCGCAAGATGGCGTCGTACTTTTAGTAGAAGCGTTTGGTTGAAATGCTCCGGAACGTTCAAATCCTGCGCGAAGAAGCGTTGCTGAATCGGAGTCAGCGGCACAAAGCCGCTCACGATCGTCTGCTCGGCCTCGACCCTTAAGTCTTTGTTAGCGACCTCTGCCAACTCAGCGATTGTCTGGTGCTGGAATACAAGCCGGGGCGTCAGGCTGAGACCCAGCTGATTGGCGCGCGCGACTATCTGAATGCTGAGAATCGAATCACCACCCAGCTCAAAAAAATTTTCATCAACGCCAATCTGATTTAATCCGAGCACTTCTTTCCAGACGCTCGCCAACGTCTCTTCCACCCGATTGCGAGGTAAAACAAGATGCTTCGCCGATTCCGTCTTGATTCGTTCCGGTTCCGGCAGTGCCTTGCGGTCTATTTTGCCATTCGACGTAAGCGGCAATTGCTCTAATAAAACTATGTCACTCGGCACCATGTACTCCGGTAGCTTCTCTTTCAAATGATTCCGTAACTCACTTACCGAAGGCTCACATTCCGGCCGGCGCACGACATAGCCCACCAACTGCCGTTCTCCTGAGTTCGTGATTCTCGTCACGACTACGCTATCGAGCAAGGATGGATGGCTGTTCAGAGCAGTTTCCACCTCGCTGAGCTCAATACGATAGCCCCTGATCTTGACTTGGTTATCGACCCGGCCCAGGAACTCGATATTGCCGTTGCTCAGGTAACGCCCCAGGTCTCCACTGCGGTAATACCTAGCCCCGTTCATCGGTACGAACTTCTCTGCGGTTAACTCTCGATTGAGATAACCTCGACTAACGCCCGTGCCACCAATAAAGATTTCTCCGCGGACTCCGACTGGCACCAGGTTACCGTGCTCGTCGCAAATACTAATCTGCGCGTTAGGCAGTGGAGTACCGATAATCTGTCTTGTTCCGGCCGACGTCGCTTCAACTCGATAGCTGGTACAAATGATGGTCGCCTCTGTTGGCCCATAGAGTACGTTGATCTCTGCGTTAGGAAAGACGCGCCGCATCCGCGACAACAAATCACCGGCCACTGCATCGCCGCCGATGAAGATCTTTCGCAATCCTCTCAAGCGCTGTGCCTTTCCGCCCTGCTCCAGGAAGTTGACGAACTGGCGCATCAAACTGGGCACTGAATGCCAAATCGTCACTCGCTCAAGATTCAGAAGCAGTTGTGGCAGGTCGAGGACGCTAAGAGTTGGGATCAGCAAAACAGATGCGCCAGACAGCAGGGGAACAAACAATTCGAAGAGGAGAATGTCAAACGAGATTTGGGTAATAGCCGCCATAACATCGGTATGGCAAAGGTCGAACGTTTCGCGACTAGCCTGGAGTGTACTGAGTAGGTTGCGATGAGAGACGAGAACGCCTTTAGGGAGCCCGGAGGAGCCGGAGGTGTAGATGAGATAGGCGAGGTTGTCGGGGCCGGCGGCTGGGGTGGGATTATCGACGCTGTTGGTCTTAAGCTGCCAGTCATCGCGGTCGAGGCAGAAGACCGTCTGCACCATGGTCGGGGCCGCCCCCAGTAGCGCCTCCTCCGTAAGCAGCACGCGCACCCCGGCTTCCCTGACCATCATCTCCTTCCGCGCCGCCGGATACTGCCACTCCAACGGCAGATACGCGGCCCCGGCTTTGAGAATCCCCAGCATCCCCACCACCATCGCAATCGACCGCTCCACGCACAGCCCCACCACCTCCTCGCTCCTCACCCCCCCCTGCCCCCGCAGATACTCCGCCAACTGGTTAGCCCGCTGGTTCAACTCCCCATAGCTCACCCACGCCCCGCTCGCTTCCGCCACCGCCACTGCCTCGCCCCGCTCTCGCACCTGCTCCTCAAACAGCTCCACCACACTCCGCCCCGCATACTCCCGCCCTCCTTCGTTCCATCCCGCCAGTTGCTCCGCTTCCGCTTCACTCAGCAACCTCACCTCGCTCACCAATTGCTCTTCATCCTCGACCATCGCTGCCACTACTCGCCCGTAGTGCCCCGCCAGCCGTCTGATCGTCTCTTCCGCAAACAGGTCCGTGTTGTATTCCCAGTGCGTCTGCAGCCCGGCCGCTCCTTCGATCACCGACAGCACCAGGTCCAATTTCGCCGTCCCCGTCTCGCTCCCCAGCATACTCACCTGCAGCCCCGGCAACTCCAGTCGCTCCCCAGGCGTGTTCTGCAGGATGAACATCACCTGATACAGCGGCGACCGGCTCAGGTCTCGCTCCGGCTGCAACTCTTCCACCAGCCTCTCAAACGGCACGTCCTGATGCCCATAACCCCCCAGACATACCTCCCGCACTCGTCTCAGCACCTCCCCGATACTCGGCTCTCCGGATAAGTCCGTCCGCATCACCAGCGTATTGACGAACAGCCCGATCAACTTCTCGGTCTCCGCTCGATTCCGCCCCGCGATCGCTGTCCCCACCGCGATATCCGTCTGCCCACTGTAGCGGCTCAGCACCACTCCCAAAGCCGCCAGCAAACTCATATACAGCGTCACTCCCAGCCGTTGGTTCTGCGCTTTCAACCTCTCCATTCCCACCGGCAGCGTCTCATACAGGTGCGCCCCGCGATACCGTTGTACCGCCGGCCTCCCATAATCCGTCGGCAACTCCAACACTGCCAGCCCCGCCAACTGCTCCCGCCAGTAGGCCAACTGCCCCTCCAATACCTCTCCTTGCAGCCACCCACGCTGCCACTCCGCATAGTCCCCATACTGCACCCCTAGCTCTCCCAGCTCACTCTCTCCCCCTGCCGCATATCCTCTATACAACGCCCCCAACTCCTGCACCATCACCCCTATCGACCACCCGTCGCTCACGATGTGATGCATCGTCACCAGTAATACGTGCTCTTCCTCTCTCTCCCGGATCAACTTCACTCGCAGCAACGGCCCCTCGGATAACAAAAATTTGATCGCTGCCTCTTCCGTCAACACTTGATGTGTTTCCACCTCGCGCTCAGATTCACTTAGGGCGCTCAGATCTAACCGCGGCAAAGGCATCGGTATTGCCGGCATAATGATTTGTGCCGGCCGGCCGCCGATGCTCGGAAAGGCGGTCCGCAAGGCTTCGTGACGGCGCACGATCTCATTCAATGCCCGCTCGAGCGCAGCTACATTCAACCGGCCCGTCAAGCGCAGGGCGACGGGGATGTTGTAGAAGGCCGCACCCGGCTCCAGTTGATCCAAAAACCATAAACGCTGCTGAGCAAACGACAGCGGTAACCCGTCATCGTGTGTGCGCGGCAGGATGGGCGGCGCTCTTAACCCTTCTGCGTCGCCCCAGCTCTCTTCGATCTGCGAGCTTAGGGCAGCTACAGTGGGCGATTCAAAAAGGGTGCGGAGAGGCACTTCGACCGCGAACACCTCATTGACGTGAGAGATCAATTGGGTCGCGAGCAACGAATGACCGCCCAGCTCAAAAAAGTTATCGTGTATCCCTAGTCGACTCACGCCCAGGACCTCTCGCCAAAGGCCCGTCACCACTTCTTCTACCGGCGTGCGTGGCGCAACAAAACTGCTTTCCGATTCCAAACTCGCTGCCAGTGCTTCCAGCGCGGAACGATCCAACTTACCGTTGGGCATGAGCGGCATTACGTCCAGCAGGACGAAAGATACCGGGACCATGTACTGTGGCAGTTGAAGCTCCAGAAAAGTGCGGAGATCATCGCCTGAAGGCCACGGCCGTTGCAGAGGAACTACATATGCGACCAGGCGTTTCTCTCGCAGTTGCGTCTCCTGCGCGTCCACGATGCACTCTCGCACCGATGGACATCCACGAAGCGCGGCTTCAATCTCTCCCAACTCGATGCGGTAACCTCGAATCTTCACTTGATGATCGCGGCGATTCACAAATTCGATGGTCCCATTGTGGTGATAGCGAGTTATGTCACCGGTTTTGTACAACCGACTTCCAGGCTCGTCACCAAACGGATTAGGAATGAATTTCTCGCCGGTTAAGTCCGGACGATTCAAATAGCCGTGCGCTAAACCTGCTCCGCCGATGTGAAGATCTCCGTGAGTTCCCACCGGCACGTGACGCAGCTGCCGATCTAAAATGTAGATCTTCATGTTGTCGCCGGGGCGGCCAATCGGCACTCTATGATCGTTATCCTCTGGCCGACAGGTCCAACATGCGGCATTGATCGCGGCCTCGGTCGGTCCATAGAGATTGATTAGCTCACCCTTTAGGCGCTCCGAGAAACGCTGTTGCAGTCCTCGTGAGAGTGCCTCTCCGCCACAAAACACTCTCCTCAAAGACTTGCATTCTTCCAGCGCCCGTTCTTCCAATAGGACTTGCAGCAGCGAAGGTACGACTTGAAGCGTAGAAACGTCTTCCTTAAGAATGATTTTCACCAGGTAGGCGCTATCCTGATGTCCGGCGGGCCGCGCGACAACCAGCTTACCGCCCACCAGGAACGCAGCGAATAGTTCCCACACCGAAGCGTCGAAACTAAAGGGCGTCTTCTGCAACACCGTATCCGCTGCGGTCAGCGGAAACTTATCCTGCAACCAGAACATGTGATTCACAATCGCTCGGTGCGGGATCATCACGCCTTTGGGCTTGCCGGTTGAGCCGGACGTGTACATCACATAAGCAAGGTTCTCGCCGCTTACGCCTGTTACGGGATTCTCTTGGCTCTCGCCGATGAGAACTTCACGTTCTGCATCCAGACACCAGATCGGCGCGGAACACGGCGGCAGATCAGGTCGCAAGTGTGACTGCGTAAGGATAATCTCCGCCCTTGTATCACCGAGCATGAAGGAAACTCGATCCGTTGGATACGCCGGATCAATCGGAACGTAAGCGGCTCCGGCTTTCAAGACGCCAAGTATCGCAATCACCATTTCCAGAGAGCGCTCCATGTAAAGACATACGAGCGCACCGGGCCCGATTTGACGGCGTCTGAGATTATTGGCCACTCTATTGGCCTGGAGATTTAGTTCACCATAGTTCAACTCCTGGTTCTCAAATTTGATTGCGCTCGCGGCGGGAGTCCGAGCTGCCTGCGCTTCGAAGAGCGAGTGCAAAGACTCGGTCCGAGGATACTGTTTGCCGGTTATGTTCCAGTCGAGCTCAATCTGTCCCTGGTCTCTGACGCTCAGCCACGACAACTCACTCGCCGGACTCTCTGGATGAGCGGCGGCGCTTTCGACCAAAGTTCCGAAGTAGCTCGCGATGTGTTCGATGGTTTCGCCCCGAAATATTTGCGTATCGTAGGCCAACTCCGCGCGGAGGATCTCTCCTTCCGGTACACATGTAAGCTTGAGCTTGAAACGGTCAAAGCAGACCGCCTGCCGAGACAGCAAGAACTTCAAACCTTCTACCTCATGTGGCGTCGGCTCTTCATGCAATTCGAAAGAGTACGAGATGAACAGCTCATCTTCAGCTAGCGCCGAGCGGTGATCTTCCCAGGTAAAGTATTCGGGCCATTCGGCGGCCTTATTGACCGTTCGATGCACCTGCTTGAGCAAATCGCTCAAGACAGAGTTATCGTGAAACTTGCAGGATACCGGCAGCCACTTATCACATAGTCCGAGGAGTCCAGCGAGATCGGCAAAACTCCGGCCATGGTGCAGAATTCCCAGCATCGTCTCCGATTGGCCAGTGAGGCGCCATAAGAAGATATGCCAGCACGTCAAGAGAAATGTGCCGATGCTTACCTGCAATTCGTCGGCAATAGCTCGAATCCGGGCTGTCGTCTCATGATCAATCGTGAAATTATGAGCAGCCGCTTTAAATTTGGTTGGCCTTTCCGGATCTTGCTCAAGAGGGTTTCTGAGAGCTGCGAGTGCCGCCCAATTCTGGTTCAGCCAGTAATGCCGACCAGTATGAGAGTCGTCTCCCTCCAGCAATTCATTTTGCCATTCAGAGAACTGCGGGTATTGCGCGACATCTTCCAGTTCCGCTCCAGCTCGCATACAAATTCCGTAACATTGACTCAACTCCCTTGCCAGATTCTCGAGCGTGGCGCCATCGGCGCAAAGGGCCGGCAGGGTAACTATCAGAAGATGCTTACGCGAAGAGACAGCAACTAATAAAAGCCGCAACGGCGAGTCCCGGCTCAAATCCACGGGCCAGGCACGCTCTTTCTGAAAGAGATCGTCAACCACGTCGTCCAGAAGCATGTGCGAATGAGCTTCGCTTATCTCCAGAAACACGCAGATGGGCTCAGCGCTGGGAGTAACGATTTGAAGTGGACTCTTTACTCCTGGTGGACGATGAAAATTGGTACGAAGGCTTTCATGCCGGTCGACGAGTTGGCGGATGGCATTCGCCAGGATCTGTCGATCAAGTAAACCCTCGATCACAATCGCGCCCTGTGCGCTATAACTAACCTCGTCATCGCTTTGAAGCAAACTCCACAGGTGTTCCTGTTCAGGCGATAACCTGTAACCTTCAATGACTTTCATCATCTCGCTGACTTCCTGGATTAGTTGATTCATACTGAAACGGGCTCGCGGGTAAAGACATCGCCCATCGCTACCATCACTCTGCGCGGTCCGACAAAGGGTGTGCGGCCATGCGCGACCAGCATATTGTCCAGCATCAACAAGTCCCCATCTCGCCACTCAAATTCAACCTTCTCTGCCTCGTAAGCTTCGCGAATCTCCTCAATCACCGAATTTTCAATCGAAGAGCCATCGCCATAGTAGGTGTTGTACGGCAATTCCTCTTCGGCGAGAGATGCGAGCATTGCTTCTCTGACTTTCGGCCTCAGACTGGACACATGCCAGAAGGCAATGTGATTGAACCAGACCTGCTCACCCGTCTGGGGATGTCGCGCGACGGCAGAGCGCACCTGGCGAGTCCGCAGACGATCCTGAGCTTTCCATTCACACGCGATCTGCGCACCCTGACAATATTTTTCGACTTCAGATTTGGAATAGAGGCGAAAGCTGTCGCGCCAATCGAGACTGAGACCGTCGCCAAAGTTGCGCACCAACATCCACCCTTGCGCGGTGAACCGCTCCCTGATTTTCGGATCGATGCGCTGAAAGACTTTGCGCACATCAGCCAGCGGCGTCTGGCCCCGTTGCCGGGCTGCTTGAAGACAGTAAAACCAAATCTTCATTGGCCAATTCATGACGTAAGTTAACTCGTTGTGTAAGGCGATGGTCTCGTCGGCGGGGTACTCGGTCGAAGTGTACACTTTGTGGCTCAAGCGTGTGCGCGGCGACGATCTCTCCCGGTAGTGCATCAGCTCGATTGATGTAGCCGCGAGGAACTCTTCAAACTTTGATTGCGCATTAAGATTGAAACCGCGAAACAGAATCGCGCCATGCTCCAACAGATGACGCTCTATCGTCTTGAGATTATTCCCAACCCATTCCGCCAGGTGCACATTACTTACGGCCGGCCGCAGCACTAATGGCAGACATTCGGCGGCCGATAAGCAATCCGTCTCGATCAAGGCATTCTGCGATAGACTGTGGATCTTTGGCTTGACGCTTTTGAACTTTTTGAGCTTTGACTCTTCGCGATTGTGTCTTTCGGCATCCTGGGCTTTTCGTTCGCCAGGGGTCAGGATTTCCAATTGGTCAAGGACGTCATCCGGCTGCGCCACGATACTGCCGAGCAGGGTTCCATAGTTTTCCAGCATGCGCTTGATCGTCGCCGGATCAAATAGATCCGCGCTGTATTCAAATGATGCCTGCAGACCTCCGTTCGTATCCATCAGACTAAGCAGTAAGTCGAAATTTGCCACGCCCGTGCCCGCGCCTACCTCCATTGGCGTCAGCACGAGTCCCGAGCCTGACAGCTCGAACTTTCCGCGCGGAACATTTTGATAAACGATCTTGGCCTGGAAGAGAGGGTTGCGGCTTTCGGCACGATCGGGATTGAGCATTGCAACCACCTTCTCGTAAGGGAGGTCCTGATGCATATAAGCCATGAGCGCCAGTTCCCGGACCTGTTTGAGAAAGTCGCAGAAGCGTGGGTTACCGGAAAGGTCCGCGCGTAAAACCAGCTGATTGACGAAGAACCCAATCAGATTTTCAGTTTCGGCCCGGTTCCGATTGGCGACGTCGGTGCCAACTACAATGTCGTCCTGACCCGAATAGCGTGCTAATAGAACATAAAAAGCGGCCAGCATGATCATATAGAGCGTTGAGCCTTCGCGCCGGCTAAGTTGCTGCAGAGAATCGCGCAAAGCCGGCGAGTAGATTAACGTCTCTTTCCCGCCGCGTTGACGAGCCGATGAACGCGGCCTGTCGCCCTGGAGAGCCAGCACCGGGAGCTGGCCCGCCAGGTGACGTCTCCAATAGGCGAGCTGAGTTTCCAACTGTTCGCCCTTGAGCCATTCTCTTTGCCACACTGCAAAGTCAGCATACTGAATCGACAGGTCGGCAAGTGGCGATGGCCTGGCGGCAGAGAACGCTTCGTAAAGGGCGGTGACCTCGCGCAGCAGCACCGCCATGGACCAGCCATCGCTGACGATGTGATGCACCGTTAGTAGCGCGAAATGCTCGGTTGAGTTCAGGCGGACTAGGCAGGCTCTGAGCAGAAGATCCCGGGCTAAATCGAATGGTAGCCGAGCTGCTTCTTCCATCAATCTTTTTGCCTCGGTCGATTGCTCTTCATCGGTGAGATACTGCAGGTCTATCAGCGGCACATTCAAAACCTGCCCGGTGGAAACCACTTGGACGACTTCTCCGTTTTTCTTCCCAAAGACCGTTCGCAGGCTCTCATGCCGCCTGATGACCTCCCCGAGTGATTGTTCCAATGCGGCAACGTTCAGCGAGCCACTTAGGCGCACCCTGACGGGAATGTTATAGGCGGGGCTGTGCGGCTCCAGTTGATCCAAAAACCACAACCGCTGTTGCGCAAATGACAGCGGTAACGGAGCAGCTCTGCTCACCCGCTCAAGTGCCGGCGCCCTCAGGGTCGCCTCCGCTCTCAGCGTCTGCTCCACGCATTCGGCTAAGCCGCGCACGCTGGGAGCTTCAAACAGACGCCGCAGTCCCACTTCCACTCCGCATACTTC
>DATNNY010000394.1:0-2467 GCA_035601635.1 Pyrinomonadaceae bacterium
GAGGCTGATTACTACTCGCGTCTGAATAATGATGAAGATTACCTGGCCGCAGAGCTGCGCCGGATGAACTGGCTGGAAGGAGCAAACCGCGTCCAGCATTTGGCAGGACGCGTCAGCTTCGCTGCTATGCTGATAGCTTTAGCCGGATCCTCAATTGATCAAGTGGTTTCTGGCCTGGGCTGGGCGCTGGCTTCTTCGTCGTTGATTGCCTGGTCCGGTTCGCTGATCACCAGAAAACTTCTGGCCACCAGACGCCGTCCGCAAACCATCGACGCTTGACGCCTTACGTTCAGAGTTCGCCCTTTAGGTTGTTGTCCGCCTATTGCAAGCTAAAACTTGAACTCTAAACTGCCGCTTCAGCCTGACGCTTCCTTAGCCTGGTCCTTACTTGCCGAAGACTTCGCCCTGGTAGCTCCCTTCTTCCTGGTGGACGTTTTGGGCTTAACAGTTCGCCCTGCTTGCTCAGACGCGGATGCTTCCGCCTCAACTCTAACCGGCGCCGGATTCAAAAAGGCATCCCATCGATAGCGAGAACGTTCAACCGTTTCGCTCAGCCGTTTGAAGACGAGGTTCGTTACGGCTTCGGTGACCCATTCATGATAGAAAGCGCCGACTGACTGCAACTCAGCATCCGGTGCGGGGTTCATGAAATCGATGGCGTAGGGCACGCCGTCCTTGATCGCGAACTCGACGGTATTGATGTCGTAACCCAGGGCCGAGCAAAGTGTGCGCACGTCATTTACCACCCGGCTTGACAACTCCGGCGCAAGGTAATTCGGGTCATTGATATATTGCTCTCCAGAGAGGTAAGCCTTGCGCGGATCGTAAGGCATGATCATAACTTCCTGCTGACCGATGCAATAACAGCGGACGAACTGATCGAAGTCGACGGCCTCCTGCAAAGTCATGCACAACGTGCCGGTTTGATCGTATTCTGCGATCAGCTCCTCGGGCGAGTTAATCTTCGAAACATTCTTCCAGCCGCCACCGTCAAACGGCTTCAAGAACGCCGGGAGCCCGACGTAGTCAATGATCGCCTGCCAATTAAGGGGGAATTCGAGATTGCGCAGACTTTCACTGGTGATTCCGGCCATATAGTCCTTCTGCGGCAGGAGCACAGTCTTTGGCACCGCCACGCCAAGTTTCCGCGCCAGCGAGTAATTGAAGAATTTATCATCAGCCGACCACCAGAATGGGTTGTTCATGATAATGGCCCCTTCGAGCGCCATACGTTTAAGCGTGGCCCGATAGAAAGGCACTTCGTGCGAGATGCGATCGATTACGAGATCGTAAGCTGGCGGGGCGTCGTGACGGATGCCTCCCAGGGTGATAAGTTCGGCGACCACCGATCCATTTCCACGTTCATTGATGTTTCTAATCAGAGCCTCGGGAAAAGTCTTTTCCCGGCCAACCAAAATACCAACTTTTTTCATTAGCCAAATATCCTTTCAGCCGACACTCTGGTCAGGTTCGGGCTGGCCGGGCAGCGACCATTGATCCCGCAAAGGCCTGTTAGTGTTTGCTCTCTTACTTAACGCGGTGCTGAGCGGGTTGTCAAACTCGCGGATTCGCAGAGACATCCTACTACCGGACCCGGGCATCTGTGAGGAAGGCAGGCCCATTTCCAGATTGGCTTGTGTTACAATCCCGGCAAATTGCAGAGTTTTTGATTCAGGTGTTGTGAGCCATGAAACTGAAAGCCCCCTGGCGCTTCCGAAACTTAATCGCACTGGCGTTAGCGCTATCGTCGGTTCTAATCCTCTCGAGCTTTAGCCCTACCCGGGCTGACGATCCCAAGACGCCGACGGCCGAGCAGATCGCAGAAACGGTAATCGCGTTTGCGGGGGCCGGCTTTGGCCGCGCGGTGCTGACGCAGATTCGGCGCAATGGTGTTGAGCGCGGGCGATTGACTCGCACGGCTGGTGACGGCCGCCCGGAGGAAACGCGATACGAACTGCGTTTTGTGCGCGGCGACAAATCGGAGAAAGATAAAGTTCGGTTTGATAGCAAGACGCCGCAGTCTGAATATTCCCTGGTTTATGGCGACGGCCGCATCTTCGGGATAATCAATGGGTCGATCTTTACGCCTCGCGCGGACGCCACGGCGGACTTCATCGCCCAACAGGCACATAGCATCGACGCGCTGCTTCGTTACAAAGAAAACGAATCCAAGCTTACTTCAGCCGGCAAGGACAAACATCTGGGCGTTGATGTCTACGTCCTCGATCTCACGGACAAAGCAAATCGCCGCACGCGTTACTTTATCAGCGCCAAAACTTTTCGGGTGCTCTGGCTCGACTATGAGGAAACTCCACCCGGGTCAACGACTCCGGTAAAGTACAGCAGACATTTCTATGACTATCGAATAGCCCAGAGCACCCTGGTGCCTTATCGCACGGTGCTGCTCGAAGACGGCAAGCAGACACTCGAAACCCGCATTCTCACGATCACCTACGGCGTGAAGATG
>DATNNY010000395.1:0-5298 GCA_035601635.1 Pyrinomonadaceae bacterium
AGACCTGAACACCCACCGAAAAGTTCGCCCCGTAAATCAAAGCGCCGCGGTGCTGAGTCACAATCTTCTTAATATCATCCAATTCACCGTTCCAGCCGGTCGTCCCCTCAACCAAAGGCACGCCGGCCTGAGCACAAGCGTCTACATTTCGGCGGACCGCGGCGGCGACCGAAAAGTCGATCGCCACGTCACAACCGCGCAGAGAATTTACGAGGTCCTCAGCGTTGCGGTCTTTGTCTATGGACGCGAACGTCCCCGCGACTTCGTGACCTTGCTCGTTCGACAGCTTCGCGACGAGTTGGCCCATTGCGCCGTATCCGATCAGGGCTAGTTTCAATTTTCAACTCCGTATTCAAGCACCGGTCGAAGTTAACCATTCATGAAATCCGCAAAGCGGTGGCAAGATAATAGCCCAGGGTGGAGTGCGAACGCGGAACCCTGGGTTCGCCGCAAGAATAAATTTCAAAGAGCCTGCTTGAGCGGGCAAAAGATTCTGTCACCCGCTAAAGCGGGCTTGGAACATGGTGACGCCGCCACCCCAGGGTTTCGTTCGCCGCGCTCACTTCACCCTGGGCTATTTTCTTCCGTCCGCTTTGCGGACTCGTTGTGAAGTCCTTCCACGTTAACGAAGTCCAATCGATTCTTAGACAACAGCCAACAAACTCTGAACCAAATCCTGATAGATATCGACGGCCCGCATCAACTCACTCTTCGCCACCCGCTCATGTTCAGTGTGCGCATCCAGGATCGAACCCGGCCCGATCAAAAGGGGTGTGCCCCAGTTCGTCAGATATGGAATGTCCGTGGTGAAACGCACGATTGTTGTTTCAAAGCCGTCAAGCGCAAGCAACCTGATCGGATCGTGGACAGACTTGTATTCCAGTAAAGCCCGCTCGGCCACCGCGCGCTCGAGTAAATCTTTTGCTGCCTGGGCGCCTACCGCCAGACGGATTTGCAAAGTCGTCTGGGCTGCTTCGGGAACGACATTCGCCCGCGTGCCTCCGGAGATTACCCCGATGTTGCAGGTCGTTTCGCCAAACGTCACATCTGTTGGCCAGTCGATCTTGCGCACGTCATCCAGGACATTAAGCAACTTCACGATCGCCGAATCACCCTGCTCCGGGTAAGCCGAGTGCGCCGCGAGTCCTCCGGTCCTAAGTGTTACTTGCAGCGAACCCTTCGTTCCGATCGCCAGTCGATTGTCGGTCGGCTCGCCGTTAATCAGGTAACGACACGAAGCAGCGAGCGGATGTTCGTTCAAAGCCCTGGCGCCGGCGCTGGTTACCTCTTCATCGACGGTAAAGAGGAGACCAAGTTCATTCACCCCGCGCGCCCGCAGTCTCTCGGCCGCGGCGATCTGCGTCGCGATGATTCCTTTCGCATCACAGGAGCCCCGGCCATAAATGAATTCATCATCCTCGGTGGCCGCAAGATACGGCGGCACGGTGTCCATGTGCGTCGAGAGCACAACCTTTGGCTGGTCCCCGGTCGTCGCAATCACGTTTGCCCGGTCCTTTTCGACCTCTTGCAGCTCAACCCGGTAGCCATGCCGGTTAAGCAATTCAGCGAGCGACGTGCCGATATCAAACTCTTCCCCCGTCACCGAAGGAATATCGATCAACTCGCGCGTGAGCTTGAAAACGTCTACCGGCTGAGTCAAGCCATAACCTCCTCGGCGCCGGCGCGATCGGGGCAGTAGCCCGACTCCGGGGTCCCCGGCCGGGCAGCCCGGCTGGGGTGGGGCGGTAAGGGAGGGCTCACTATTTTCATGCTACGACCTCCTCGGCGATATCATTCTCAACCGAGCGTCTGTCGGATTCGCCTTCAAAGCAAACATAATGCAGACGCTTGATAGTCTCAGTCGCGCGCGACTCTTCAACCATAAAAGTGAGATTGACGCTCGACGCGCCGACCGAAATCATCGCCACATTGATATCGCTGATCTCGGAAAAGACGCGCGCCGCGATCCCCGGCGTATTGCGCAATCCCTCGCCGATGATCGAGATAATGGCGCGATGAGCTTCGACTTCAACCGCGCCCAGCTTTTCCAGTTCAGGAATTAGTTCCGGCAGTGCGCTGGCATCGTCAATCGAAAGCGACACACTCACCTCAGAGGTTGTGACTACGTCGACGGCAGTGCGATGGCGATCGAAAACTTCAAACAGCGCCCGCAGGAAACCATAAGCGCCGAGCATCCGCGCCGAACTTACCTGCACAGTCGTGATACCGCTCTTATGCGCGATGGCTTTGACGGTTTGCGGCGCAGCTTCGGACTCAGCGACGATCAGGGTGCCCGCTTCGCCCGCCGCGCGCGAATTGCAGACGCGCACCGGGATGCGGCGATCGATAGCCGGCTGAATTGTCTTGGGATGTAAAACTTTGGCGCCGAAGTAAGCTAGTTCAGCAGCTTCCTGATAAGACAATACCGGAATCGCCCTGGCTTTATTCACGATGCGCGGATCGGCCGTCAACACTCCGCTGACGTCAGTCCAAATCTGAATCTCGCGCGCGTCAAGAGCCGCGCCGATGATCGCTGCCGAATAATCCGACCCGCCGCGCCCCAGCGTGGTCGTCACTCCATTGCCGGTGCTGCCGATGAATCCACCCAGAACTGGGATCCTTGCAGACTCCAGCAGCGGCATTAGTTCGGCGCGCGTCGCGGACACCGTCTCAGGAAGCGGCACTGCGCTCCCATAATTGTCGTCGGTCTTAAGGCACCGACGAGCGTCAACGTAACGCGTCGTGAGATTGTTTTCGCGCAACACGGCGGCGAGCAGTTGCGCAGACAATTTTTCGCCGTAGGCGATTATTTCGTCCTGAAGCGGCGGATGTGTCACCGGATGCACGGCTATGATCTTGTGGAGTTGGCGAATTTCGCGGCGAGTCACGGCGACTATTAATTCAAATGCGGCGCATGATTCCGCGTTCAGCAATTCGCGGGCGATAGCGATGTGCCTTCGCAGATCCTGGTCCAGAGATCTGGTGGCAGCGCGCGCATCGCTCTCGATAGCTCTCTGAACGCTGGCCAGCAAGATGTTGGTAAATCCGCTAATTGCCGACACGACGACCACTGGCCGCACCGCAGCGGCCGCTGCCACGATGGCCGCGACGTTGCGAAAGGCGCTCGCGTCTTCGACGGACGTGCCGCCGAATTTCATGATAGTCGGATTCATGGACATTGCTCGTTCTTCTCTGTGTCCTCTGTGGTAAATTCGATCTCACCACGGAGGGCACAGAGACATACAAAAAGGGCCAATCGCAAAGCATACGACTAGCCCCTCACTCTCGAGAAACTTTTGCGCCGTAAAACATCCGGCGCTTTGTCGTAGCTCTCCACCAGTGGCACAGACTTCAGTCTGTGAATCGATTCAAACACAGACTAGAGTCTGTGCCACTTAAGTGACAGTCCTGCGGATTTAGCCACAGCAACCAACCCGGCGTGCCTGAAGACACACGCGCGAGCTTCGGCGACCTTCCCTTTCAACCGAGCCGTCATCGAACCCTTCACGTTCCTCGACTCGCCTACTCTTGAAAGCCGCGCCTCTACTTCGGAATTGCAAAGAACATTAACGGGAAAAACGAAACTAGCTGGCAGCGGAATCTTTGTCAAGCGCCGACCACAACCTTTTTATGGGTAATGAAGTCAGTACCACCCGCGTGAGCGGGTGGGTCAGGCACTAACCTACCCTGGTCGACTCTGGGATCCACCCGCTCACGCGGGTGGTACTGACCTCGGCCTTCTGCGTGAGTCATGTTTCCACGCCCTTACTCCCTTGGCCGAACCTCGTCATCTCACCCGGCTTGATTGGTAACTCCACGCTCTCGTACAATCTTCAATTGCATTCAGACCGTATATTTGGAACACAGTCGACTAAGCACAATTAAGTAAGCACCATTATGAGTTTCGATAAAGTACTAACCAAAGTTTTTGGCAGCAGTAACGAGCGGTTTCTGAAGGCCATTCGACCGGCGATTGACCGGATTAACGAGTGGGAGCCCGAAATTCAGGCTCTTTCCGACGACGAATTGCGGGCACGCACCGAAAAATTCAAACAGCAGATTGCCGATGCAGTCAAAGATGCGCGGACTAAGGAAGAGCGAAAGCGTCTCGAGCAGGAAGCACTCGAGGAAATTCTTCCCGAGGCCTTTGCCGTAGTTCGCGAAGGCAGCAAGCGCACCACCGGCATGCGCCACTTCGACGTACAAATGATCGGCGGCATCGTTCTGCACCAGGGCAAGATTGCTGAAATGCGCACCGGCGAAGGCAAGACCCTGGTCGCGACCCTGCCGGCTTATCTCAACGCGCTGACCGGCCGTGGCGTGCACGTGATCACCGTCAACGATTATCTGGCGGCGCGCGATGCTGAATGGATGGGCCAGATCTATCGCTTCCTTGGCTTGACGGTCGGCTGTATTCAGAACGACATGGACGATTTTGAGCGGCAGGCCGCTTACGCTGCCGACATCACCTACGGCACCAACAACGAATTCGGCTTTGATTATCTGCGCGACAACATGAAGTTCGACCTCGGCACCTGCGTGCAGCGCGGTCACTATCACGCGATCGTCGACGAAGTTGACTCGATCCTTATAGACGAAGCGCGCACGCCCTTAATCATCTCCGGGCCATCTGAGGAGTCTACCGATAAATATTATCAAGCGAACGCGATCATTCCGCAGCTGCAACGTGGCGAAGAACTCGAAGAAGGCAAGAAGACGGGCGACTATATAGTCGACGAGAAGAACCATTCTGCGGTACTGACCGAAGACGGTGTCGACAAAGCCGAGCGGCTATTAGGTGTGGGGAATTTGTATGATCCGGGGAATATGGAATTGCTGCACTGTGTGGAGCAGGCCCTGAAGGCGCACACTCTTTACCGGCTCGATCATCAGTACGTGGTGCAGGACGGCGAAGTGATCATTGTCGACGACTTCACCGGACGCTTGATGAAGGGACGCCGCTGGTCCGATGGTTTGCACCAGGCAGTTGAAGCGAAGGAAGAGGTAAAGATCGAGCGCGAGAATCAGACGCTGGCGACGATCACCCTGCAGAATTATTTTCGGCTTTACGAAAAGCTGTCCGGAATGACCGGCACCGCGGAAACCGAAGCCGGCGAATTTCACACCACTTACAAGCTGGAAGTAATCGTGATCCCCACGCACATGCCGATGGTGCGCAAGGACAATCCGGACATGATCTATCGAACGCTGCCGGAGAAGTGGGACGCAGTCGTGGAAGAGATTCAGGCGCGCTACGAACATGGCCAGCCTGTATTGGTAGGCACGGTTTCGGTGGAA
>DATNNY010000396.1:0-15653 GCA_035601635.1 Pyrinomonadaceae bacterium
TACTGCCCTGCGCCCTTTCGCTTCTGTCCGGGGTCGTCGGACAATCCATAAGACCGGCCGATTGAGCCCAGTGCCTGGGCTTCTTCCTTCTTGAGCCCGGCATCGCGGTAGATGCTTATCGCCTGCTCGTAATACTTATCGGCCCTCGGCCACAGCCCCTTGTCTTCGGAAGCGAGAAAGACCTGCCCAGCCAAGCTAAGGGCCGAGCTCTGTTTCGCTCTGTCGTTCACCTTCTTGTACCTCTGAGAAGCGTCAGTGTAAGTCTCCGCAGCCTCGTTCTTCAGAGCGAGACGGTTCGACCCGCTGAGTACTCTACCAGCTCTCAGCAACATTTCGGCGGCCTTGTCGGGGAGGCCAAGTTTGTCGTTTTCATCAGCGGCCCCTCTGAAGTAATCGGCTGCGCTCCTTCTCAATCGGTCTTCATGCTCCTTCCGATTCAGTGTCTGGCGGCGCTCCTCAGGGTTCTGCTGTTCTTCAGAGGCCAGCTCGGTTGTGGGCTTACTCTCTTCAGTCTCTTGGTCCAGAATGTTTTCATAGACCTCCCCGATTTTCAGATTGGTTTCCGCAACATTGCTGCTATCTCCAGCTTGGGTGTAGACGTTAATGGCATTCGCGTAACCCTGCTTAGCCAGTTGGATGCTCGTTTCATCGTCCCACGGGCTGAACACCCTGCCAATGTCAATGAATCGAGCCGCCTCGTCGTTCTTTAGTCCGAGTTTGTGGTAAACGGCGCCGGCCTGTTGGTAAAAAGCTGCTGCCTGCTGCCTCTCCTCGGACTTCTTGGACTCGTCCCAAATGCGGGCAGCTTTTTCGAGAGTCGAGATGAGAAGTCTATCGTCGCCAATCCCTTCCCTGATAAGCGCAATTGCCATGTTGTAGTTTTCCACGGCGTTTGAACCTCCAGTGGAAAGCTCCGGATCGTCCGAAGTCAGGCCCGCTCGGTACGCCTCCCCGTACACGTCGCCGATGTTGACGCGCGTGGAAAGAATGTTTGGCTTGTCGCGCTTGTCCGTGAAGTATGTCAGCGCATTCTGGAGGCTCGCGACGGCGTCTTCGTGGTTACCTGCGGCGAGCTCGTCAAGAGCGGTCTTAAAATAGCCGTAGGTGGTGGCCTGTTCCTGTTTGTCCTTGCGCTCGCCCTCCGCATTCTTCCTTTCTCTTTCCGCCTTCTTCGCGCTATCTTGCGCGAGCAGGGTTTGCGCTTCTGCAAGCTTGCTCTGCGTCTCGGCTCTATCCTTCTCTTTGACCGCCTTGGAATCCTCTTCGGCTGCCTTCTGGCTGGCGGCGTCAGCCTTCTCTCGTTCTCCTTTAGCCACAATCTCGGCCGCTACCGCTTTGTCTTTCTCTTTGACCGCATTCTTGGTGGCAGCGTCGGCTTTCTTGTACGCGCTGAAAGCAAACACCGTAGATGCAAGAGCCAGCAACGCCACAACGGCGAAAGCCGCCAGCAAGCGACGCATCCGGGAGGTAGCCCTCGCTTGTTGTTCCAAGCGTTGCCGCTGTTCCTCAGCTTTCTGGCGCTCGGCTTCGGCGCGCTGTTGCTGAGCTTCAACCAAAGCCTGGGCCTGCTGTAGTTCGCGTCGAGCGCGTTCGACCTCCGCGTTTTGTTGGTGCTGACGCTCGGCCTCGTCATCGGCGCGTTTCTTTTCGCTGGCTTGCAAAAAGGCGATTGCCTTCTCAAAGCCTGGATCATAACGCCGTGCCCAATCCTTGTTGGGTTGGTTCTTTTGCTGCCAGTCTAGCGCAACTTGCAGATCAGGATCATTCCACAGCCCAGCTTTGCGTTCGCCATGCAGTACCGCAGTCTCCGCCAGGCGGCTGTAAATGTGAGCTGACTGCGCCTCCTCATCCGCCCAGATCTTCAACCGCTCCCACACCCGCATCAAGCTTTCGTGCGAGATGTCGATGACCGTCTCCGCCTCGAGGGTGTCCCCGGCCGGGGGCATTAAGAACGAGCGACTCGGCTGACGGAATACATCGATCACTTGCGTGACTTCGGCCGGCGTCGCATCGGCCAGGGCGCACAATGTGCCTAGCCTGGTCGGGCGTCGTACGCCGCGCGGGTCTGTCGCTTTGTCGGTCAGCGCCTTAAACAGCTTCTCGCAGATCTGCCGCTGTCGCGCGGTCGTTAGTTCGGCATACGCCCTCTCCGCGTGCTGATCCAGCGCATGGGCCATCGTGCCGATGGCTTCGTAGTCAGACAGATCCAGCGGCCCGTTGTCACCCGAACGTTGCCATTGGTTCCAGGTGCGATTTAATGCGTGTTGCAGGATCGAGAGTTGGTCCGGGTTATCGCCGACATCGTTGACCAGCCGCGTAAGTAACACCGGAAAGATCTCTGACCCGCCCACACCGACAGGCCCGCTGATCGCTGCGCGGCGTTCATCTCGAGTCATCCGCGGCACCAGATATTGTCCCGCGTTGATGACCTCGGCCAACCCGGGGAACTGGGTGCAGTCGCCGAGAAAGTCCGAACGCATGGTCAGGACGACGTAGATCGGATATCTCGTCTGCTCCTTTACTGCCAGCAGCAAATTCACAAAAGCGGCGGCTTCTTCACTGACGGCAGTGACGCTTTGGGGTTGGCCGGCGCCAAATTGACGGTAGCGAAACATCTCTTCAAACTGGTCCACCACTATCAGCAAATTGACATCCTCGCCCAACTGAGCTTGCTCGTAGATATCGATCAGCCCCAGCTTGCTCATCCGCAAAGTGGTGTCGACGATCTCGGCCAGCGTTAAGCCTCCGGCCTGATAGTCGCTGAACAGGATCCCGTCCTCGGCCAGCGCCCGGGCCATCGCCCGCATTGGATTGCTGCCGGGCCGAAACTGGGCCATCCGCCAGGCCGTGCCGGCGCGGGCCATCAAGCCGCCGTGCAAGGCCGGACGCAACCCGCAATTGACCAAAGAAGACTTGCCACTGCCCGACGTGCCGACCACCGCCAAAAAGCGAGTGGCCGCCAGTTTATCGACCATGGCATCGACCTGATTTTCCCGGCCAAAGAACAAGTACTCCTCATCTTCCCGGAACGGTCTCAGCCCCGGAAACGGATTCTTGTGGTTTTCGGCACTTGCTGTGTTCATCTTGTCGCTCCCCTCTGGTTCATGGCCTGCACAAAACCTGTCATAATCGTATCCGAAAAATCTCCCAAGCCATTTATCAAGTTAGGCTCTTCCATATCGATCAGGTCTTCTTTATCCGTCGTCTTCGGATCGGCCAGGAAGGTATAAGAAGCCAACAAGGGCTTTCCGCTCCGGTAGCCCGCCATCTTTTTCAGTTCATTGTCTACGGTGCGCTTCCATGCCTCGTCGCCAGCCCCGTAAAAGAGAATGACTGCGTCAGCATTGGTCATAAGCTGTTGATGGGCCTCGCGCACGACGGTGGCATCACCCTCAAAGGCCGGAATCGCGACTTCGAGGCCCAGTCCGCGACAAAACTTGCGGACAGGAACCGTCGCTTTGCGATCCTTCTCATTACAGATCAGGTAAATCAGCTTGGCCTGGTTCGCGGCCGCGGCCTGCTCCGCAGGCAACTGAGGCTCCGGCCTTTCCAGTTTCGTTAAGATGGCGTGGATCGAGGTTTTCAAACCCTCGAGATCCGCGGTGATCAGATCGGCCCCGATTTGGGCCTCGGCACTCTGGTGCAGTGCGTCGATAAATGCCTGCTGCTGGGCTTGCTCAGAATGTGTTCCCTCGGGCACCCAGATTACGCGTTTCAATTGATCGCTCTTACTCCGTTTCGCCGCCAACTCGTTTTGCAGCACCACTCCAGATTTTTGACTGCGACCATCAGGCACGCCGCCAGGGGCCCCACCAACGAGATGGATGGAAAGCTGACAGCGCTTCAGCAAGCCCTCCACTGCCGCTACATAGTTCTCCTCCTCGCGCGGCAACTCTTGATCCGGCAAGACGGCATTGCCGAGGCGTCTTAACTCGCCTTCCAGAATTTCTCTGGCCTGCTTCCGGTCATAACTGCATTCAGCCAGATAGACAGTCGGTTTGGCCCGACCCTTTTCGCGATGACCGCAGTCGCCGGTGCCCAATGTTTTTAGCAGTTGCGAGATATTCCATGCCAATTGCCCGACCTTTCGGTTATAGTCCTGGCCGAACTTCTCTCCATAGGCCGAATCCAGTTCCAGCGGCACCCCGTCTTCGAACTTGAAAAACTCATACCCGAGGACGGCTTGTACAACCGGGGGCAACGACTCCTGTGTGTCCACGGGAGCCTTCAGCACCTTGAACATTCTGGCTTTGTTCTCGACCACCATCCCGCCGCGTTCTTCCGCGCGTTTGCAGAATTCAGCGACTTCCTTGTTGCACCATTCCGAATTGAGATAGCGCGGAGTGAGCACGGACAGGAGCAGTGCGGTCTGCGGGAATTGATCGACAATCTCGCTAGCGAAAACATCGTTACCTTGCAGTTTATTGTCTCGCCAAATCCGGGCCTTGCCTCCCAAGCGCATACTCAATAGTGCCTCCAGCGACGCATGAAACCTCGTGATCCATCCCTGTTGTTCCGGGGTCAGGGGTTCGTTATCGATGTGGGCATAGCTGATGAAGAGATCCTTTTCAAAATGCATCATGTCACCTCTGGTTGTGTGGCAACTCGCAGTTGCCGCCTGGACAGGACTCGCCTTCTATTCCAATGAATCATAAATTGTATCGTCAGGGTCGGGTCGAAGCCTGCCCTCTCCCTCGGGACTTGGCTTGATGCCGGCGCGGAATGTGAATTGAACGCCGACTCGGCCCGGACGAAGTCCGCGATCGCGTCCGGACTTGCAGGCGCCCAGCTCGCGCGCACGCTGAGACAAGAAGGCGCAGTTGATGCGTGCCCCGTTGACGAGACCTCACGGAGGATCCCGAAGTCGAAACTCCAACCGTCAACAACAGCCGCTTAGTATGTGCCGGACGCTTTTTGAGTCTTAGGTGTCTGTTCCTGCGAGGAAGTCCACTTTGCGTGTTCCTGCGAAACCAAAGACTCGATACGTTCCGCCAGCAGAGATTTGGGATTACTTGTAGCCGCATAAGGACCTGCCGTACTCAAGAACAGAAACTTCTCGTGCTTCAGCGCTTCAGTCGTCGAGCGATAGGTAATCCAATTCTGATGATACTGGTTTAATTGTTGGAGCCCTTCGAGCAGAGCAATGCTGGCTCCCATCGCCCCCGTAATAACGCCCGTGTAGAGAGGGTAAAGCGTGGCGAAAGCTGCACTAAGTGGTATTGAAACCGAGATAGCCAGGGTGGCCGTCTTCAGCCGTTTGAACATTCGCTTAGCATGGGCACTCTCCTGGCCGTACCACTTGATTTGATCTTCAAGTCGATCGATAACGACGTCTGGTTCTGACATTGTCAGTTTCCCTTCAGAGCGATTCAGGCGGTTTGCGAGGTCTGCGGCGCGCAGTATAGCAGCACTCGACCATCACCGCGCAAACAAAATTACGCCGCATAACTTGTGTGGACGCTCTTCACCTTGTCGAGAAAATCACGGCGGTCGATGAGGTAATGAAGCTTGACGGGTTCGCTAATGATCACTTCGGGTTCAGGCTCGGTAGGTCTTTCGTTAAGAGACTTTGATGATTTCTTCGCGGCCTTCTTAGACGCTTTCTTTGTCGTCGCCTTGTTGGTCGCAGCAACCCGGTCGCTACCGCTCCCGGTACTGACACTTCTCGCCGCGATGCTGACATTTGACCATTCGTGGGTTGAAGCCAGGTGGTCGATCAGTCTCTCAAACACTTCGCCAGGCTCTCGCTCAAGGATTCCTATCTGATCCAGATAGCCGCTGTAGCGCAGCCGCCGGATCAAATCCATCAGCGTCAGCCGACCTTCGAGCGTCAATCCGCCGTGCGCGTGCGAGCGGCTCACCAGATATTGAATCAGCAAAGTTTCGCTGTAGAGACTGGGAGCGAGAAACAAACGCGCGCCGTCGCGTTCCCAGCCTTCGCTCAATCGACTGGAACGGCGGACGGCTCGCAACTCATCAAATGCTTCATCCCAATTTGTTTTCGGTTCGCGACGCTCAAGGTACATGCGCGTTGCATCGATCAGCCACAGCTCATCGTTGAGATCGAGATTGCCGCGCACCGTATCCAGCCACTCAAAAAGCACGGCGCGCGAATCGGATTTCTTTTCGATCAGGAGAAACTGCTCATCCGACTTCGGCAGCTTTTTGATGAGGGCGCGGCGCGGAGCATCGGTAGTCTTGCCGCCTTCAATGCAAAAAGTGTCGAAGCGGGCCAGCCAACGCTGCGCGGATCCGCAATATGGACAATGCGGATTCTTCTCGTCGCTGTCGAAATAAGGCCGTGTCGTGGTGCGGCTGGTGAGTTCCTCAATCGTGGGTGTGTGGCGTTTGACTTCGGAGAACGCTGTGCGCGGCGCGAGTCCCAGTTGTTTGGTGAAGATGTCAAAAATGCAGGCTAGACAAACCAGCGTCGTGTATTCGGTGACTGTCCCCGGCGGAAAGTCTTTAAGATCGAGTTCGCGCTTTTTCGTCGCCGGCATGGGGGAATTTAACCACAGACTGAACTGAAGTCAGTACCACCAGAGTGAGCGGGTGACTCCGTGAGTCTACTCTTAATCACGCTTGCGGCTCTGCCGCTTGATGTGCGGTAAGGCTTCGCCTTACCGTCGTCCCGGTATTCTTAAGTGAGGCTACGCCTCGTCATCCTCGGAGGCAGAGCCTCCTTAGCTCTTGTAGACGCAGCTCGGAAAGGCAGAGCCTTTCCGCACATCGCACGGCGAAGCCGCGAACCTATCCCCAATGTGCGCCTCTCTTGAAGAAGAATCTCTCAGCCGATCGCGACCAGCGCTGGTTCGGTGTCGGTGTGGCCCAGCGCCAGATCGAGTTCGGCTGCTACGTCGCCGCTGCCGGCAGTAAGTTTCTTGAAATCGAACAGCTCGTGATCAAGCAAATGCGAGGGGATTACTTTGCCCAATGCGTTAAGCATCGACGCGCGCAGGTTGGGAATCTCCTGCTCGAGGTCGGCAATCAACCTCCTGATCCGCGCGCGCTTTAGATTTGTCTGCGCACCGCACAGGTCGCAGGGAATGATTGGAAACTTCATCTGAGCAGCAAACTCGGTGATGTCGGTTTCCCGGCAGTAGGCCAGCGGACGAATGACGGTATTGCGTCCATCGTCCGAACGAAGCACCGGCGGCATTGCTTTCAGCGAACCGACATAAAACAGATTTAGCAGGAATGTGGCAATGATGTCATCGGCATGATGGCCGAGGGCGATCCTGGTGCATCCTTCTTCAACCGCAATGTTGTAAAGAATGCCGCGCCGCAGACGCGAGCACACGGCACAGTAGGTCTTGCCCTCAGGCACTAGACGTTTCACTACTGAGTACGTGTCACGCTCGACGATGCGAAACGGCACGCCGCGATCGCTCAGGTATCCGGGCAGCACCTCGGCCGGAAAACCTGGCTGCTTTTGATCAAGATTAACTGCCAGCAGATCGAATCGAACCGGCGCTCTTTGCTGCACGTCGAGGAGTAGCTCCAGCAAAGTGTAACTGTCTTTTCCGCCGGACAGACAGACCATGATTCGATCACCGTCCTCGATCATGCGAAAGTCTGAGATCGCCTCGCCCATCCGGCGGAGTAGTTTAGTTTTCGTCTTTTCAGGGATCATCGGCTGCTTGGAAGGATGACACGCGAACCCGAACCTGACAACCGCGAATGGTGGTTTTCTACTTTGATTAGAGGTGTTCAGAGTACCGACTTCAGTCGGGCTCTTGCGCAGCAAAAAGATGCCAACTAAAGTCGGTACTCTATACGCGCGCTGAAATTAGGAAGCTATCACCGCATATAGAAAGCTTGACTGGCTGACCCTCCCAGCCAATAATGCCCGGCATCAGACGCGTTCCCGGACTCTCCGAGTCCTCGCGATTCCCAATTCAATGAGGTTTCCAGTCGATGAAGCAAATAAATCTTAAACTCATCGTCATCTCTCTTGCGCTCGCGTTTCTGGCACTGCCGTTGGTCGTGGCCCACAGCGCGGGAGGGCGAATCGAAGGAAAGGTCACCAACCCAAACGGCGCTGTGGTAGTGGGCGCGATTGTTACGGTCGCCGGTCCGGCCGGCGATCAAACTCTCACTGCGGTCACCGACGGCGATGGCCGTTACAAGATCGAAGGGCTGAATGCTGGGACTTACACGGTGACGATTTCCGCCAGGGGCTTTAGCAATGCGCGGCGCGAAGACGTGAAGGTTGAAGAAGGCGCGGTGGCGACGTTTGATGCCAGGTTGGAAATTGCTCCCATCGAATCGACAGTCAATGTTTCCTCGCCAGCCGCGAAAGCTAATGCAGATCCCGTCTATCAACAGCTCAGACAATCGGGAAGAAACGAAGCGGATTTTGGCGGCCCTTTCGCGGCTGTCAGCAATCTGGTACTGACGCGCGACGCGGCGACGTTTATGCTTCGGTATGGTGAGCTTTACTTTTCATCGCCGATCGAGGGACGCGTCACAAGCGCGGTATTCATTGGGGACGGCGAGCTGACGCTCGAACCGCCGACCCCGATCGAAAAACATACTCTGTCTCTTTTTATTGACAGCGAGAAGCTCACCGAACAATTCACTCATCTCGTGATTCGTTTCACTGACAAAACTCTCGACGAGATTAAGGCTTCGCCACACGCGAAGATGGGAACCGCAGGTTCTCAAGCCGCCAGGGCACGTGATCTCTATCGTAGCAACCAGCAACTCTTGCGCAGGGAACTCCATGACAACGGCGAACTTCGCGCGCTCGGAGATCTTTACGCGCCGCAGCGGCCGGGCTACTTCGATGTGTTTATCGGCGGCGGCAAGCAGAGCAAGCTGATCTTCGTCCTTGATCCGCTCGGCCTACCCGCGGTGTCACCGGAAGAAGTCGCACTTTTGAGCTATGGCGAGACTGATGGTGGAGTATGGTCCGCATTTCATCTGGCCGATGAATACCGTAAGGGCACGGCTTCCAGCTCAGAAGACCATCGGTTGATCGATATCACCTTTCACGAGATCGTCGGCACCATCAAGGGCACGCATATTAACGCGAGCGATCAGATCACCTTTCGCAGTTTGGCCAGCGGGACCCGAGTCATCCCTCTCGATTTGTATCGTTCGTTGCGCGTCAGCCGGGTCCAGGATGAACAAGGCGCTGACCTGAGCTTCATTCAGGAGAGCAAGGACGAAGATGCCGATTTCGGAGTCATTCTGCCGCAGCCATTGGAAGCCGGGAAAACCTACAAGATCAAGGTAGCTTACGAGGGCGACGGCGCCCTGCGCGATTCAGGCAACGGCAATTTCATTCTCATACCGCGTTCGACCTGGTATCCGAACAACGCCGGCACTCAGTTTGGCGATCGCGCGATCTTTGACATGACCTTTAGTTATCCAAAGGGTCACATGTTCGTCGGCACCGGCGCCCCTGTGGGTCCCGAGTCGCGTGACGGGGATCTGCTGGTGACTAAATGGTCCAGCGGGCAAACCGAACTGGCGGTCGCGGGATTCAACTATGGCCGTTTCAAGAAGAAGGAAGTGCTCGATAAAGAAAGCGGCTATAACATCGAGGTGTATTACAACACGGAACTACCGAACGAACTGAGACAGATCCAGCGACAAATAGAACAAATCGAAAGTCCGGGTAGCGGAGGGCAACCTGGCGTGACCGGGACGACGCTGGGCTCGATCTCGATGAGCGGTATGGCGAACTCGGCGATCACCGACGCCGAAAACTCCATGCGCATCTACAATACCTTTTTCGGCAAGTTGCCATACACGCGCATCGCGATGACCCAACAGCCCGCCGGCTTTTTTGGCCAGGCTTGGCCCACTCTGGTTTTCATGCCCTACATCGCTTTCATCGATACAACGCAGCGCGCTCAACTATTGGGTACCCGCGGCGGCACCGATAATTTCTGGCGCTACGTAGCGCCGCACGAAGTCTCTCACCAATGGTGGGGTCATGTCGTCGGCTGGGACAGTTACCACGATCAATGGATGAGTGAAGGCTTTGCAGAATTCTCAGCTTCGCTTTACGTGCAGCTCACCCGTGGAAATGACAAATTCCTGGACTTTTGGGAAGACCATCGCAGGCAGATCATCCAATCCTCACCCGCCACCAAGGGTCTGAAGCCGTTCACGATTGGACCCGTGACCCAGGGCTATCGCCTCAGCAACGCCAAGACCGGCGCCGCGTATCAGTTCCTGGTCTATCCCAAGGGCGCGTTCATCCTGCACATGCTGCGCATGATGATGTTCAATCAGGGCAGCAAAGGCGATGCGCTCTTCCAAGTCATGATGAAAGACCTGGTGCAGTCGAACTTTAACCGGGACATCTCGACCGAAGATTTCAAGAAGGTGGTCGAGAAGCATTTGCGCGGCAAGATGGATTGGTTCTTTGACGAATGGGTCTATGGGACCGAAATGCCGAGTTATCGCTTTGATTATCAACTGACCGATGGCGGCACAACTCTTTCCGGGAAGATTACGCAATCAGGCGTGTCAGATAAATTCAAAATGCTGGTCCCCGTTTACGCGGATTTTGGCAAAGGTTGGGTAAAGATGGGCTCGGTTTTCATGACCGGCAATACCTCAACGGATCTGAAGGCGGTCAAGCTGCCTCAGGCCGCGACCCGCGCCGCTGTCTGCGCTCTCGACGACATCCTGGCGTTGAGCATTCAGAACTCAAAATAGGGTAATAATATAGTTGACGCAGCTAGCCCTGTCCGAGGCGGGCGAATTCTCCCAGATCATATTCATCGAATCTTGGCGCGTCGGAATTGTGCGTGAGGCGTGGAAGTGTTTACTAACACACCTCAGCCGTCTCTAGCCAATCACAGCCATGTCCGGACTCATCTAGAACACATCTATACATCACGCCGCCAAGGCAAATGTATTCTCCGCTGCATGGCTCCTCATCACAACTGTCGAGTCCTAAAGCAGCAGCTTGCTCCTTCGAGACGGGAGTACCATAGAGCTTCTTGCCATCCAACTCGTAGATCACCTTTTGGCTCATAATCGATCTCCTCTCCTGATGAAGCGGAATGGAGTCAGGCGACTCCTCTTTTCTTAGCTTTCTGTTTTTCGTACTTCGCTTTCTGTTGGTCAATCTCTTTTTTTGGGACGGCCATTATTCGGCGGGTACAATCTTCGAAGCGTTTGAACTATTCGCTTTTGGTGCTGGATGTTGATTTGGTTTTTCTCATTGCTGATCCGCTCTGGGACGCCTCATGAAAACTTCAGCCCCGCCGTAGATAATACTGTCGAGTCCTTCTGGGTTAGGGTGTTCGATGTCTTCATCGGGCCCCAACTTACTCGTCCACGTTCCGTCCTGTAACTGCCTAGCAACATGAGTAGGTACGTGGTTTTCATAGGTGTAAATTGCAATCTTTTCAAATCCCGCCTCCACGTCACCACTTTCGCAGACCCTAAAACCGTGAATCTCGAACACCGCCATCCAACTTGGTAGGTTGTCGTCTCGTGAGACACCAGGCGGCCAGTAATAGCCAGGAATCCCTACTATATTTGGGTCCCAAAACTGCTGAGTATCATACACCGCAAACGCAATACAATTGTATGCTTCGTCTATGTCACTCGATATTCTCCAAGTGCTTCCACTCAGATTCGGAAAGGCGCTCTCGATCTCTTCTATCGACATCTTAGGTGAGATAATGTTGTTCGCGTCCCCAATCGAGCCATGCTCGAACAGCCTCACGAAACGTGGCGTCGGTTGGTACTGGATTTTCGTCAGTGAGGACGTGTAAAGCCCATAACCAATGCCCTCCTCTTTCTTGTAACTCTCGGAGGATCAGTGGAACGGCATTTCGTCCTAGGCCGATGATTCTTTGATACGCAGGGTGCATGGATATTCTTGAGAGAGAAGATAGGTAACGAGTTTCCGCGCGCCATTGATCTGCCAATTGCCGGAACCTTTGGTCTAAGTCAAAGTCTAAAGCGAGCTGTTCATATACAACGATAGCTCGACGGGGAACTATTTCACTCTCAATAGCCTTCCAGCCAATTCTATCCACGATAGTCAATCTGTCTGTTATTAGGTCGGGCCATTCATTGGCTTCCCGGTCAAACACGTCTGGTAAGCCTTCCCAGATGCAAGTCGGCTTATCCCCAGCCCAAATCCCGCTAAGTACTTGACTCATCGCCGCCGCCTTTCGTTGGCGCGCTCTGTTCAGTTAATGAACGCGCGGATTCTTGTGCCCTTTCCAAGTGTTCCTTGACCATTTTGAGTTCCGACATAATCTTTTCAATTAGTTTCTCGTTTAGTGCTACGGTAATAGACTGCGATCCTCTGGGTTGTCTCGCTCCTCGTTCAAGCGGAAGAGTAATGTCAATAGGGTTGCCCAAAGTGAGTGAGAGAAGCGCATAGGCGACTCGTGGCATGGCTTGGACGTTTTTCTCATACGCCTTAACTACGATTTCCCAATCTACTTGCTGTAGATAGGGCACCTTGATTGCGTACTTGAAGAAAAACTCTGAGCGGTATTCCTGCGTGAGAATATGCGATTGAACAATCTCCGACTTTTTCGACAATGTTTTTTCGTCACCGACTATGGCGCTTGGTTGTTTTCTCCCTAAAAGCGCATGCAGTATGACGTTACCCAATTCGTTGGGAAAGCGAGGATATTTTTTCTGAATCTCCGCATATTTTTTCGCAACGGGCGGAGTCCATTGGGACAAATCTTTAACGGCCGGTGATGGAGGAATATCTGTGCTCCAAGTAATTCCCAAACTATCAAGCTCATCCAAGACGCGCCGAAATTCTTCGACGCTTAGAGGTTTGTATTCCTCTTCTTGCGACGGCTGTGGCTCGATTATCTCAGGACGAACAACGAAAACCTTTCCACTTGGATCAGTGAAAATTATTTCATTCGTTGCTTTGTTAACAGTGAGCGAGAGAGACTGTCTGTCGGACGGTTGATCCGCAGCTCTGTTCTGTGGCCTTTCTTTTTGCTGTCTTTTGCTCATCACACAACCATCGGGTTTGGGAGGTATCCAAAACCCAATAATCATTTATTTATGCAATGAGCCTTCCGGATTGTTACTAGGGTAAGTACCACAGTTTGATCCTCATCCGCAAGGAAGACTCAGCCGTGGATCGTTCCAAGGATATGGACAAAGCGTCCGATCAGGGTTGCTGTGTCAAGTATGTTATTACCCAAAGTAGGCGCGCCTTGGCAGATCGAAGGCCAGGACAAGAGCCGCGCTACGACTCGTAGCCCTTTGTCGCTCCGTGTGAATTGTCTTGAACAGCTGGCCAGCGTGTGATAACGTGCGCGAATTCAAGGCGTATCGTTTTTCTCGAAGGCTCGTCCCGCAGGTTTTCAAAGCAGATTCTTCCACAAAAAAATTTGGATCCAACGCTGAGATTGCGCAATCCTGGTGGAGAATTGACAATGGCCCCTGCAACGGCGGCTCTTAAACTTGAGCCCATACATGAGACTGAGTCGGCGGCTGAAAACGTAAGTCGCAACGCTCCGGCTATACCAAACCAAATGCCCCCACGCCTGCCGAATGCGCTGGCGGGTACTGAACAGCCCAGGCCGCTGCCGATTTCAAACCTGCCGCCCGTGCGGACGGCGCGTCCACGTCGTGACACTGGCGCCAATTTTCAGGCCCGCGTTCCCATCATTACGGGTGAGGCCGTTTTTCGCGGCTGGATGAAAGTCGATGGAATCATTTCCGGACAACTGGGCGCCGGCGGCAGCGCGCTCAGCATCAGACAGCGCCCGCGCGGCGGTCCCTCCGAACCTCAACCGGAACTCAGCGGTGAAATTTCCTTTAAAGACATGCTTCGGGTCAATGGTCACATCAGCGGCAAGGTGAACTCGGCGAAAGGAACGCTGATCGTCGACGCATCGGCGCTGGTAGACGGCGACATCGACGTGGGCGTGGCTGTGATCAGCGGTACTGTCAAAGGAGATGTCATTGGTCATGAGCGAGTCGAACTGGGCCCAGCCTGCATCATCAATGGCAACATCTTAACTCGGATACTCACGATTAAACCCGGGGCGGTCTTTCAAGGTGATTGCCGAATGCTCAAGAATGAAAATGGCGACCAGTAGCTCGTAAGAAAAAACGAACAAGGGTGGTGCCATGCCTGAGCCCCTGGGACAAGTATCTCATCTTAAAACCGACGCTTCTCGTCTAAGCCGGGCTTCCGCCTCGGGTGCATTCGCCGACTCTCTTCCTGACACTTCTTCATACTTTGAAGCCTGGCTCAAAGATCTCAATCAGCCGGAGTTGGTGCACAAAGATCCTGGGCCCCAGGAGCCAGCGGTTGACACCGAACACGCGGCCGGAGAATTCAGATTCGAAGGCACCTTGCAAGTCGACGGTTATGCGAAGGGGCGGATCCATTCGCTGACCGGGACTCTGATTCTGGGTGAAGCCGCTGAGCTCCAGTCAAATATCGTCGTAGCGACCGCTATCATTAATGGACGCGTTTTTGGTGATATCCACGCCACGGAGCGGGTCGAGCTCCTCAGTCACGCCAGAGTAATAGGCAGCATCGAATCGCCGGCCCTCGCCATCCAGCCCGGCGCTATTTTCGAAGGCGAATGTCGTTACCTTCCGCCACCCGTCAAATTGGATTCCGCCAATTCAGATGGCGAAGAGAGGCGCACGGAACCTGTTTGATTAGCGCCCGGTTTTAGCCAGCTGTTGGACAAACCTTCCGCCAAGATTGAACCCGTTTAAATGATTCTCGTTCTCCCTTGCTGTTGCGATCACCGGGCTGAAGCCACGTGCCACTCAAAGTTGTTTGAAATATGCCGCTGCGTCACTCGTTATCGACGCGCGATTCTGTGGTAGAGTCTTCTCGATTTCTCAATTCAAGGTTGAATCTTTAACCCGCTTGCTGTCGCAAGCGGTTCTGTAATCATGATTGATCTACGCAGTGACACGGTAACGAAGCCGACGCCGCAGATGCGTCGCGCGATGGCCGAAGCCGAAGTCGGTGACGACGTCTACGGCGAAGATCCGACAGTCAATCGCTTGCAGGAGCGGGCGGCTGAGATATTCGAAAAGGAAGCAGCGATCTTTGTGCCGACGGGCTCGATGGGAAATCAGACCGCGGTCAAGCTGCATACCCGTCCGGGCCAGGAAGTGATCATTGAAGACCGCGGACACATCTACAACTTTGAAATGGCGACGATGTCGGCGTTCTCCGGCGTGCTGGCACGCCCCGTAAAGAGCAACGACGGCAGCGGCATCCTGAACTGGGACGAGATCGCGCCCGCGATTCATACTCAGTCTGCCTACTATGTCGCGCCGACGGGCCTGATCGCGCTGGAGAATTCGCACAATCTGGCGGGCGGTTCGGTGCTGACGCGCGATCGCACCGCAGATATCTGCGCGCGCGCTCATGAAAAGAATTTGCCGGTGCACCTCGACGGCGCGCGCATCTTTAACGCGGCCGCCGCGCTCGGCGAATCCGTCGCCGATCTGGCGCGTCCCGCAGATTCAGTGATGTTTTGTCTCTCGAAAGGTTTGGGCGCGCCGGTCGGATCGATACTGCTGGGCACGCGCGCGTTTATCGACGAAGCGCGCGTCGTGCGCAAGATGCTCGGCGGCGGCATGCGCCAGGCAGGCGTACTGGCCGCTGCCGGTTTGATTGCCCTGGAAGAATCACCGAAGGGGCTGCCCGAAGATCA
>DATNNY010000397.1:0-4512 GCA_035601635.1 Pyrinomonadaceae bacterium
CTCATACGCTGCTAAAGCTGTATAAAGCGCAGGCGCGTTCCGGCAAAATTCCGGCAAATCAGTTGTCCCTGCTGTTTCGTTTGTCCTTATATTATATATGACACCAGGGAATGGTACGCACAGCATTCGCGGCTCCTCTACCAGATTACCTGTGTGCGAGGTTAGCAACCGAAACTTGCGAACTTCAATGATTACACTGTGAACGGAGTTTCTGGTAGGGACAACACTTCCCTGCCCTACTCTTCCAACGCCAATAGAGACGAAACCCTTTTCGGCGCCACGCAATTACCGTTTCCGGTTTGACGACTACCAGCGCTGAGCGCCATTACTTCCAAATACGTGAAAGCAATACCCAAAGCAAACGGTCTGCTGCTCGGAGGCTCACACGCTTCTTCTGACGCTGCAACGCAGCAAGTTGATGACGAAGTGACGAGAATCTCGATTTGCATCCTGGCATGCGTCCGGAAAGACGACCCGCAACATGAAAAGTAAGGAGTAGGCTACAGAGTTCATGGTCCAGGAGATTAATGACCAATGCCGCTAACTTCAATGATTACAGTGGCGACGGAGTTTTTCGTAGGGACAGGTATGTCGCAAACGTATCTAAACGTAGATGAACATGTGTGACGAGTCATTGAGCGCACCAATGCCACCGACCGATTGGAGCAAACGCTGCCGCCATCCTGGAAACGTATTTCTCGTTTTCTTCATAGCTCTCAGAGGATGGCAATTTGTGACTAACGATCAAACGGACCTCAACGAGCTGTCAGATTCAGAAAGCGGAAACTCGTGACACGCACCGGCCAACAGACATCTTCCTCAGTCATGACAAGTTCGTTGGCGGCAGCGGGCCCCTGCGGGGTCCCACGCGGGCAGCCCGCGTGGGGTGCTGGGACGGGCGGGGTCATCCGATAACTTATGAGCGGAAGCGAGAAGGGCGGCGTTCGTATTCGCCACCTTTGTTCTTTTGACGTGCTGGGCTTACAGCCCGACGAATTTCTCCTGCACCCTTGGGATCCAGACCTCCTGTGCAGTTGGTTCCATGCTGCGGGCTATCGCGAGCGCCTTTTCGAATGTGATTCGTGCCTCAGCATTCTTCTGCACAGCCTTTTGCGCGTCTCCCAAAGCCATCAGCGCCAGCATGTAGTCGGGCGCGATGGCAATTGCGGCTTGAGCCGCTTCTAAAGCCTGTTCGGGTTGATGCTGCTCGAGCAGGTCTCGGGACTTGACCGCGCGATCGAAAGCTGCGGCGTATGGAACCTCGAAGGTACCGTCGTAGACAAACACGCCGTTTTCGATGACAGCTGTTGGCGTGAGTTTCTCGAATTCCCGATACGGACTCAGCAGGCTGGATCCCGATTCATAGAAAGTCAAGGGAATGTGGCTGATGAATACCGGTCCCTGGATGGTTGAAGGTGTATCAGTCTTCAGGCCGAACCACATCGAGTCCATTGTCGGCAGCGTCTTGCAAGGGATACCGTAAGCGCGGAAGGGAATTGCCGGTTCGGCTGTGTAAGCAAACCAACACTGCTGAATCCCGCGCTCATCGACATATCGCTTGACAGCTTTCAGTTGCTGCCCCCAGTCGGTGGTGGAATCGGTCAGATATTTGTGGATATTGGTCGGTCCGCCCCAGAGTTCATTGGCATAGGCGATGTAGGAAGTTGGGAACGCTCGCAATGACGAAATGACATGGAAGAGAATGAGGGCGCCAATTAGCCACGCCCAGCGCCGATCCTTGCAGATCAGGCTCCACGCGGCCCCACCTGCCAGCACGAGTAAGAAGATGAAGACCAGCAGGATATGACGCACGCCGATGTTCAGCTTCGAAGTCATAGAGATGCAGAAGTAGAGCGACGGTGGCAGAGAGAGGAACAGGATCTCGCGCCAACCCCGCAGCTTCCCAGTTGCGATGGCATAAACGATCAGCGGCAGGAAGATCAGCGTGGTCAGTGTCGCCTTGATAACAAACGCTACCGGGAAGTAGAACCACACACCGTGGGCGTAGACCTTCCCGAAAATGTAGCTGGGCCAGGTATTGGCTACCGAGCGGACATCGGCTAGTCCGTAGAGCCACGATTCGGGCAGTAGCTTCCAGCGCGCCATGAAGGTGACGGCCTTGCCTTCGACCGGACTCAAGTTTCCCAGCGTGCTCTCTAGCAGCGGATTGATCTGCTGTCCCGCCGGACGAGCCGAATAGCGAAACCCATAGCCGGTCCACATGATTCCAACCGTGATGACTGCGGCAATCACTAAGACAAGGGCCAGCCCCAGTGCCTGACGGAGGCGGCTTTCGTCGCCCACTTGACGTCGCCGTAACAGCTCGGTGATGGCAAGGAGGATCAGCATCGCCGGCAGAAGCACGGCCGAATGCTTTGTGATGAAGAAGATGCCGGCGGCGAGACCCAGCACCGCGACGCGTCCCCACGACGGCGATTTCATATAGCGGTAGAACGCGTAAATGCTGGCGAGCAGGCAGCAGGCCGCTCCGGTATCGGTGGTGACCAGGGCCCCGTGAGCAAGGAAATTCGGCTCGAAGACAATTAGGAGGAGCGCGAGGAATCCCGCGCCGGTGCCGAACATCTCGCGTGCGGTCAGGAAGGCCAGCAGCGCGACCATCAAAGCAAATATCGAGGCGGCCATTCGGGCGCGGAAGATGATGGTCTCAAAGTCATTCTGGAAGATAAAATCGCCTCCGCTGAGATACGCCTCGTTTTTGAAGTAGCGGTTCTGTAGCTGTGGCTCACGAAGAGACATGTTTTGAAGCGGTAGAGCGGCAACCATTTTTACTAGCGGAGGGTGCTCAGGATTCAGGCCAAAATCGTTATGCTTGAGCGACATGTATCCGGCGAAGATGTGATCGCCTTCGTCCCAGGTAAGCGACTCTCGCCGGACGGAATACAACAACTGCCCTTCCAAAACCAAAAGCAGCAATATGACACCGGTGATCGTTACCCAAGGACGGTCGAGAAACGATTGCGGTCTGTCTGAAGTCACGGCGATCGACGTCGGACTCGGACACGCTTGTGTGGTCATAAGTTCTCCGCGAGCAGGATGAACAATATAGAAATCAAAAGCCTTTTAGTTGAGCGACAACTGCGAGATTGTAAAGCACTTTTCTCGAGCAGTTGGCGATAAATCGCGTTAACACAAGCTTGCGCTGTCTCTTCGCCCAATTTGTGTGGGCGTTGTACCCTGAACTTCACTTAAGATTCTTAACCTCACCAACAACCACTCTGCTCTCAACTATTTGCCTCTTAAGATCGAAGCGATTTTGGCGCTGTCACATTAAGCGACGACTCACTTTGATGGGCGGTCCTTCGCCAATACTTGATCGGACACCGTTTTCGCTGAATTTCATCATGCAGCACGCCGTTCATAACGGTGATGGAGGCCGCCAACTTCAGCAATCTCAACTACCGTACCCTGTGACGGCGGATGTACTGGTCGCGTATCAGGCGCATCCTTGTCCAAAGATAAGTGAGTTCTCGTACGATGGTAGTACCTGAAGTAGCTTTGCAAGGTGCGCCGCAAATGATGTTCGTTGAGTACGATGACATGATCTAGACACTCACGTCGAATTGAACCGATCAGCCGTTCCATATAAGCATTCTGCCAGGGACTACGCGGCGCGCTGAGCACTTCCTTCAAGCCCAGTCCGCGCACTCGTTGCCGAAAGTAGTCGCCATAGATTCTATCGCGATCACGCACCAGATATCGCACGCTCACCGCTTCTGGAAAAGCTTCAACCAGTTGCTGTGCCGCCCACTGGGCTGTCGGGTGGTTCGTCACATTGAAATGCAGTACTGTGCGCCGCTCGTGGCGCAACACTACCAAACAGAATAAAACTCGAAACGTCGCCGTTGGAACAGTGAACAGATCAACTGAAGCTATTTCATTAAGGTGATTGGTAAGAAATGTGCGCCACGTTTGTGACGGTGGTTGCCGAACTCGAGGCATCAAGCGCGAAACGCTCCGCTCAGAAATCTTGATTCCAAGCTTCAGTAACTCGCCGTGAATTCTTGGCGCTCCCCAAAACGGGTTGGCAGTCGCCATCTGCCGGATCAAGGCCCGGACCTGTAGCGACACCGCTGGTCGACCACCAACCGGACGGTGCGATAGTCTCGTCCAATAGAGCCTAAAACCTCTACGATGCCACCCAATGACTGTCGTAGGTTTGACGATGAGCAGCGCTTCGCGCCAGCCAGACCAGGTTCGTGAAAGCCAAATCCAGAATAGCCGATCCCGCTGTTTAATCTTGAGTCTCGCTTGCGACCGTTTCAGAACTGCCAGTTGCTGACGCAACGCCAGATTCTCAAGGTAGAGATCACGCCGTTCCTTCAGCATTGCTTGCAAGCAAGAATAAACCAACTCCAACATGTTCCTCATGCTAGGAGTTTGCGGCCAGAGGTTAAAAAGTTCAACAGAATTGCCGAAGACCAAGTTTTGGCGAACGACAGGACAATTGGTTGATACAGCAGGAAATAAAATGGTAGGCGCGTGGGGATTTGA
>DATNNY010000398.1:0-2966 GCA_035601635.1 Pyrinomonadaceae bacterium
AATCGTGATTATTACTTCAAGACGGACGATCGCTCAAAGTCGATCCGTGATGAGTACGTCAAGCACGCAGCCAAGATGTTCGAATTGATGGGCGACGACACGGCCAAAGCGGCAAGTGAGGCGCAGGCCGTGATGACTTTGGAAACCAAGCTGGCCGAGGCTTCAAAGGCCCCCGTAGAGTTGCGCGACCCTGAGAAGATTTATCACCGCATACCCATGACTGCCGTCAAAGACGTGGCGCCGACGTTTGACTGGGTAGCTTATTTTCAACGAGTGGGCCAGGTAAAATCAGACGTCAACGTTGCCACTCCTGACTTTTTCAAAGCGATGGATGTGCAGCTTACCGCAACGCCGATCGCCGACTGGCAGACGTACCTGCGTTGGCAACTCATTAACAGAGCGGCGTCAGGCCTTTCATCGAAATTTGTTAACGAAGATTTTCATTTTAAAGGCACTGTGCTTTCAGGGGCCACCGAGAACCTGCCCCGTTGGAAGCGATGCGTAGCCGCGACCGACGGCGCGATGGGTGAAGCACTCGGCGAAGTCTATGTGCAGAAAGCTTTCCCGCCCGCGGCCAAGGCCCGCGCGCTGGCCATGGTCCGCAATTTGGAAGCGGCCCTGAAAAGCGACCTCACGACTTTGAGCTGGATGGGACCAGAAACTCGCAAGCGGGCCATCGTCAAACTTGACGCGTTCCTGAACAAGATTGGCTATCCCGACAAATGGCGCGACTATTCGACGCTTAATATAGATCGCAGTTCGTACCAGGCCAACCGCTTCCGCGTCGGACGGTTCAATGAACGGCGTGACTGGAATAAAGTCGGCAAGCCCGTTGACCGTAGTGAGTGGGTTATGTCGCCGCCGACGGTCAACGCTTACTACAATCCCCAGATCAACGAGATCGTTTTTCCGGCCGGCATTCTGCAACCGCCATTCTTTGATGCGGGGGCGGACGACGCGCTGAATTATGGCGGCATGGGATCGATAATCGGTCACGAGATGACGCACGGTTTCGACGACCAGGGAGCCAAGTTCGATCCCACCGGCAATCTGTCGAACTGGTGGAGCGATGCCGACCTCAAAGCCTTCAACGAGAAGGCGCAGTGCATCGTCGATCAATTCAACGGCTTTGAAGTCCAGCCGGGCTTAAACGAAAACGGCAAGCTGGTGGTGGGCGAATCGATCGCCGACCTGGGTGGGTTGGTAATCGCGTATGCCGCGTTTCAAAAATCGATGGAAGGTAAGCCGCGCCCCGCGAACATCGACGGGTTCACACCTGAGCAGCGTTTCTTTCTCGGGTACGCGCGCGGCTGGACCACCAACATGCGTCCGGAACTCGCTCGCATGCTGGCGATGGGAGATCCGCATCCACTGCCGAAGTTCCGCGTCAATGGGCCGCTTTCAAATATGCCGCAATTCGCTGCCGCGTTTCAGTGCAAGGAAGGCGACCGGATGGTGCGCCCAGAGAAGGATCGCTGCGCGATTTGGTAGGACGGCTTGCCGCACGAAGCGGGGCAGTAGCCCGACCGTAAGGGACGGCTCCTGCTCTTAAGCGCTGAAAGCGCGCAATGAAATAGCCCGGGGCAACGCCCCGGGTTTACAGTGTTGAAAATTCTTTCGGGCGCTGAAGGCGTGGAATGAACCTCCTGCGGCGCTCTCTTTCAATTCGGTCAGATGACGATCAAAAACAGGTTCATGAATCACACATCCGCGCTGCTTGCAGTCTCTCTGCTTCTCCTCAACTCGTGTGCCCGCACATCTCCGAAGATCGATGCCAGTGCCTATGCGAAAGAAATCGCCCAATGGCAGGCACAACGTCTGGCAGATCTCAAGAGCGAAGACGGATGGCTCACGGTGGTGGGACTGTTCTGGCTCAAAGAAGGTGACAACAAAATTGGCAGCGACAAGTCGAACGACATCGTTTCGTCGCCGGAGAAGATCGGCACGCAGACCGGTGTGTTCGTCTTAAAGAATGGCGTAGTTCAATTCGAGACTCCGCCAAAATCCGGCTTCACCGTTGAGGGCAAACCCGTCACTCATCTCGTACTCAAATCAAATGAAGATGGCTCGCCCACGGTTTTGCAACTGGGTTCGTTTACTTTCCAAATCATCAAACGTGGTGAAAAGCTGGGCGTGCGCGTCAAAGATAAACAGAACCCCGACCGCGTCAACTTTCAGGGCACGCAGTTTTATCCCACCGATTTGAAGTGGCGCGTTGATGCGCAATTCGCGCCTTACAATCCTCCGAAAGCAGTTTCGATCACGAACGTCCTCGGCATGGAGAGCGGTGAAACGTCCCCGGGCGCAGTGGTCTTTGAAGTTGAAGGTCAGACTTATCGGCTCGATGCGATCACGGAAAAGGGTGAGACGAAATACTTCATGATCATCGCCGATAAGACGAGCGGAAAGGAAACGTATCCGGCCGGTCGCTACCTGTATGTGGATCCGCCTGACGCATCGGGTCGAATCGTCATCGACTTCAACAAAGCCTACAGTCCGCCTTGCGCCTTCACCAAATTCGCGACCTGTCCGCTGCCGCCGCGGCAGAATCGTCTGCCGTTTGCGATTGAGGCGGGCGAGAAATACAGCGGACATCCGAAATGATTCGGTGTCTAAAGAGCTGGCAACGCCCGTTTATTGTTCGCGCTTCGCGCTCAGTGCGGACGGGACGTCCGCGCTCCCAGCAATCAGAATTGTAAAAAATTGTGAATTCTTATCCCCGACCCCTTGCTGGTAACCAGCGGCGCGTTACATAATGCGCCAAATTCTTCGAAGAGGAGTGCCACCATGATTTCCCTGAAACGACTTTCACTTTTAAGTTTCGCAATTCTGATTACTCTCATCTGCGCAGTGCCGTCTGCGCTGGCGCAGCAACCGCCGCTGCAAATCAAGCCGCTTCGGCCCAGTCAAAAAGCGAGTGTGATGCAGACGGTGGGTGTCACCGACATCACTATCACTTACAGTCG
>DATNNY010000399.1:0-9038 GCA_035601635.1 Pyrinomonadaceae bacterium
CCCAACGTAAGCTCCGCGCATAATCCGGACCAATATTCCGCCAGCGTCTTTATCAATAGTTTTCGCTCATTCAAAACAAAGAAAAGGAGCCTCAATCCATGGGCCGAATACTTGCTTTCCTTTACGGAGTGATTTGCTACCTGCTCTTTTTTGTGACGTTTCTCTACGCGATAGGATTTGTGGGAAACGTCTTTGTTCCCAAGTCGATCGATACCGGCAGACTGAACAGTCCCCTCAGCGTGGCGCTGATCATCGACGCTGTGCTACTCAGTCTCTTTGCCATTCAGCACAGCGTCATGGCGCGACAATGGTTCAAACAGGCTTGGACTAAAATAGTGCCCTCGCCGGTCGAACGCAGCACCTACGTCCTAATCGCGAGTCTCGTGCTGCTGTTGCTTTTCTGGCAGTGGCAACCGATGGGCCCCGTCATATGGGAAGTAAGAAACCCGACCGGCCGCACACTCTTGCAGGCCCTATTTTGGATTGGCTGGGGAGGTGTCTTGGTTTCTACTTACCTGGTCGATCACTTCGCGCTCTTCGGACTCAAGCAGGTTTACAACTACCTCAAGGGTAAGAACGAAGGACCAATTCCATTCAAGTCGCCGGCTCTTTACAAGATGGTGCGTCATCCACTCTATCTTGGATTTATCATCGCGTTCTGGAGCACACCGCGCATGACCTTTGGCCATTTATTCTTCGCGATAATGACCACAGGGTACATTCTCGTGGCAATTCAGTTTGAAGAGCGGGACCTGATTCGATCTTACGGAGACACCTATCGGGCCTATCGCCAGAGAGTTTCAATGCTGATACCGATTCCCAGAAGAAAATAGGACGGACGCGATTAAGGAGCCGTAAAACCAGTCAGCGGATTCCCATAGAACGCATCCGTCTTCCAGGCCATCTTGCCCCACTGCCCGTCGGAATCGCCCAACACCTGCACCGGCACGATGACGCGATTGTTACCGAGCTTGTTGCTGGTCGCGATGCCGTTGTCGGCAATCTTTCCTTCCGCGTCGACGGCGAATTTGATCGACCGCACCAGATGACCTTTATAGAGAATCTTGATTTCATAGTCGCCTGCGTTTTCGCTGAACAGGTACAGCCGCCCGAACATCGTCTGGTTGTCGTCACCAGTCTTGTTCCAGGCTTTGATGTTCGGAAAGGTGCATCTCATGCGCGTCCAAATGAATTGACCGTGAGGCTCGGTGATGTGCGTGGGGTTATCCTCGATTTCGTTCATGCCACAGCCTGCCTTGCCGGATTCTTCACCCTCATACATCATCTTGCCCACTTCTTTGCCGCCGTGAAAGAGATGTGGCTCGAACTGCCCATTCAGTTCGGTGCGCGCCCAAAACGCAAAGCTCAACACAGGCTTCTTCCACTGGTAAACGTCATCGGGCTCGAGGAACACGTAACCGATGGGCAGGTTCCAATCCTGATCGACGTAATAGACAAAATGGTTCACGTAGTTTGGGCCCGTCTCGTTGGAGTGGACCTTCGCGACCTTAAACTTGCCGGTGAAGAGCGTCACATCTCCTCCCATTAGTTCATTCCGCATCTTGATCACAAAGTTCACCGGGCCGGTATAGGTGATGCCTTTATCTTCCCCCAGGGCATCGCGTCCGCCGCATTCGTCGGGCTGCCACCAACGGCCTTTCTCCGTCTCCTGCGTTTTGCAATCGAACTTCCATGCGGTGCCGCCGGGCACCGTGAACTCCGAATAGATCTGGCTGCCGCTGGCAATCGGCCCATTAACGCGAAGCTTCAAGCTCGGTACCCAACTGAAGATTTTGAAATCTCCTTTGTAGGAACTAAGCGTGAAAGCCGTGACCTGAACCGAGTCTTTCGCAATCGTCGGCTGGTCCTGCGCGAACGCCTTAGTTGCTATGGCTGAGAAAATCACGAGCATCAGAGCAGATGAAGTCAGTACTGAGAGCGATAGCGACCGGGTATAAGTTGAGGCGGTTAGAGATTTCTTTATCACAGGCGTATCTCCTTCGTTAATTTATCGATTTCAATTTGTCGGAAGCCGACAGTTTACAACGAGGCAGGAATGTCATGAAATTATTTTTTGTCCAAAGCACTCAAACACGTCAATCCTAACTATGTGACTGAGTCGCGCATTTTGGACAGAGGGACCATCGAATCTCACGCTTCCTAACAATGCTTTACGAGAAAGACAAATCCAGCAACGACAAACGCGGCGATTCCGAAGGCAAGGGTCGTCCACAGCACGACTCTGATCTCCTCCCGCATTTGTAAACGCCGCAACTTTCGCTTTCGCTGAAAGACTTCCTCGGCCTCCTCTGCATTTGGTAGCGCCTGCGCTATCGCCGGCAGGAGCCGGTCTTCGAGATCGATAGCGAGCGATGACCGCCGGAGGACAACGTATCTGGGTTCGAAGGCGAGCCGCTCGGTCACAGTCTCAGCGAAGGCATCTTCCCGCTGCTCAATTAGCACTGCCAGGACAACCGGCAGGCGGGCAGCCCCGGCGACACGCATCTCCCAATGCCGCCACTGCTCGAAGGGGTCTTTGCCGAGTGGTGGAAAGCCATGCTTCTCGTACCAGAGCATCCGACGGGTCTGGGTAGGGCGAACCAAGTAGTACCAACCTCGGTCGAGATGGCGCGGGTCAGTCCATTTGCTCGATGCTTCCCCGTTGTAGCTTGCTTTGAGTCGATCGATATCATCCGCGAGATGCTCCAGTAATTCTTCAGGTGTCTTGACAGGCAATATGTCCCAGTTCGCCGGCCCGGGAATCCGGTCATACGGAACAAGTGAGAGGACTACATCGCTTTGGAGAATGCCTTTGCGCAACCAAGCATCCAGCCCAAGCTCACCGTCAGGATCGCGCCAGGATTGTATGATTCTGCGCAGGTTTCGCCTTCGATGCTGATCCTGCCAGACCACAAAGCCGCGGTCGGCCAGGGCCCGGGCGAGTTCTGCGGAAAACTCGTGCTGGTTCTTCGCCTCGTAGGAGAGAAAAATATGCATTTGGCACTGCGATCAGGCTGCCGGAGACATCGCTGCCAAGTATAGCAGCGGCTGGTAGTCAGCGAGCGAAAAAAGGGGATAGCAGAATGGGATCGAGGTTCTGGGCGAGTATTTGCTCTTGAACTTAAGCCTTTGTTTCGTGATTACTCGAAGTATTCGGTTCGTTCATAGTGCTTCAATGCCTCGTGCAAAGAGGATCTCAAAACGCAGATGCCCTCAACACACGAAAGGGCGCTTGCCTTCACCCTTTTGAAAATAAATCACTGCTTCGTGTGGTTTCGTAGATCATAACAGTTTTTGGCGAGAGCACTGCTAGCGTATCCCCACCAATCCCTGCACCGATTGAATCAACTTCTCTGAGTCATAGCCGACGCCGTCTTTGAAAACGATCTCGACTTTTGGAGTGCGGTGGCAAGCGAAGCACGACACCGCTTTGGATTGTTTTGGCCCGTCTGAATCCAAAGCGCCGTCGCCGCCTCGCTCTGCCGGCGCACTCCGTAGCGAGCCCTCCCTGACCGTCCCACCCCGGGGTCGGGCACTGCCCTGAACCTTAATCACTCAACGTATCCCCACCAGCCCCTGCACCGATTGAATCAACTTCTCTGAGTCATAGCCGACGCCGTCTTTGAAAACGATCTCGACCTTTTCGATGTCTGCGATGTTGGCGGCGGGATTTCCTTTTACGATCATTAAGTCAGCCTGTTTGCCCGGCGCGATTGAGCCGATGCGCGCGTCCTCTCCCAAAAACTTTGCGCCGTTGAAGGTAGCGATCTTAATTGCCTCTAAAGGAGTGAAGCCGGCTTCGACCAGGAGTTCGACTTCGCGCAGATCGCCGAAGCCTGCAACCACGCCACCGTTGCCGGTGGGATCGAGGCCGGCTATCAGTAAGCCGCCCGCCTGCGCGAAAGCGCGTTCGAAATCCATCGACTTACGCACGAGCTTAGCCGTGGGCGAATCGGCCGCGATGCGCGATCGCGCCGTCAGGTAACGCACGCGCGCGTCGGTGTTCATTGCATTAAGCACGCGGGGATTCAGAACGGCACTCGCAGCGCCGATTCCGCTCTGAGTCAATGGCGCGCCGGCTTCAAAGACGGGCAGCGTGGACGTGAGTGCGACATTCTTTGCCACCAGGGTGCGAATCGTCTCCTTCACCGGCTCGCTGTTTAAATCGAGCTTAACCAGACTGGCGCTGACCGCGGCGCCTGGACATTTATCGGGCTGCTTGCCCGAAACGAACTCTGAATCTACGAGCAAGCCGTGCTCAAGATTGTCGATGCCGATCTCTGCGGCTTCGCGATAGCCGATTGAGCACAGGTGACCGGTAACTTTCAGCCCACGCTTGTGCGCTTCTTCGACCGCCGCCCGCAGTTCGTCGCGGGTGATGTTCATATAGACTTTGAAAGAAGTCGCGCCTTCGTCGGCCCAGAAGTTCACCATGCGACGCGCGTCGTCGGGCCCGGTCAGTTCGTGCATGACTGGCGTGAATGAACCGACTCCTTCCAGATACGGCGCGGTGATATGCATTTTTGGTCCGATCATCTTACCCGCGTCGATTAGTTTTTTGATTTCAAGATCAGTAAAGGGCACTACGCTGCCGGTGGTTCGAATCGTAGTGACGCCCAGCGCAAGATAGAGACGCGGGAAGCTGCTGCCCATGTTCGAATACATTGGCGGCGAGCCGCCCATGGGAAAGAACATGTGATCGTGCATCCCCACCAGACCGGGGAGCACGGTGTAGCCTTTGAGATCGAGAACCTGCGCGCCCGTTGGGACTTTCGCAGTTGTGCTCGGCGCCGTTGATTGGATCTTGCCGCCGGTGATTACAATGGTTTGGTCCTCAAGCGGCGCGGCGCCCGTGCCATCAATGACGCGTACATGGGTCAACGCAATCACCGGCGCCTCTGCGCGAATGAATTGTTGGCGGTCTGACGCCGGTCCCTGGGCCAGGCAACTGATTGAAATGCTTAGCAAGAACAAAAAGGTGGTTGTACTTTTCATGGTTTCTCCGAGTCGAATCGAGAAAGAATCATCAGCCCTGCGAAGCGGGCGAAAGCATAAAGCCTGGGGCGTGAGCCCCAGGGACGATAAAGCAAACAATCACGGAGTCTGCGGAGCGGGCTGGCGATTCCTTCATATGGAGTATTCCTGGGGCCCACGCCCCGGGCTTTACGCTATCGTCCGCTCCGCGGACTCTGATCAAATTCTATCGAGCCGTGGCGATTGAAATTCTAATCGTCTTTCGCCATTGTGTCATCAATGAGTTATCGAAAGCTAAATCAGCACGCGACGTTTGAGTTGCAGCCTCACCTCGTCGGCGATCTGATTGAAGTTCGGCCACTGAGACCGGACGATTGGGAGAGTTTGTTCGCGGTCGCTTCGGACCCGCTGATTTGGGAGCAACATCCGGCCTCGGATCGCTATGAGGACAAAGTCTTCAGGGAGTTCTTTCGAGAGGCTTTGGCATCGAGTGGCGCGCTGATTGTCATTGCCCGGACCACTCTAGAGATTATCGGTTCGTCGCGGTACTTCGGATATGATCCTGAAAGAAGCGAAATCGAAATCGGTTTGACGTTCCTGGCGCGGTCACATTGGGGTGGAAAGTACAATGCAGAATTGAAACGCCTCATGTTGGATCACGCTTTTAGATTTGTCGAGAGCGTTATTTTCAAAATCGGGCCAAGGAATTTCCGTTCACGAAAAGCTGTGGAGAAAATCGGTGCTGTTCTGACCGAGCGGCGAGAAGAAGCAGACCTTCACCGAAGGACCGTGGACCACGTCGTCTATCAAATCAAGAAGCCAACGAAGGAATCAAACTAGCGTCCTCTGACTTCATTCTCACGAGCGGAACACCAGAGTCTGATTGTTTTCAAACCAGAGAATTGCCCCGCTTTGATAACCTCAGAGTACAACGGCCTCCCTAACGGTCGGGCTACTGCCCCGATCTATAACGAAGATTGGTTACGGGGCAGTAGCCCGCGCGTCAGCAAGGGCGTTGTTCTGTGATCACTCTACACTCTACTTCGTCGAAGCCGAGGAATCTGACTACGCGCGGTAAATCGGTTTTGTAGCAGTTTCTTCCGCAAAGTTCACACATTCTCTGCAAGTTTGTCCTTGAGCGATTCACCCTTTACTATTTCTGTTTATGTCTTTCCAGCTTAAGTCCGACTATCAGCCCTGTGGTGACCAGCCGCAGGCAATCGACGCCCTGGTGCGCGGGCTCGAAGATGGATCGAGAGACCAAGTGCTGCTAGGCATTACCGGGAGCGGCAAGACTTTCACTGTCGCCAGCGTCATTGACCGAACGCAGAGACCAACGTTGGTGATCGCTCATAATAAGACCCTGGCCGCTCAGCTCTATCAGGAATTCAAGTCTCTGTTTCCGGACAACTCGGTCGAGTATTTCGTCTCTTACTATGACTATTACCAGCCGGAAGCCTACGTGCCCGCGTCAGATACTTACATCGAAAAAGACGCGATCGTAAATGAAGAAATCGATCGGCTCCGCATGTCGGCCACGCGCGCTTTGTTTGAACGCCGCGACGTCATCGTGGTCGCGAGTGTCTCTTGCATTTACGGTCTCGGCGATCCCGACGCCTACTACGGCATGCTTTTATTTCTCGAGCCCGGCATGCACATCACCCGTGATACGCTGCTGCAACGCCTGGTCGAGTTGCAGTACGAGCGCAATGACATCGATTTCAAACGCGGCAGCTTTCGCGTGCGCGGGGACGTGGTCGAGGTCTATCCCAGTTATCAGGAAGAGGCTTATCGGATCGAGCTGTGGGGAGACGAGGTCGATTCCATCTCTACCATCGACCCTCTGCTGGGCGAAGTCACGCAAAAGCACACGGCGCGCTTGCCGCTCTATCCAAAGTCGCACTATGTAATGCCGCGCAGCACGCTCAAGCGGGCGATCAAGTCCATCAAACAGGAGCTTGAGTGGTGGGAGCCAAAGTTGATTGCCGAGGGCAAGCTGGTCGAAGCCCAGCGTCTGCATCAACGCACAATGTTTGATCTCGAGATGATGAAAGAGATGGGCTTCTGTCGGGGGATCGAAAACTATTCACGTCATCTAACCGGGAAAAAGCCGGGCGAGCCGCCGCCGACGCTGCTCGACTATCTGCCGCGCGACACTTTGGTGGTCATCGATGAATCACACCAGACAATTCCGCAGGTGCGTGGCATGTTCTTTGGCGATCAATCGCGCAAGCGCACGCTGGTTGAATACGGATTTCGTTTGCCGTCCGCGATGGATAATCGGCCGCTGAACTTTGATGAGTTCGAAGAACGGGTGGCGCAGAGAATCTATGTCTCAGCCACGCCGGGTCCGTACGAGTTGACGAAATCAAGTGGTGAAATCATCGAGCAGATCATTCGGCCCACCGGTTTGATGGATCCGGAGGTCGAAGTGCTGCCGGTAAAAGGCCAGATCGATCACTTGCTCGGTGAATGCCGCGCCAGAGCCGAGCGGAAGGAACGTGTATTAGTAACGACGCTGACCAAAAAGATGGCCGAAGACCTGACCGAATACTTTACCGAAGTCGACGTGCGCGTGCGCTACCTGCATTCCGACATTGTCACCCTGGAACGAATCAGAATTCTCCGTGACTTGCGGCGAGGTGAATTCGACGTGCTGGTTGGGATCAATTTGCTCCGCGAAGGACTCGACTTGCCCGAAGTTTCGCTGGTCGCAATTCTGGACGCTGATAAAGAAGGCTTTCTTCGCTCCGAGTCGTCTCTGATTCAGACGATTGGGCGCGCGGCGCGAAATGCCAGCGGCAAAGCGATTCTGTATGCCGATCGAATAACCGATTCAATGAAGCGCGCGATTGACGAAACGCGGCGGCGGCGAGCTCTGCAATTGATTTATAATCGGGAGAACGGAATTACGCCAAAGACGATCATCAAGCCGATCGAAGCGACCCTGGTAACAGCGGCAGAGGCCGACTATTTCAAGGTGCCTCTCGATCTGGAAGATGTGGAAGGCTACAGTCCGGAGCAGCTCGGCGAGACAATTGTCCGGCTGGAGCTGGACATGCGTGAGCATGCGAAGCGATTCGAATTTGAAAAGGCGGCCGAGTTGCGCGATCGAATTAAGTATCTGCGAGAGCGGCAATTGATCGTCGCGTGATTTGGAGTGCGCCGGCAGAGCGCAGCGGCGACGGCGCTTTCGATTGTTTTTAGCTATCGGCCTTGAACCAAAGCGGTGTCGCGCTTGCGCTTGCCACCGCACTCCAAATAGAAATGCTTACTAAATCTCAACCTGACGAGATCCAGTCGTTTCTTACCGACTCTTCACACGTGCGCGGAGGCTTTGCCGAGCGGGTGGTTTTCCCAGAAACTGCCGAAGACGTTGCCGAGGTTCTGCGCGCCGCAACACGCACTCAAACACCCGTAACCATCTCGGGCGCCGGCACCGGCACGGTCGCGGGCCGGGTTCCTTTTGGCGGTGTCGTCGTCGCCACCGACAAGCTGAATCGGATCACGCAAATTGTCCATGACGATAATGGCGGAGGTCAGGCAGTTGCCGAAGGCGGTGTAATTCTAGGTGATCTTCAACGGGCGGTTGAATCTGAAGGACTGCTGTATCCTCCGGACCCAACCGAACGCAGTTGTTTTCTGGGCGGCAATGTAGCGACCAACGCGTCGGGCGCCCGGACTTTTAAATACGGCCCGACGCGAAATTATGTCGAGCGTCTGAAAATTGTTTTGGCGACTGGCGATGTGATCGATATCCGCCGAGCCGAATTACACGCTGATCTGAACGGCAGAATCACTATTCCCCTTCCCTCGGGGCGTTTGATCGAGACACAGTTGCCGACCTATCGAATGCCTCAGGTGCGCAAACACTCTTCCGGCTACTACGTCGCTCCGGGCATGGACGTGATCGATCTTTTTATCGGCAGCGAAGGAACACTGGGCGTGATTTTAGAGGTCGAAGTGCGGCTGCTGCCCAAACCGGCGGAGTTGATGAGCGGTGTTGTCTTCTTCACATCGGAAGAGGAACTGCTGGCATTTGTCGGCGAAGCGCGCAAACGATC
>DATNNY010000400.1:0-31190 GCA_035601635.1 Pyrinomonadaceae bacterium
TAATAGCCATTGACGCCAATGTTGGGCTGCGGCTCTGGTGCAGCCTGGAAATTCGACGGGATGGCAATCAATACGCCCAGAAGGGCGACGACGAAAGTGCGATGGATTAGTTTAGTTTTCATTTCGCTTCGATGAATTTCATCAGGATTTCATTGCACGGGATTTTAGCGTGCTTACCGCAAAATCGAAAGACTGTTCAGCCCTCGAGTGGTGGTCAGGTTCGTCCGATCGACCACGATGATGGAGTCAGTACCGGGAGTGGTAACGGCCGGGTCTCAACTCAGGCGACGGTCGAGATCGCCAAGGTTGACCCGGTCGCTACCGCTTCCGGTACTGATCTCATCACCAATAAACTACCCAACCCTTCCTAACGGTAGGGCTTCTGATACCGTGCCTCGCGCTGCCAGTTGCCCACAGGCAGCCAGGATGTCGCGCCCGCGCGGCTTTCTGATGTACGCGTGCACACCTTTTGATTCCAGGATCTCGCGAAACAATTCCACGCGTTCCATTGGCGAGGCTTGATAAGGCAAAGGTTCGGCCGGGTTATGCGGAATCAAATTTACTTTCGCGCGCAGTTCGTGGCGATTCAAAAGATTAGCCAACTGCCGGGCCTGTTCGTCAGAATCATTAACACCGGCGAGCATCACGTATTCAAAAGTGAATCGCTCGTTTGGCTGCAGAGATTTCTCGAAATCCTTGCACGCCGAAAGCAACTCTCGCAGTGGCCACTTCTTATTAATCGGCATTAACACATCACGCAATTCATCGGTCGGCGCCGCGAGCGACACCGCCAGATGCGGCCGGACGGGAATCGCGGCCAGCTCTCGGATCCGTGGCACGACGCCGGCCGTCGAGACCGTCACTCTATTCGCCACGATGTGCAAACCATCCGGGTCCGACATGATGCGAATTGCCTTCAGCAGCTCTGCAAAGTTCAGGAAAGGTTCGCCGGCGCCCATGCCGACCAGGTTTGTGCCACGCGGGGGCTTTACTGAGACTCCGTAAGCGTCGTTCAAGGCAAAGACGATCTGTTCGACAATCTCGCCGGCAGTCAGGCTGCGCAGCAGACCAAGCTGGGCGGTCAAACAAAATGTGCACTGCAGAGGGCAACCCGACTGCGAAGAAAAGCAGATCGTGTCGCGCCGCTCTTCGGGAATGTAAACGGTTTCGACCGGCAAATTATCGTGCGTCTTGAAAAGATAACGACGCGTGCCGTCCGTCGACAGATAGCGCGACTCGAGCTTCAGGGTCGAAACCATCGCCTGTTCGCTCAGCTTGGCGCGCAAATCTTTTGGGAGGTCGGTCATCTCTGCGAACGAACCCAGACGGCGATGATGGAGCCCGGCGAAGATCTGCCGCGCGCGATAGCCCGGCTCGCCGAGCGATTCGACAAACCCGGTCAGATCTTCCTGCGATAAGCCTGCGAGATGTAACGTTGGCATTTGAGTGCGTAAATTCTAACACCCAGATACGAGGCGTGGTTAGTTGGCTCTGACTAATCCGAGAGCTCGGGCATTTGACCCTGTGGGGTCGAATGTTTATAGCCCCCGGGCCCTTCGAAAAGGAACAAGCTCCTTTAGAAGCGCAATGGGAGCCGTTGTTGCGCTCCTAAAGGAGCTTGGTTGCATGAGAACTAACGGATGCTATAAATATCTCGCTCCTGACTGAGCGAACCCTTAGCACGCTGCCGCGTGCTGTGCGGACAAGGATGTCCGCGCTCCAAAACCTATTTCACAATCGTAAACTTCGCTGTCTGCACCAGCGCCTGTCCACTTACGCGATCGCGAACTCGCACTTCAATCGCATAGTCACCCGGGTTCAGACCGCGCGAGTCGATCAGCCGCGCCAACGTCAGACGGTCTCCCGTGGTGCTGATACCGCGCCAATCCTCGATTTGCTGACCTACTTCCTTTCCGTCCTTCATCAACGCATATTCGACGTCTACCGAAGGACGCAAAGTGGTTTGATCTGTACCGGCGTTATAGATCTGCATATAGACGCCGACCGGTGCTCCGCGATGATACTCAGCGGTGAGATTGGGTATTACCTTCTTGTCCCCAATCACAAACTGGCGTGATGTCGGAATGTCAGAAACCTGCTCGAGCACTGACGCCAGGATCAGCGACGACGAAGCCAGATTGACGCCAAACTTTGGCACCTCAAATCCAACGTGTTGCAGAGAGGCCGTTCCCGAGACAACGTCGCGCACCAGCAGGTCAACGCGGTATCGGCCTGGCACGAGCGGCACGGCCTTTTGATAGGCCGACTTTCGCGCTTTGGCTTCAATCAAGTCTGACGTCGTAGCAGTCGTCGTCACGGCATCCTCGAAGAAACCGACGCGACGACCCGCTACACTGGTAATACGTCCGGTAATGTTCAGACGCGCCGACTGAATGCCCCCAATATCGCGGAAGACGAGATCTCGGTTATCGGTCTGAACGGTGAAAGCAACAATCACGCGATCGTCGGACTGTTTGAAGTAACTAATCTGAACCGCAGATGTCAGCGGGTCCGTATCGATCGTTGGTCCACTGGTGATGGTGCCGCCCGAACGATCGAAATTCACCTGGGGCGCCTCGTTCAGGAATTTGATCCGATCCATCCATTCAAACTGTCCATCTCTTGATAGCGACGAGAAGGGATTGCCAAAGCCGTTGGCGGCCATCACGCGATCCGCCTGGCTGACGCCGTTGAGGGTCTGGCCCGAGCCGGGGACATTCAGGAAGGCTTCTTTCTCAAAAGGATTGCGAGCGACGCGATATTCGCCGGTGCTGGTCGGATCCACAAACTCAACCTCCACATCTGAACGGCCCGGCAGATTGCGATACCACCAGCGTTCGAAAGGATAAGTTGAAGTTGAACCGCCGCTTTCCGAACTGTCGCGTTCATAGGCGCCACCCGTAGGGTGCGATTCGATTTCGTCGGGTTTGCCGAATTTAAGATAAATCCGCCCGCGGTCGGTTTTCACGCCCAGAACACCCGAGCTGAAATGCTCGTTCGCGTATTCAACGCGCTCGTAATACGCCTCCCGGTATTCATTCTCTTCAGTGTCAGGATCCGGATCACGAAGATGCCAGAACTCTCCGATGAACTGCTCGCGTTCCTCGTCAGTCTTTAACTTATTCCACGCTTTCAATTCGTCCGGTCTGATGATGGGCGCGACATCGTCTATCCATTGGATAAAAGCCCTTGCCGATTCGGGCCTAACCTTGCGCGGCTTGCTCTGCGGATCGGAGCCGGCAGATTTCGGCTGGGCCAGAGCCGTAGGAACCAGCACTAGCAGTACCACGAGAATAGAGATGCGGATCGAGATCTGTTTAGACATGGGAAGCAACTCCTATCGAGACAGGAACGCTGCGAGGGCGCCAAGTTGGCTAGCCGGGAGACTGGAAACTGGATAAGCGAAACCGGCTCTCGGAATTTCGAGAGCCGGATGGGTAACGCTATTACTGCAGAATTGTAAACTTCGCCGACTGCACCAGGGCCTGGCTGCTGACCCTGTCTTTGACGCGAACTTCCATCGAGTATTCACCGGGAGTCAAATTCCGCGAGTCGAGCAGGCGCGCCAGGGTCAGCCGCTGTCCGGAGTCGCTGTTACCGCGCCAGTCTTCCATTTGTTTGCTGAGCTCTTTGCCGTCCTTCATCAGGGCGTACTCAACGTCAACCGAAGGCCGCAGCGTAGTTTGATCGACCCCTGCGTTGTAAATTTGCATGTAAATGCCGATTGGCGAGCCGCGATGGTACGAGCCGGAAACATTAGGAATGACTTTCACACTGCCAATGGTGAACATGCCTACGGCAGGTTGATCCCCTACTCCTTCAAGTTTCACAGCCAGGATCAGAGTCGAGGTCGACAGCTTGGTTGGATCGTACTTGGGAACTTCAAAGCCAACGTGCCGGACGCCGGTGGCGCCTGACGTGATATCGCGAACGATCACGTCTACGCGGTAGCGGCCGGGCGACAACGCAACGGCTTTCTGATAGGCGGACTTGCGCCCTTTCGCTTCGGCTAATTCCTGGGGCGTGGCGCGCGTAATTACCGGATCTTCAAAGACACCCGCCCGCCGGCCTGAAACGTGGGTAATCTTTCCGAAGATGTTTAGTTGGGCCTGCTGCAAACCGCCGCTGTCCTGAAACACCAGATTCTGGTTATCGGTTTGAATGGTAAAGGCGGTAATCACGCGTTCGTCCGACTGCCGGAAAAAATCGACGCGCACGTCAAAGTTCAACGGATTGTCTTCGATCACAGGCGTGTTGACTGCCGAAGCCAGCTCGTTGTACTTAATGGCGGGTGGTCGGCTCAAATCTGCCAGTAATTGCAAACGGCTAAAGGGACTGTCCGCTTCGCGCGTGTAGTTGGGATTGCCGACACCGCCAAGGTTCGCGACGCGACTTGACTTGTCAGAGAGCCCCATCTGTTCGGCCTGGGTCAATCCGGCTCCGGGGATATGGAGCAGCGCATCCTTCTCGTCGGGATTGCGGGCAATGCGATATTCGCCGCTGCCCGTCGGATCGACGAATTCGATCTCGACACCTGAACCTACTCCGGGAAGGTACCGATAAAACCAACGCTCGAATGGATAAGTTGTAGTTGAGCCGCCGCCTTCATTAGCCTCGCGTTCGTATCCGCCGCCCGAGGGATGGCTTTCAACCTCGTCGGGTTTGCCCCAGGTTATATAAATGCGCCCTCGATCAGTCCTCCAGCCGGGAATGCCGGAGGCATAATGTTCGTTGGCATAGGCAATTCGCTCGTAATACTCTTCCCGAAACTCGTTTTCATCGGTATCCGGATCAGGATCGCGACGGCGCCAGAACTCTTCAATAAAGCGTTCGCGCTCGTCGTCGTTTTCGAGCTTCTTGAACGCCTTCCGCTCTTCGTCGGTAATGATGTACGCGACGTCTTTCTCCAGCCAGTCCTTGTAAGCTTTCTTGAGTTCCGGCTTTACGTTGCGCGGCTTTTCCGACGGGTCCTGACCTTGATCTTGTTTCTTCTTCTGCGCCAGGCCGGCCGGCGCGGCAAAAGTAAGGGCTAGTAGAGCGATGGCCAGGCGGCCGATTCTGCGATGTAACATAGCGAATTACTCCTAACAACTGCTTTTGGAAAGTTTCTGCGTCGCGCTAGTCTGGGTTGAATAGTTGCGCGGACTTCGAATGAGTATGGATTCTAAGTTTGGCCCGGACCAGAGTCAAGATGAGGTCAACCCTCCCAAAGTTGCCTTCAAAACGGTGAGAGAACCACCAGGAGACTAAGCGCACAAAGCCTGAAGGGAATTGAAGAAGGACATTGACGGGGCTGAGGTGAGTCTGCATCGGTACGTCCACCAAATCTGCCCATGGTGCGGATTGCTGTTTCCCTCGTGACTCTGTGTCTTTGTGGTTGACCTCAAGTCTTAGTCCGTTGCCGCCCACAAATCCAGGCGACGATAATGGAAATCGCGTAAAGCACGAACATCGGCGCGGCGAACAGCAACATGTTCGGCACGTCATTGGTTGGCGACAGGACCGCGGCAACTATCAGAATGCTTATCACTGCCATTCGCCAGACCCGCAGCATCCAGCCGGCGGTGATTAGACCAATCCGCGCCAGCACATAAGTGATCGCCGGCATTTGGGCCACCAGCCCCATCCCCAGCATCAATAGAATTATGAAATCGAAGTAGTCATCGGCTTTCAACAGCAAACGAAAATCCTGGCCCAGCCCGAGCAGATATTTCGCCGCCGGCGGAAAGATCAGGTAGTAAGCAGTCGCCGCTCCAAGCACAAAAAAGATGGTGGACAAACTAATAAAAGGCGTAACGTATTTTCGCTCGTGCGGATAAAGTCCCGGCGAAACGAAGGCCCAGATTTGCCAGAGGAGGAACGGCACGGACAGCCCAATGGCTGCGTATAAAGACACCTTTACATAAAGGGCGAAGGGCTCGAGCGCGGTCGTAACTATCAGCTTGTCGTTCGGGTCAGGCAGCCTGTCATAACCCCTGGCCAGGTCAACCGGCAACTTAACATCTTTCGGCACGATGTCATTACCGGCAGACAGCGGCTCGTCGGTGTACAGCCCGAGATTTCCCTGGCTGTCCTTATCCACGCGGGCTGCGACTGAGGCGCCGGCCGGAATCGACGCCGTACCCAATCTGGTAGGCTCAGGAAAAATAAAACGCAACTTGTCATTCGGTTTCAGTGAACCCAGTGGAACTATCGAGACCTGGCCATTCAAGCCGGCAATCGTCACGCTCCGGTGCTGCTGCGCTTCAGCCAGGGCGCGCACGACCGGTCGCGCCAGAAAGTTATAGATATAAGCGGACACGAACCAGCAAAGTAATGCCGCGACAAACACAAAGACGATTGATCGGATCAGGCGCTTGCGCAGCTCGTCCAGGTGTTCCAGGAACGACATCTGGCCGCCGAGCTCTTCCTCGCCGGATTCGTTCCCTTCGTCTGAATTTCTTAGCTGAAAGCGGGGCATTACTGTCGCGTGGCTGAGACCTGAAGACTTTTTTCTCCCTCTCCCTTTGGGAGTGGGGCGGGGAGAGGGCCTGTCGGTATCAAGCTATTCACCCTCCCCTAACCGCTCCCAAAGGGAGGGGAAGAAACCAAGCATGTTTGAACGAAACTTGATCAGAGTTCGTTCCATCTGGGTTTGGTGGATCATCATAGCCAGTCGTGTTTGCCTGGCGTTTGGTCGGCAGGTACAGTTTCCGGCGATTTTACTTCTCGCGGTTGCACCAGCGACGGATCAATGGCGGTAACTGACGGAGTGATTACCGAAGCAGACGGCGCGGCTGAATTCGAATCGATTGCAGATGCTTCGCGCGCGGCGCGGATCCGTTCCGCGGCCTTATCGAGAATTGAATTTTCAAGCTGCGGATCTATTCCCTGATCTGTGTGCTCCAGATTCACCTCGCGTTCCCAGGTACGTTTGAAATCTTCGGAAGCACGGCGAAATTCGTGCAGGCTTTTGCCCAGCTGGCGGCTGAGCTGAGGTAGTCGACGCGGCCCAAAGAAAATCAGCGCGGCGGCCAAGATCAGCAGCAACTCGGAATTGCCCACGGAATCGAGAATCAAGAGAAACACTGCGTTACCTTTCGACGGCTTTGATGCGGCTGTGGCCGGAAACGATTGTAGCGCGGTCAGCAACCGTTGGTACAGAACCGCGGTGAGGCGATGCCGGGCCAGTAAGAGCGGCGCACGTTCCTCGGTGCTCATGGACCGCGATCGCACATCCAGTTTGCCGGCCGTTTCTTCTCTCTTTCTTTGAATCGAATGAGCCCGCCTAAGGAGGCGGCCTAAAAGGGTTCCGTTTGGTTTCCTTAGGTGGTAAGGTTTCCAACCTCAGTTCGCACACCCTTAATCCATTTGAGGAGAAGACACCATGAAGAACCCAAAGAGTGGCAAGACCGTCACGATTGACCGGATGGAACTTGAAGTTCTGGTAAAACACATAGGGGAGTTTGAGAAGCTCGTGAAAACCTTTGAACGCCTGGAGGCTGCAGGAAAACTCACCCCGGATTTCGAGCGCCAATGGAAAAGTACCAAGAAGTTTCTCGAAGCTGAAGAGGCCAGGTTCGATACTTCCCAGGCAACGACGAGAGAGCGACGCAAAAAGAGATGCTGTGCTTTGAGCCTTCCTGGCGATAACGTAATCGTAGACTGCCGGGAGATCACCTCCGGGTACGTCTTCGCCGTGGCTGCTTGTGTCCTGCTGGCTCTCAATGGTGGATTCAACTCTCAACTCAGCCTGGGAGGTTGCTCGGGTGTTAACGGCTGTCCTTGAGACTTATATTGAATCGACGTCGTCTGCCTGATTTTGTTTTTCTTAGCGCCTTTCGAGATTTGCTCTGCGCCTTTGCGTGATACAAAGTCGAGAAAGAACCCGCACAAAGGCGCAGAGTGAATTGAAGTGCGCACTAGGACACAATCGACGCAAGCGTGGCGAACACGGTGTCCGTTACGGAACCGCGAGCGGTAGCGACCGGATGCTACATTCAACCCCGCAATTCGTTGTGTTTTTAAGCTGCAGTTGAGTGTTAGCATCCGGTCGCTACCGCTCACGGTTCTGTAACGACGTGATCCGGTGCAAATAATGACATCGACTCGAAACCGCACTGGTACTCGATCCTGCCTTAACTGTCTCCGCTGAATCTTGTCTGATAAACTCACTCGGAAAACATACATGATGCGAATCGTTTCGTTATTGCCTTCGACTACAGAAATCGTATGCGCGCTGGGCCTGGAAGACTCGCTGGCTGGCATAACCCATGAATGCGATTATCCGGCTTCAGTGATTGACAAGCCCAGGCTGACCGCCAGCCGCATTTCTCAGGAAACGATGTCGAGCAAGGAGATCGATCACGCAGTGCGTTCGCAGCTCGACGGTCATGGCTCGATTTATGACCTTGATGAAGCCAGACTGCGCGAATTGAATCCGGACCTGATCCTGACTCAGGAACTCTGCGATGTCTGCGCAGTCAGCTATAAGACAGTCGAGCGGGCCGCGCGCATGTTTGAGGCGGGTGTACGCGTTGTGTCACTCGAACCAAACACCATCGCCGACATTTTTGAAAACATTCGCACGGTCGGCGAGCTCACCGAAAGGAAAATAGAAGCTGCGAAGCTGGTCGACGATCTCAGCGCCCGACTTGATCGTGTCAGAGAGCTCACTGCGCGTAGCGATTATCGTCCGCGAACTTTGATGCTCGAATGGCTGGAGCCGGCATTCGCCCCGGGGCATTGGGTTCCCGAACAAGTTGCGATTGCCGGCGGCGACCAGGGCTTTGGCCGAGCTGGTCGGCCCAGTACAACTACCACGGCGGAAGAGATTCGCGCGTATGCACCGGAAGTGATCGTGTTAATACCGTGCGGCTATTACAAAGAAGACATTCTGCGGCAATTGCCGAGCGCAAACTTACCCGCAGGCTGGGAAGATTTGCCGGCAGTAAGAAGCGGTAAAGTCTGGGCCACGGACGCAACTTCCTATTTTAGCCGCCCCGGCCCGCGCGTCGTTGATGGAGTCGAGATACTCGCGCGCATTCTGCATCCTGAAGTATTCGGTCCTCCCACAGAGGAGCAAGCCGTGCGAGTCTGATAGTCGATCCCATTGGACATAGGTGGGGGAGCAGTAAGTTCCTGAGCGCCGCTGGGCGCGAGATATTTATAGCCCCGATTCGTTGGAAAAGTTTCCTAAGCTCCGTTAGGAGCAGCACCACATTTCGCTCCTGACCGAGCTTGACTTAAAAAAAGGGAACCGCAAGGCTATAAACATTGAGCTCCTACCGGAGCTCCCAAAAAAATGATCTCGCCTCCATCAAACTCGCTTGAAGCCTTTGCGAAGACGGCTGAAGCCGTAGCGGCTACTACGAAGAAACTCGAAAAAGCCGCCCTGCTCGGCGAGTTCTTTCAACACCTCGAGGACGATGATCTTGCTCGCGCGGCGCGGTACTTCGCCGGCCAACAGTTCGCGCTGAACGACGCGCGCACGACGAATGTCGGTGGCAGCATCCTCAGCGAAGCGCTCTGCAACGCCACCGGCGCCAGCGTCGAAAGTCTGGGCCCGCGTTACGCGCGCTGGGGCGACGGCGGTGATGTGGCCTTCGAGGTTTTCTGTGAAGCCAAGCCCGACAACGAACCCAGTCTCTCGCTGGCGGAAACCGAAGAACTGCTGGCGCGTCTCAGCGTCACTCGCGGGAAAAAAGCGAAGACCCTGCTCCTTACCGAGGCGTTATCGCGCGCCACGCCGCTGGAAGCAAAGTATCTGGTCAAGCTGCTCTCGGGAGATCTACGCATCGGTTTGCGCGAAGGACTGGTCGAAGATGCAATCGCCCGCGCCTTCAAAAAACCGCTGGCTGAAGTTTCGCTGGCGAATATGCTGCGCGGCGATATCGGAGAGGCCGGTGTCCGCGCGCGCGCCGGCAATTTGCAAAATGTGGAGATGCGTTTGTTTCATCCTTTGAAATCGATGCTCGCCACGCCCGCGTCGGATCTCCAGGATATCGCCCGCACCATGCCCGGCGAATTCTTTGTCGAAGACAAATTCGACGGCATTCGGGCGCAGGCCCACGTTCAGAATGGCCGCGTCGCGATCTTCTCGAGGACGCTCGATGAGATCTCGAACAGGTTTCCCGAGCTACGCGAGCCGCTGGCGGCTTTGTCTACCGAGGTAATACTCGACGGTGAGATTATAAGCGCGCGCGGCGCCGAGATCCTGCCGTTTAGCGACCTGCAGAAGCGCCTGGGCCGTAAAATCGTCAGCGAAGAATTGCTGGCCAGCACGCCCGCGGTATTTGTCGCCTGGGACCTTTTGTACGCCGCGGGCCGCGTGCTGATAAACGATCCACTGACGGCGCGGCGCGCTAATCTCGAAGAAGTGGTCAGAACCGCCTGCGGTAGCGGGCGGTTGAACCATGGGATTCTGCGTTTGTCGCAAGCAAAGCTGTTCAGCGACGCGGCCGCGCTCGATGATGAATTTGCCGCGGCCCGGGCGCGTGGCAATGAAGGGTTAATGATCAAAGACCCAGCGTCCTTCTATAAACCCGGCCGCCGCGGGCGCGAATGGCTGAAGTTAAAGCGCGCGTTGGCTATGCTCGATGTGGTGGTCACGTCCGTCGAATTGGGACATGGAAAGCGGCGCAGCGTGCTTTCGGATTACACGTTCGCGGTAAGGCGATCAGAGTCTGACGCCGAACTGCTGAACATCGGCAAGGCTTATTCAGGACTGACCGATGTGGAAATCTCTGAGATGACTGAATGGTTTCGGGCGCATACCATTCAGCAGTTCGCGCATGGCCGTGTCCGTATTGTCGAACCCCGCATAGTCATCGAAGTAACTTTCGACCGGGTGCAGCCATCGAACCGGCACAAGGGCGGCTATGCCCTGCGCTTTCCGCGTATCGTGCGCCTGCGGCCGGATAAAACAGTTGATGAGATTGATACGTTGGAGACGGTGCGAAGACTTGCCGGCGGCGCAACAGTCCGGGCACTAGCCCGACTGTGAGGGAGGGCTCAGCAGATCCGGGGCAGTAGCCCGACCGTGAGGAAGGGCGCAGTCATACTCGGCAACTTCAAATGCAAATCGGCGTCACGGTGCACTCACCAGAAACACATCCCAGGCCCAACGGCCAAGCTGCGTGTCGTGCGTGTCTTTGACCTTCGCGCGATAACGAAACTGATTGCCGTATTGATCCGTCCGTTTCGACTCTTTGTATTTCAGATCGATAGTCTCAAGGCCGAGGTCACGCAGCCTGTGTAACTCTGACCTTTCCGAGATCCCATTGTGATTTGTGTCCTGCCAAAGTCGCAGAGATGAGAAGATGGCATCCTGTTTGGAGATCACACCGTCGCCGTTGCCACCGTTCGCTTCTTTATCGAATTCGGCCAAAGCCAGGAATCCATTCTGATCAGCGGCGGGCGGCTGCGGCGTGAAATTGCCAAACAGCTCTTGGCCGTTATCAATCATGCCGTTACCGTTGCGGTCGAGTGCCAGCCAAGCGTCGTCCGATCCGGGAGTGGTCCACGCGAGTCGTTCGTTTGCGCCGTCTGAGTCGACGTCAAAATTCACGGGCTGCATTCGTCAGGTCAACGCCGTTGCCTGAGACATCAACCAGGATCGGGCTGGAATCGCAAAAAGTTTGCGTTGAGCACATGCACCGACGCGAGCACCAGATTTGCGCACCTTGTTCACAATCCAACGGGCTTGGCCCGTCCGGCGGACAGCTCTGAGTACACGTGCTGTTTGTGAAACCCCAGTGCCATCCTATGGCTGAGCAATCGGTCGGATTCGTGGGCGGCTCCTGACAGGTGCTATTGGTAAAGTTCCAGTACCACTCGCTGGCTTCACAGTCCTCTTCAGTTGACGGCTGAAAACAGACCCCGTGCGAGGCATAAGCAATCGGCCGTCCCGCACTGACACAGTCAAATCTCCACGTGACACGAGCATCTTCATAACAGGCGCTCAATTTTGCGGGATCATAGGTGCCGGCGTGCTGGTTTCTAGTAACTTGGGAAAAGACATCGCCACAATAAGAGGATTGGTAGCTATGATCCCACTGAAAGAATTTAGGCCAGCACTCCTCATAAATATACCCATCTAGATCAGCACAGCCTCCATGCGTAGCCGCGACAAAGTGGCGAAATTCGTTGGAGATATAACTACTTTGATAAAACGTGTACAAAGCACGTGATGGTCGACGCTTTTCGTCAATTGTGGGTTCCCTGCGCAATTGCCAAGGTCATAATCATATCCCCCAAGATACTCTATCCAGTGGCAGTTTCTCGGTACGGCATTAGCTTCAATGCTAAAAAATGCCGTGACCAAGAGTAAGTATAGAACTCTCATGGTCTGAATACCTCGATGCCTTCGATGGAAGGGACCGGGAATGATTATTCAGGGCCTTTCTGAATTTGTTTGTCCTGCCGGTTTTTCAGGCTTGCCAGCGCACGTCGAATGGGCAGAGCACCCGTAGCAATCTGTCGCTGCCGTAGAAACTCAATTCGGTCTAATGCTTCCGCTCTTGCTTGATGTTCGCCCTCTCTTACAGCGCTGGAATCTTCACTGTCCTCGCTCGGGAGACTCTCCACTTGCGATTTCAATTTATCCAGGATTCTAATCGGATCAGCATTAGTTGAATTAATCGCAGCCTCTAACAAGGGCCTGATGTGCTTCAACTGTTTATTAATGCCACGGCGGTTGTCCATTATCTGTTGAGCTAAGTTTGGGTCACCGTCAATCGTCTGATCAGCAAAGGTTACGGCGAGGACGCTTATTTCGAGAGGTTGAGACAGGGCCCCGGGCGAAAGGAATTGTTCATAGACTGCTCCGGGCAACAGTCTCTGATAATCCTCCTCCTCGGCGCCCACCAAATCTATCTGCAGGTATCCCCCGTTAATTGAAAGCTGAATGCCGTCGATTGTCTTTGTCGATACATTCTTTAGAGATACTTTCACCGCTTGGGGCAGTACCTCGATTTTCTCAACTTGCAGGGCTTTTGTTTTATCATTCTGACTAAACTGTTGGTTTACTTGCTCGGGTTCGTTGGGCTGCTGAGGCAACGATATATTTGATTGGTTCCCCTGCGCCAACGTAAGTCTATTAGAACGTGAAGCGCCCGCTGAAAACAGAACCAGACCCATTAAGACAATAAGAACGCATAAGCTGAGAATGAGTATTCGCGTGTTTGACTTAGCCACAACCTTAACCTCCGGTCTACAACTCTAACACCAAACTGCGAGCATCAATTTGATTCGGAACGTGAGCATCAAAAGGCCATCCTTCTCTCTTTACTGATCGTGAGAGGCTACAGGCTGACTTACCGAGACAGTGGGTAAGGAGCCAGTTATGGCGAGGAGTATACGCCTTCGCTGCAGGCCGTCAAGGCGTATTCCCAAAATTGCGTAAATGAGGTGAACACAGGAAAGAATCGAGTAATGCAAACTTCATTAGAAAGAACGCAGTCAGGAAAGGACCTTACTGCGTGGGTCGAGCGTTCGTCGGCGTCCTAGTGTACGGAGACCTTGTATGTGAGCCAGCCCGAAAAAATCTTGCGCGGCGAATTGTGCTCTGACTCGCCATCAAATATCATCCGTTATTGCATCTCAATGTCCGGAAGCCAGTCTTATGAGAAAAGAAATATTCATCCTGTTCATTTCAGTATTTGCGCTGGTAGCGGTTTCCGCTCAAGCGCAAAGGCGCGCGACTCCTCGATCCCCGACGACGAAACCCACTCCTTCAACATCTACGAAAACCTCGGCGCCCACGGCCGCGCCTTCGCCGGCTCAACCTGCCGAAGTGCTGCCCACGACCGTCGCCGTGGTGAACGACATCACCATCTCCGCGGGTGACATCGAAGATCAGGTGAGCGCGGCTATCCTCCGAGATCCCGATCCGTATTTGCGTGCTTATTACGCTGATCGAGAGAAGGAAACCAGAGAGTCCCGCCAGCGGGCGCTGGATGCGCACATCAATTCTCTGCTGATTGCCGCCGAGGCCAGGAAGCGCGGAAAATCCTCCGATGAGATCATCGAAGCAGAAATAAACTCGCGCATCACTCCTCCAACCGAACCGGAGATCAAAGCCGCTTACGACGCCAATCGCGATCAAATCGGAAATGCCGATCTGGAATCCATCCGGGCGCAGTTGATCAGCTTTATTCGGAACGAGCGCAGTCAGGAACTGTATGCGGCCTTGATCAGACGTCTGAAAATGACCAACGCCGTCAACAAGAACGCGGACGTAAATGCGCCAAACCTGGCGCCGGGAACGGTGCTGGCCGCTGTCAACGGCGAACCGCTCCGCGTTGAGACAATCAACGAGCGCACCAAGGCCTATGTCTACAAACTGGAAATGCGGATCTATGCGGCGCGCAAGGGAGTACTCGATCGCCGCATCAACGATCTCTTGATCGTCGCTGAAGCCGCCAAACGCAAAGTCGGCCCCGAGGACATCGTCCGCACAGAAATCACCGACAAGATCACTCAACCAACCGAAGCCCAGATCAACAAGCTCTACGAAGACCACAAGTCAGAGATAAAGACGGACCTTGCCGGGGCCCGCCCCGCGCTCATCAACTATCTACAGCAACAGCAGCAGGAGAAACTTGAATCAGTGCTGGCGGAAAAGCTGCGCGCCGGAGCCAGGGTTCAAGTCCTCTTAAAAGAACCAGACCCGCCTTTCCTGAATGTGGGAATCGCCGGGGGCGCCACCCGCGGCGATGCCGATGCCGCGGTCACGGTGATCGAATTTACGGACTTCCAATGTTCGGCATGTGGAGCGATGTATCCAATCGTGGAAGAAGTGCTGAAGTCCTACGGCAATCGCGTACGTTTTGTGATTCGGAACTTTCCCTTGACTACAGTTCATGCGAACGCCTTTCATGCCGCGCAGGCCGCCGAAGCCGCCAAGGCCCAGGGCAAATTTTGGGAGTACATCGATTTTCTGTTCAAGAACCAATCCGCGCTCGACGACGAATCGCTAAAGAAATATGCGACCCTGTTGGGCCTGGATCGAAAGCGTTTCGACACCGAGCTCGCATCGGAAAAGTACGTGCCTGTCATTCGCCGCGACACCGCCGACGGCGAGATATACGGCGTTGAGATGACTCCGACCTTTTATATCAATGGGCTGCTGCTCACTGACTATTCTGCCGATGGTCTACGCGCGGCAATCGAGAAAGGCTTCGCGCGAGCTGGGAAACCAACCACGACCGCCAGATAAGAGGAGAATCAAGATGAAGATATCTATACGAGCGCTCTTGCCCGTTCTGATTTTTTTGATCATTGCCCCCACGGCGCTGGCGCAAAAGCCCGGGGCCCAAAGAACCGCCAGCGTAGCCGGCGTTTATGACAATTTCACAGTAGGTAAAGGGTCAGGGGATCTGGAGGGCATGCGCGTGGTTCTGGTGTCAGCGGGAAACGAATATCATGCAATCGTGCAGATTGCTCAGGGTGGCGCAGAGGATCCAAAGCCCGAATGGGTGCCGGTGCAAGTCAAGAGCAGCACGGTGAATTTCACTGTGGGTGACGAAAAGTACACCGGTACGATCAGCGCGGCGGGGCTACGGCTCAAGAACTCGACCGGAGTAGCTCAATTGCTAAAGCGCAAGCCGTGCTCATCCTATTTTTGAGATCTGAAGGACAAAGCGGAGGGGGCACAGTGCCTGGTGCTCCTTAGCTAAAACGTCAGACTTTGAGATCGTGTTATTGGTTTTTTCCAGAAGCATCTTACCGCTTGCTACGCGTCCTGCATTACGGAGTCGCTTTCTTGTGCGTCAGAATGTTGCACGCGTCCGCCGCGCTGGTCGGATCGAGGGCCACGTTACCTTCGTCGATGTGTTGAATGATTCCATCCTTATCGATCACAAAGGTCGCGCGATTGCCAAAGCCCTGATCTTCGTTAAAAACTCCATAGTCCTTAACCACGGTGCGTTTGAAATCGCTGAGTAGCGGGAAGGTGATACCGTTCTGTTTGGCGAATTCTCGATTGGCGGGAACGCTGTCGACGCTGAGTCCGAAAATCTGCGAATCGGTCGTCTCGAATTTGGCGATATCAGCCTGATACGCCTTCATTTCTTTCGTTCAACCACCGGTAAAGGCCAAGACGTAGATCGCCAGCACGACGTTTTTCTGGCCTTTGAAATCGCTGAGTTTGTAAGTCTTGCCGTCGGTCGCTCGCAAAGTGAATTCCGGCGCTTTGTCGCCCACCTTTAAGTTGGTGTGGGGCACTATCGGCGTGGTCTTTGCCGGAGGAGAAGTGGGCGTTTGCGTTTGGGTCTGCGACGGTTTCATTTGCGCGGCAGCGATGCCGGCCGACATTAATAAAAGGGCCAGGCTAAGAACTTTCTTGATCATTCGATCATCTCCTCTGAACAGGTCTCGGAAGCACCGAGAGTTTACTCCCCGCCAGGGTATCTGACAACAGGCTCATCATTAGAGTGACAAGAGCAGGGGCTACTGCAACACCATTTTGGCTCTGATCCGTGGGCGTTGCCCACGGCTATTACCTCTAACGCCCTCAGCGTGAAGATTTCCGAGCGATTTTCAGCGTTGCAATCAGAACTCAAGAATTCCTCAAGGGGGTCTGCGGATAATTCTACTTGTTCAAGGCGAGTGCCGGTGGCGAATTGTTCCCGGTACGGAAAAATAAGTTACATACCGCCGCGAGCCCACTACTTATGAGAAAAGACGAAGGACAACTCATCCACGAGAAAATAGCGGTGCCGGACGCGTCACCAAGAGTGTCGCGCCAGCGTTTGCTCAAGCTGTTGGTAGAGAACGTGGTGTGCTGCAACGCGACGATTATTAACGGCAGGGCGGGAACCGGTAAGACCACTTTGGCGGCGGATTTCGCGCGCTACGCGGGGCGCCCGGTTGCCTGGTACAAAGTGGATGCGGCCGATAGCGACCTGCGCATGTTCTGCGAATACCTCTCCACGGCTGTCGGCGTGCAGCGTCCCTCGATGAATAAGGAAACTCTGTTGCAAATGACAGAAACTGTCGAAAGTGACCGAGCTGAGTTACTGGCTGAGTCGTTTGTCTTTCAGTTAAGTGAGGGAAGATCAGAACCCTTGCTGATCGTCGTTGAGGATCTCCACCTGGTTTACGACGCCGATTGGGTCGTGCCCTTCTTTCGCCGCCTGCTGCCCCTGCTGCCGGCGAATGTGCACCTCCTGATTACATGTCGCAGCCTGCCACCGGCTCCTTTATGGCGCCTGCGCTCAAAACAAATGCTGCGCGTCCTGGAGGAGACCGAGCTGGCTTTCAATCTCGAAGAGGTCATTGCCTTGTTCGAAACCTATGGACTCGGTGAAGAGCCGGCTCGTATCGCCTGGGACCGGACGAATGGCCGGGCAGCAACCGTTGCAGAATTTGCCGCCACTCCGGGACGGGCGGGAAGGGCGATTGCGGACAGTCTCTTGTCACTGAAACGTTCGGCGTTCTCGTCGTTCAGTGACCAGGCTCCTGATTTTCAAACGTAAAGGTTGCAGAGCTCGCGGGCTATGCCTGAGTTGATTCGATCCCCTGCTTTAGTTGCGAGCGCGAACGGGCGCTCGATCCTCTCAAACTGTCTGGTAACCAATAGAACTCGCGCTTTCGGCTGTGTTAATCTTCGCCGCAGTCAGCAATCTCCGCTGGGAACACTAATGGACAGTCAGCCACCCCGAACGGGAGCCAGCAATGCGGCCCGGGCTAACGCGCCGGATTTCTCGGGTAAGTTTTTTCTGCGGACTAAGCTTCTGCCCCCGCGACCGGCGCCGGAAATTTTGGCGCGGCCACGCCTGATCGAACACTTGCAGGCCAATCTCACTCTGCCGATGACATTGGTCACGGCCAACGCCGGCTCTGGAAAGACGACTTTGGTAGCTGACTTTCTGCGCAAGCAGGAGCGGCCTTACGTTTGGTACCAACTGGATCACACGGACGCCGATCCGGCGGTCTTCCTCGGTTATCTGGCCTACGGAATTCAACAGCGAATCGCAGGCTTTGGTGAAACGATATTCGCGTTTCTGCAACAGGCGCAGGAACTGGCACAGCAGCCCGAACGGGCCGCCGACGTACTCTTGAATGAAATTCTCGAAGGCGTCGAGCAGCAGATGATTCTGGTCCTGGATGATTATCACCACCTGGGCGCTGAGACGCCGGTACATGCCGTTCTCGATCGATTGATTGCATATCTCCCGGATGTGATCCACGTGATCATAATTTCGCGAGACATTCCGCCGCTGACCCTCGCCCGGCTGCGATCTCAGGATTCGCTTTCGATTATCGATCGGGCCGATCTGCTTTTTACCGACGAAGAGACGCAGGAGCTGTTTCGCAAGGTTTTCGGGCTGGCCTTAACTGCCGAGCAATTGCGCGAATACGGCGAGCGCACCCATGGTTGGATCACGGCCCTGCAGCTCGTGCGGCAAGTGGCACAACGACAGGCGAGTTCGAGCGCGCCGGCCAAAGCGCCGGATCCGTTAGCGGTCCTTCATCACTCAGAGCGCGATATTTTTGAGTATTTTGCAGAAGAAGTTTTCGCCGCCGAGTCTCCGGAAATCCAGCAGTATCTGATGCGAATTGCCTTGCTCGATCGGATCGAAGTCGAAACCTGCGCGCGGCTCTACCCGAAAACCATATCTTCCGCGGTTCTGCCCGCGCTCGTGCGGGGCAATGTGTTTATGACCGTGGCCGGTGATGGCCGGGGGGAAGAATACCGTCTGCATCCGCTGTTTCAAAGTTTTCTGCGCCGCCGTCTTCGCGCTGAGACCGGAGTGGCGGGCGTGGCCGCTGAGCACGCCCGGTACGCGCAATACTTTCTCGAGCGCGCGTCCTGGGAACAGGCAGTGCGACACTTGCTCGAGGCAGAAGACTTCGAACGGGCTGCGGCGATCATCGCAGAACACGGGAACAAATGGATCGCTTCGGGCAAACTTGGTTCACTGGCTTCGCTTAGTGAGTCATTGCCCTCAGCAGCAGTTGAGGCGCATCCGCGGGCCCTCGCCTACCGCGCTGAGGTCGCGCGCCTGCGCGGTGAATTCGAGTCCTCCCAAAATCTGTTTCGCCGCGCAATCGCCTCACTCCGCGATCGCGCCGACCGTGAAGGCGAAGCAGAAGCCCTGCATTCTTTGGCCACCATCGCGCGCCGGCGCGGCGACCATCGGGCGGCCTTCGAATACCTCGACCGCGCAGTCGGCTTGAGTGAGCCAACCTCCGTCGTACGCACAAAGTGCGGCAACACGCGCGGGTTGTGTCTGGTTTCGCTCGGCGATTGGACCGCGGCTGAGCGAGAGTTTCGCGTCGCTTTGCAATCTGCTGAGGAACAAGGCGACGAGCATCACGTCCGGTTGATATCTCATAACCTCGGATTGCCCGCGATGATGCGCGGAGATTTTGGGGAGGCGCTCCGCTGGCTGCGCCGGATGTTGCGCACTGAATCCGGAGAGCCGCCCATTCCGCAGGAAGCCTGGGCACACCTGAATATCGCTCGTTGCCACCTCTATCGCGGCGAGATGGACGATTGCGAACAGCATCTGGACCGCGCCCTCGAGCGTTGCCAGCTCTTCAATCTGGTCGGGCAACTGGGCGAGACTTTCGAAGCCTACGGCAATCTTTATTGCGCCCGCAGGGATTTTGCTCGAGCTGCTGAGTTCTATGAACGCGCGGCCAGGTCTTATGACGAAGCGGGAATCGATCTCGCTCGTGTCGAACTACTCGAAGAGCAGGCCTTCCTGAGCTTGAGAGCCGGCGACGCCGCGCGGGCACGCGGGCAAATCGATCGACTGGTGGAACTTCGGCCGACAGAGAGAAACGACATCGGCCACTTCACGGCTACTCTGGCGCGCGGCCTAATTCTTTTGGCGCAGTCCGAATACGCCGAAGCCCGCGCAGACCTGGATCCGGCGCTCGCTTATTTCCAACAGCGAGGTCTTTATTACTATGAAGCTCAGGCCGGCATGGCTCTCGCGAATTGTGATTTTGCCTCGTCTCACGAGCCGCAGATGCTTGAACACCTGCGCCGGGTACTCGATTTGGCCGCCCGTTACGACTATGAGTACTGGCTGAGGCAGGAGATCGCGTCCCATCCGGCCTTGTTTGCATACGAAGACGCGCGGGAGTTGCTGCCTCCTGACTTAATCACCCAGGTGGAAGTTGTCTCGGTTGACGCCAAGCCGGCTTTGGAGCCGTTGGTGACGCCGGCAGCGGTGCTGACCAAGCCGCTGGTTGATCTCAGCATCAAAATGCTCGGGCCGGTCGAAATTGTCCGGGATAAGGCGCGGCCGTTCGCGGCGGACGCCTGGACTACCCGCCGGGCACGCGACATTCTGTGCTTCATCGCTTCGCGCAGCCACCATCGCACGCCTAAGGACACAATCATCGACACGTTCTGGCGCGAAACAGATCTCAAGAGCGTGGACAAAAATTTTCACCCCACGATGTCGCACATTCGTAAAGCGCTTAACAGCAATCAGCCGCTGAAGCAAAACTTTCTTGTCTATCGCGACGGCGATTACCAGCTTAATCCGGAATTCTCTTACCGCATCGACACTGAGGAATTCGATCGCCTGATTGCCGAGGGAGAGACCTCTCGGCGCGAGCGCGACTTTGACCGCTGTATTTCCTGTTACGAAGCCGCGGTCGCGGTTTATCGTGGCGAATTCATGCAGGGCAGCTATGAAGCCTGGGTCGATGAGCAGCGCTCGTACTATCGAGAGCAATATCTGCGGATGCTCGAAGCGCTGGCCGGAGTAGCAGAGAAGAAGGCGGATTGGCCGCGCTCGATGGATCTGGCGCAGAGGATCTTGCGCGAAGATCCTTTCCGGGAAGACATTCACTGCATGGTCATGCGATCTCAGGCCGCCCTGGGCAATCGCGTGGCGGTGAAAGAACAGTATGAAACGTTGCGCGGCCTCTTGCAGAAGGAATTAGGTGTCGACCCTGCAATGCAGACTCAGAAGGCCTATCACGATCTGGTCGGGAGATGAATGGGCTTGCTTGAGAGTGGCGCTATGGCTCGCCGTCTACGAAACCGCGATAGATTCACGTGGCTAAACACGAGTAAACGCGGCGGGTTACCAAGAAGACAAATGCAAGCTGACCGCAACAAATACGGCCGACTCAGTGCTTTAGAATTCGCCCGCTGTCTCGTTTCTTTTGATAATTATCTCTCGCTGGATTCGCAGCTAACAAGCTACTGTCTTGACCCGACCGTGGCGATGGCTTGTGCTTGATGATTCGCAGACTCTGCAACAATTCTCGCCGCTCAATCGCGCTCGCGCTGGTAGTCCTGATGAACTCTATTCCGGCTATGGCCGGTTTGACTATCATCGGGTCGAACGGTATTACGGCCAGCGGCGCCGACAGCATTGATTACTACGGCACGAATGGCATTACCGCGAGCGGGGCTGATGGAATTCTGGCTTTTGGACCCAACGGGATTACTGCGAGCGGGGCCGATGGTATTACGGCGTCGGGCGCTGATGGGATTACCGCGAGCGGCGCCGACGGCATTACTGCCTCCGGCGCGGATTCGACAACTATTACGCGCGCGGACGGTATTACGGCCAGCGGTGCGGACGGCATAACGATCAGCGGCGCTGACGGCAGCACTTATCACGCAGATTCAGTTGTCATTCGAAACCCAACCGGTATCACCGCCAGTGGCGCTGACAACATCATCGCGACTGGCACCAACGGCATCACCGCCAGCGGCGCAGACACGCGCGCCATCAATCACGCAGACGGCATTACGGCCAGTGGCGCTGATAACACTCTGACAATCAACGGTGCCGATGGCATTACGGCGAGCGGCGCCGATGGGATCGCTTTCACAATCACGCCGAACGCCGTGACCATCCGCGGTGTCAGCGGCATCACCGCGAGTGGCGCCGACGGAATCACTATCAGCGGCGCAGATAGCTTTGTGCAAACCGGAGTCAGCGCAATTATTGCGGCCCTTCATGCGGCCCAAACGCAGACTGGTTTGCAGAGCGTCGATCCGGAACTTGCAATAGTCCTCAATAAGCTAACCGATGACAGTAACGTAGACGCCGTAATTGTCTATCACCATCTGCCCACCGACGCTGACATCGCTGATCTGCAAGCCATCGGTGTTCTGGGCGGCACGCGTTATCGCGCGTTGCCAATGATCTCTGTAACGACAACCAAACGGCGGATTGCGGCGATCTCGCACCTGCCCGCGGTTCGTTCGCTCTACAGTAATCGGACCTTCCAGTGGAACCTGGAACCCGCGGCCCGCAACCTGACTGGAGTCGAACGCGTGCGGCGCAATTCCGATTTGACTATGTCGAACAGGGGCTTGCCTGTCAGTGGTCGCGGCGTCACTGTGGCTGTCCTGGATACGGGCGTTGATGGCACGCACGGTGATTTGTCAGGGCGTGTAGTTCAGAATCTCAAGCTCGCCGATACGCAAAGCCTCGGAGTGGGCTTCAATTATCCCGTCGCGGCGCCCAGCCTGGCGAATACCGACCAGGCCTATGGTCACGGCACGTTCGTCGCCGGCGTGATTGCCGGCAATGGCCAGCAATCCGGTGGTAAATACGCCGGGGTTGCGCCGAACGCAAATATTTTGGGCTTGAGCGCCGGCGACGCAAGTCTTCTGTTCATTCTCTCGGGTCTTGATTACATCCTAACCAATGGTCCCGCGTTCAATGTTCGCGTGGTCAATTGCAGCTTCTCGGCCAATACAGTGTTCGATGTCAACGATCCGGTAAACATCGCGACCCGCATGCTGACCGACAACGGTGTGAACGTGGTTTTCTCGGCGGGAAACACTGGATCGGGCTCAGATTCGTTGAATCCATATTCGGTAGCGCCGTGGGTAATCAGCACTGGAGCCACCGATGATCAGGGGCGGCTGGCTACGTTTTCGTCCCGCGGAGAATTTGGCAGTCCGCTTTTCCGTCCAACTCTGGTGGCGCCCGGAGTAAACACTGTCAGCCTGCGCGCCTCCACATTGGCCGCGGTAACAACCGTGGATGGTCTCACGGCTAACGACACGCAGCTAAGCCCGACTGAAGTCCCTTACTACACAACCGGGAATGGAACGAGCTTCTCTGCACCGCAAGTTGCCGGCGTGATCGCACTGATGCTCGAAGCAAATCCGCGGCTGACGCCGGCACAGATTCGCGACATTCTGCAAAGAACCGCAACGCCTCTGCCTCCCTATTATGAATACGAAGTGGGCGCCGGTATGTTGAACGCGCCCGCCGCTGTTTTGGAAGCGGCCTTCCCGCAGAGACGCTTTGGCCAATGGCGCGGCACTGCTTACCAGGGTCAGATACAGTTCATTAACAGTGGCCCCCAGGTCTTCAGTGGAGCCGTGAGCCCGGGCGCGGCCAACGATTCAGCGATTAACATCCCCCCAGACGTGCTACGTGCATCAGTGCAAATTGCCTGGGGTGACTTGTTAAGCCCGAACAGGCTCGGGTTGACGCTGACTAATCCTCAGGGCGCTAACCAACCCACCGCGAACGTCCTCAACTCTCCCGGACTAACCGGTCGTCGTCAGCGCAGTGTGATCGACCTTCCCGGCGCCGGAACATGGAAGGCCCGGGTGGAAAACACCGTGTCGACGGCGGGCGCGTCGGCCGGCAACATTACCCTGGACCCAAGTACTCGTAACGGGGCGCAAGCTTATACCGGAACCATTCAAACAACGACCCCGCGTTACGCGCCGATGACTGACCTCAGCGGCCTCGACGCCTCTTCGGTCTCGGAGATCTATCAGAACTTCCGAGGCCTGGTGATGTGGCCGATCGGACAGCACTTTCGCCCCGGCTTTGGAGTCACGCGCGCCAATCTGGCCACTGCGCTCGTGCTGGGCGCGCGCGTGCCGCAGTATTTGCCGGGACAGTCGAATTACACCGACATCCGTGACAAAGCCACCATGCTCTTTGTCGAAAGCGCTCAGGCAGCACCCAACGGTGCTTTGTTTCCGAGCACAAATCCCGGCGGGGCTTTCCTGCCTGACGACGCCGTTGATCGTCTGACTGCCGCCATAGCCCTGGTGCGCGCCGCCGGTTTGCGTCAGCAGGCGGAATCGGGCAGCTACACTCTGACCTACCTTGACGCCGCGTCGATTCCGGCTTCGCTGAGAGGTTACGTCGCCGTAGCGGTGCAAAACGGACTGATTAAGACAAACGGCTCGAGCTTTAATCCGCAGGGGTCTTTTACTCGTCTGGATCTTTCGCACGCAATGGCGCGGATAGCCACACTAGCCACACAATGAGTAGGACGGGCTGCCAGCCTGTGAAGTCTCCGAAGTGAATTAGAATTAATCGCTATTTGCCTGAAAGCTGTCCGTAGTAGAGTACGGTTTCGTAGGCAAAGATTACTGTGCCGTCCTTCTGGTTGGCCTCAAAGACTTTGCGCAGGTCCTTGAGCATTGCTTCATAGTCAGGATGATCGGGTCCCGGTACGAACGAGGCCGACAGAAACCTTCCCTTCAGACCCTCGTAATCAAAACTCTGTTGAAATTCGAAGCGCGCGCTCTTGCAACTTCCCGGAGCGCAAAATGCCTCGACATCAAAACCCTCAGCTTCCTGCTGAACCTCCGAATAATCGGTACCATAACGCACTACCAGATCCTGATATGCAGCCATCAAGGGACTCGATTCCACGCGATAACCGTTCCAGACCAGCATGACCCAGCCGCCGGGTTTCAGGATACGCTCGAACTCCGGACGCGCTTTCTGGCGATCGAACCAGTGAAAAGCCTGGCCGGCCACGACCAAATCAACCGCATGATCAGGCAGCGCGGTTGCCTCGGCAACGGCGCTTACGCTGGTGAACTTCGGGTAACTCGCCAGGAATTTCTCGCCCGCTGCACGCATTTCGGGATTTGGCTCGACGCCGAAAACCCGGTTGCCGTTTTTCAGGAACAGTTCAGTCAAGAGACCTGTTCCGGAACCAACATCGGCAATTATCGACTGTGCGGTCAGACCGCACTCTGACTCGAGCAACGGAATGATCTCAGGCGGATAGGTAGGACGGTATTTCAGATAGTTTTCGACGCGGTCTGAGAACCGCTTGGTGGGATCCAGCACGACAGAAAGTTAACAACGATAGAGTCTGGACGCAACGATAGGCGGGGCAGTAGCCCGACTGTTAGGGACTCTACGATCGCGGAGGAATGATGACCCCTGAAACCCTTGGTGGCGGCACGTAATACTTCGCAAAAATCCTGAACCCCAGCAACACAGCCAATAAAAATGCGAACGTCATCGGCAAACGCACGTCAGACTTAACCAGCATGTAGTAGTGCAGGACGCCCAGAATCCCTGACAGATAAACAATGCGGTGCAGTCGTGTCCAGCGCTTGCCGCCTAAACGCTTGACCATTTTGTCCGTTGAAGTAATCGCCAGGGGCACCATTAGAAAGAACGCCGTCATGCCAATCGCGATAAATGGGCGCTTGACCACATCACCCGGAACGGTGGTCAGATGAAAGAAACGATCGAAAGCTACATAGGTCATCAGGTGAAGGAAGCCGTAAAAGAACGCGAAAAGCCCCAACATCCGGCGAAACCGCGTTAGCCAGTTGAGTCCAGTAATTCTGCGCAGCGGAGTGACGGCCAGCGAGATAAGCAGAAAGACCAGGGTGAGCATGCCCGTCGTGCGGGTGACGAATTCCAGAGGATTCGCCCCCACCTGCTTTCGATAGACGTCCCACAACAGCAGCGTCAGCGGCACCAGGCCATTAACGAGCAGGACGAGTTTGGCAAAGCGTGTGTCTTTCATATATTGGAGCGCGGGCATCCTGCCCGCCACAGCGTGCGCCGCACGCTCTTAAACTCTCTCCAGAACCTGGACATTCGCGCTTCGCGCTCAGGCGGGCAGGATGCCCGCGCTCCACTCTTAGAAATTCGCTTTCAGATCCATGCCCTGATAGAGATATCCAACCTGTTCCACGTACCCATTGAACAAGAGCGTATTGCGCGCAGTAAATTCGCCAATCCGGTGCTCAGTTCTTTGACTCCAGCGCGGATGATCGACGCCGGGGTTCACACTTGAGTAAAAGCCGTATTCGTTCGGAGCTTGAATGTTCCAGGTTGTCGGCGGTTGATCGGCGACCAACGCGATCTTCACGATCGATTTAATGCTCTTGAATCCGTATTTCCACGGTACTACGAGTCGAATCGGCGCCCCGTCCTGCGGCGGCAGAGTTCCGCCATAAAGCCCCGTTGCCAGGATCGCAAGCGGATTCATCGCTTCGTCGAGGCGCAACCCCTCGACATAAGGCCAATCCAGCACGCTCGTGTTTTGATTGGGCATCCGTTTGGGATCCAGCAGAGTCTGAAATGCCACGTAACGCGCGGACGACAGCGGGTCGACTTCTTTCAATAGGGCAGCGAGCGGAAACCCAGCCCAGGGAATGACCATCGACCACCCTTCGACACAACGATGACGATAAACTCGCTCTTCCTGCGGCGCCAACCTCAATAAATCATCCAGGTCGTAAGTCTTTGGTTTATTCACCAGACCGCCAACCTCAACCGTCCACGGCCGTGTGACAAATCCGCGCGCTTCTGAGGCGACCGAACGCTTGTCCGTCGAGAACTCGTAGAAATTGTTGTAATTGCTGATGTCTTCAAAGGAGGTCAGGGGCTCGTTCACTTTGAAGCCCTTGCGCATCGCGTCGTCCGAAGGCGTGGTGATCAAGCCCGCAATCTTTGGCTGCTCTCCGACCACCGCAGCGGGCGGATTCAATTTCCGGTACACGAAGCCGGTTGCGGCGACTGAGCCCGCCAGAACCGCGCCGCGCATGAACAAACGGCGGTTCAGATAAACCTTCTGATCCGTGATTTCGCTCGATTCAATATCAGCTGGCTTCTTAATCAACATTCTAATGTCTTTCGAACTCGCTGTTTCCTTGCGTTTAAATTACGCACGAGACTCCTGTTTCGGTTTGTAGTTTTGAAGCCCCTCCATAACGGTCGGGCTACTGCCCCGCAGTGCCATTCCGGACGATGCTCAAGAAATCGCTTGAACGCAGGTTCTGCAAAATATTAGTATCGCCGCGGTTTCTTGCACGTCAAGCCAAACTGCTGAAGGTTTTTCCAATGACCCAAGCCGAGGACCAAGCCGACGGGCACCGCGCAGCTCTCCTCGCCGGATTTCTCGGATGGACTCTCGACGCGTTTGATTTCTTCCTCGTCGGACTCTCGCTAACGGCCATCGGTGCCGAATTCCACAAGACTGATCCTGAAATCGCTTTTTCAATTGCGCTCACGCTCGGCTTCCGCCCCGTGGGCGCTTTCATCTTCGGACTGCTCGCTGACCGCTATGGACGGCGTTTGCCGCTCATGCTCGACCTGGTCTTCTTTTCGGTGATTGAAGTCCTGTCGGGGTTGGCTCCCAACTACGTGACCTTCCTGGTGCTGCGCGCTCTGTTCGGCATAGGCATGGGCGGAGAGTGGGGCGTGGGCGCCTCTCTGGCAATGGAGAAGGTCCCGCCCAGGTTGCGAGGCGTGCTCTCGGGATTGCTGCAGGAAGGCTATGCCGCCGGTTATCTCCTGGCAGCCCTCTGTTACTTCTTTGTCTTTCCGCGCTGGGGGTGGCGACCGATGTTCTTTATCGGCGGCTTACCGGCCTTACTGGCCATTTTTGTTCGTTTCCGCGTGAAAGAATCAAAGGTCTGGGAACGGACCCGTCACGAAAACTGGAGCCAGCTGGGTCGGGCGATCGCCTCGCACTGGAAACTTTTTCTTTATCTTGTGCTGCTCATGATGATGATGAATTTTGTGTCGCACGGAACTCAGGACATGTATCCGACACTTTTGAAGCGCGCCTGGAAGTTTGCTCCGCAAAAGGTCGCGATGGTCACTGCCTTTACCATGGTCGGGGCGATTGCCGGAGGACTTCTGTTTGGGCTGCTCTCTGATCGTATTGGCAGGCGCCGCTCAATGATCATGGCGTTGCTGTGCGCGGTGCTCGTTATTCCTCTCTGGTCGTTGTCACCGTCATTGTCTCTCTTATTGACCGGCGGATTTTTGATGCAGTTTATGGTGCAAGGAGCGTGGGGAATCATTCCTGCTCATCTTTCTGAACTATCGCCCGATTCTGTTCGCGGTTTCCTTCCGGGATTCGCGTACCAATGCGGGGTGCTGTTGGCGGGCTTTGTAGGTTTCATACAGGCAATCTTCGCCGCAAGGACGAGTTATCCGACCACGATGGCGCTGACGGCGCTCACTGTGCTGTTAGGAGCAGCAGTAGTAGTTGCGCTGGGACGCGAAAAACGTGGCATACACTTCGGCGGAGAATTGTCGATTGGTGAATAGCCGTAACGCGATTAACAAACATCATTGATACTGGTTTGAAGATCTCGCGCACAGTGACGCAGCATTGTTTGCTCCGCGATCACGTTTTGACAGTTGCATAACGCTTTATGGCTGGCTATTCCCGAACAACGCTCGTCAAAAAGCTGGGCATTAAGCCTGACTCTAATATCGTCTTCGTAAACGCTCCGTCAGACTACGCGAAGGAACTTGATCTACCCGCCGATGTGTTTGCCAACTCGCGATCGGGCAAACCACTCGACTTTGCTCAATTGTTTGTTAAGAGTGAAAATGAACTCACGAAAAAATTCTCACGTTATGCAAAACGCCTTAACCCTGCAGGCATGCTTTGGGTGTCGTGGCCAAAAAAGAGTTCAGGCGTCTCAACTGATCTTTCCGAGAACATTGTCAGGGACATCGGTCTGGCCGCCGGTCTGGTGGACGTCAAAATCTGCGCTGTAAATCAAGTTTGGTCAGGACTCAAATTCGTCTTTCGGCTCAAGGATCGCGCGAAAGTGAAACCATGATGAAGGCACGCCGCACTTTCGGATTCGTTGAAATACTCGAGCTCCTGATTTTCCACAGAACCTGTTGAAAAGCTGTGGATCGCCCCGCATGCGCATTGGGCAACTCGCTTACACCACGAGGCTTTGCGCGTTTTGCACAACTCAGCGGCATCCACAGAAATGCTCCTTCCTCAAACTCTTGCCCAACCCATGCCGACTCTTGAAATTTTCTGAATATCTGAGCCAGGCAATGCGTTCCGCAGATCACTCAACGATGTTCTTGAGCAGAGATTAAGCACCGGCCAACAACCTTCGGCAAGTAATAACTCTTTTTGGAAGCCTGCTCGTCTGAGATCGAGAACGCGATGATTAGCCTGAAGGGTCTCCATTTATTTTGATCTGCGATTTGTCTTGTTTGATATGAATCAACTAATAGTTGGACCACGATCGCATTCATCGCAGGTTTAGCGCGAAACATACGGCGAACGCTTTCTGATGCGATCAGGAAGGTGGGTTTTCATTGGATCATTTCACAAGTCGTCACGCACATTCTTTTCGCTGGTGAGTATCGATATGCTGTTCGATCAAAAATTCAAGGTGCGCTATCTCGTCTCATTAGAGACGTTGCGAAAAGAAAAAACTTTTTCGAATTGATTCGCTGCATGAAATGATCACTTGCGTGAATTGGACCATGTCAATATGAGAAAGAGGTTGCAAAAAAAAACTTCCTAAATATAATGCCAGTCCCTTATTAGTTCACAGGTCAGCGCACTGACGAATTGAGGTGAGTTTATGACTGAAATCAGAAGCAATTATTTTCCCTCTCGCAATAACCGTCAGTCATTCTTGCGACCGACCTCGATGCGCTTTTTATTTCACATGCGTTGACGGGTGAGGGCGTCGTCACGCGATGACTAAACCAGCGTGACCATCGACGGCGGATTCTTTCCGGCTCACATCCGGAGTTACATCGCCAACATTAGTCACAGAGGGTTTGAACGGGCCAGGGTGCAAGACGGCTTGCTGTCTGCAGGGCAGTTGTTTTGTCCCGGAATCGCGTATTTAAATCATTTTAGTGGAGCGCAAAGAGTGACCAGACTAGCAGAAGTAAGCGTGGTTGAGTTGAAAAAGTGCCCGCGGTGTGAAGGATCGCTGCCACTGTCGGAGTTCGGCGTGTGCCGGGCACGCAAAGACGGTTTGAATCTTTACTGCAAGCGCTGTATTCGTCAGAAGATTGCCCACAGCCGCCAGGCGCTGCGCGAATACAAGAACGCACGGATTAAGCAGGGGGCTGCTGTCGTACCTGAACGGTCGCGCGTTTCGATTGATGCCAAGTCGGGTTTTTCGCCGCGACGCATAGCTCGCATGCTCAGAAAACTCTCACCCGCCGACCGCGTGCGCGAGGCGATTCGTTGTGGCGCCGAAACTCAAACACAGATTGCCCAGGTCACCAGGCTTCCGAAAGACGAGGTTTGTGATGCCCTGGCCAATCTTCTCCTTTGGACCCGCGAGATTCGCACTCAGGTCATTGACCACACTCGAAGGTACTTTGTTAATGAGGCTTCGGACGAGCTGACCAAGGCCCGCCAAGCGGTGGAAGCTAAGCGGAAACGCTTGAATCCTTCATTTAGTTCGGTGGGTGTACTGATGCCGGGCCGTAAACCGTCGGCGAGGGGGATAAAGCGTCCAGTGAATACAGATGCCAGCAAGGCAAAGGGGAAAATCGGTTGAAGACGCTCGTCCGGCAGACGGCGCAAATCATTCATCAAAGGCGGCGAGAACTTCTTCCGCGTGGTCTTGCGGCTTAACCTTGTTGAAGATTTTTTTGATTTTTCCCTTCTCGTCAATGAGGAAAGTCATTCGGTGGATTCCCATATAAGCCCTTCCCATGAATTTTTTCTCGCCGTAGGTACCGTAACCCTCGGCAATTGCCCGGTCAGTGTCTGCCAGCAGGCGAAAAGGCAAATCGTACTTCTGGGCAAATTTTTTGTGTTTGGCTTCGCTGTCGAATGAAACACCCAGCACTTCGATGCCACGCTTTTTGAATTTGGCGAACGAATCGCGGAACGAACAGGCCTCTTTGGTGCATCCGGGCGTGTCGTCCTTGGGGTAAAAATAAAGCACGACTTTCCGGCCGCGGAGATCTTTGAGGTGCACGGTCTGACCTTCGCCGTCCGGGGCGGTGAAATCCGGAGCTTTGTCACCTTCTTTTAGTTTTGCCACGATGTTTTGAATCCTGAGTTTTGAAGTGAACGAACGCCCGGATTCTAACGATTTCAACCGAGGACCTGCAACGACAAATGGTTACGAAAAAAGCGCAGACAAAGAAACGTAGCCCAAAGAAGAGCAGCGTGAAGAAGTCCGAAACACCGGGCCTGTGGTTAGTAAAGCAGGAGCCGGAAACCTATTCCTGGGACGATTT
>DATNNY010000401.1:0-4550 GCA_035601635.1 Pyrinomonadaceae bacterium
GCTGGCCCAGTCACGCGCGGAAGCAGTCTGGCCCAGGATTAGTCCAATACGCGCCGCGCCTGCATCGACGACCCGGTGCATGCGCTCGGGACATCGATGAAAGCACTCTGACGTGCAGCCGCACATCTTTGCCTGATCGACGCTCTCGCCGTTGAGGCGTGCATAGATCACATCGGTGATCTGCTCGACCAATGTTTCGAAATCGCCGTTGTTTGAATAGGGCATGCTTCTCAGTTCTTATTTTACCAGTCCCCACTCTTTCAATACTGACATAAGTGTCGGCAGTGGGTCCTGCCACAGCCAGTCAACTTTGAGCCACAATCCGTCAATCACGTCGCTGTGAAAGATTCCATCATCGCCAACTGATACGCTCGTGTAAATTCCATCAGAACCAAGCCGGTAGAACTCTGCCTGCTTACGGAGTGGATCAATTAGCCAGTACTCTCGGACACCCGCCTGTTCATACTCGTAGTATTTATCGCCGCGATCACGAGCGCGACTGTCGGGGCTGATAATCTCAATTGCCAGGTCGGCTGGACCATCGAGATAGACATTCTGCAACTTGTCGAGGCGATCGCGAGCGATAAAAATAAGATCAGGCTCGCGACCCGAGGGACGCGTTCTGAGCCTCATCTGGAATGGTACGGTCAATACCTCACCTAGCTGATTTGCCTCAACGAAGAAACTCAGTAGGGCCGCCAAGAAAGTTAGAATTCTTTGATGCGTTAAGGATGCTGGACTCATTACTATAAGCTCGCCGTCAACCCACTCGGCCCATGTGTCTTCGTCCGCCCACTCAAGAAACTCTTCGTAGGTCATGCGGGGCAGCGGCGCTTCCGTGACGGGCGCTGTGGGAGTCTGCGTTTTGATTTCTTGCGCCATGGTTAAGTCCTTAGCGAATACTTGCTGGCGGTGCTGGCGAAAATCATTTTACGCCAACGTCGAGAGTTCGGCCAATCACGCTCTCTGCTTGATTGATAGCCCATCTTTCAGACGTGCCTTGCCGGGATAAGACGATCCACAAAAACACACGAAGCAGAAGTTTTCATGCGGTTTAGTGTGGCTTCGTGGATCGTTCTTGTCCTAGCTGGAGAAAGCGCGAAATCAAATTTAGGGATTACCTGTATCAGTCACAACCCCGAAGCAGGGATTATCGACTGTACTGCCGCTCAACCGCATCGATTTTGCCGACTCGTTTGCGATGCCGGTCTTCGGTGAGTTCAGTGCCCAGCCAGGCGCGCACGATGTCCCGCATCTCCGCGCTGGAGATGGTTTTGCTGCCGAGCGTGAGGACGTTCGCGCCGTTGTGTTCGCGCGAGTTGCGCGCCACCTCGACGGAATAGCAGGCGGCGGCGCGCACGCCGGGAACTTTGTTGGCCGTCATCGCCGAGCCCACGCCGGCGCCGTCGATCACGATGCCGACATCTACGCTTCTATCAGCGACGGCCCGGGCGACGGCATGAGCAAAGTCGGGGTAATCAACGGCGCTCTCCGAGTTGGTGCCAAAATCGTGAACGCGATGACCGAGTTCAGCGAGGAAGCTTTTGAGTTCTTCCTTCATCGGGTAACCGCCGTGATCGGCTCCCACCGCGACTGTGCGGCTTTGTTTTGACCCGCCGCGGGAAATGCGACGCGTGATTTCGATGCCTCGTTCGTTGATGATGTCCGCGGCCAGTGGGGTCAGCCGGGCCGCCTCGGCGATGCGTAAGACTGAGCCACGCTCCAGCCCGCGCACATCGTCTTCTGTGATTACCAGCTTTGCGGATTCGTCTCGAGTGATTGCCCGCGCGGCGGGTGTCTTGACGGGTGCGCCCGAAGCGGGCTGCGCCGGAGTTGACGCTTCGAATTCCGCCGGAGCCGCCTTGCTCAAAACGTCGCGCACCAGCGCGCGAACTCGATCTCTGGTTGCGTCATCCGCCATGTTTTTGTTCGATAAACTCCGGGAGGATGCGATCAAGTGCTTCGACGCGTAGCGTCGTTTGAATTTAGCCCGGCGTTTCAACGCCGGGATCAGTCTTCCCCATTACCCGCCGTCGCGTAGCGACGATTGAATGCGCTCAGTTTCAAGCGTCGCTGGGCGCGCAAACCCTTATGGGCTGTTTTCCCGGCCTGGAAAAGGCCGGGCTAAACTCAGGCCGACGCTGCGCGTCGAGAGAATCCGCCAACAGCTCTTTGCTGGCGCATTAGCCCCGCCTTAAATTCGACCGCCGCGCGAATATCGACAAACTGAAGTCTGTGCCACTAAGCCAGCGATTCGTCGCGTAGATCCAGCAGGCGCCCCGCCGAAGCGGTCACCTTACCGTCAAGCAACGTGAAATCCACGCGTCCGACATAGATGCCACTGCGGCCGACCTGGAAAACGATCGTGTCTTTGCCCGCGGGATTTTTCTGCAGCACGGGCTTATCCATAAAGGTGTGCGTGTGACCGCTGGCGATAAAGTCGATGCCTTCGACTTGTGCGGCAACCTGCGTGTCACCAATCTCGTCTCTTTGAGGATTAGGATAATAACCGAGGTGCGACATGCCGAGCACCAGAGAGCATCGCTCTTGCTCGCGCAACAATTTTACCGCCCCGCGCACGGTGGTCACTGGATCGAGGTACTTCAGCGGCTTGAAATTGTCAGGAGTGATCAGACCTTCAGGCCGGATACCCATGCCGAATAATCCAATCCGCAGACCGCCAACTTCTTTCACGACGTGCGGCTTGACTCTACTCTCCAGCGCACTGCCGCGAACGTCATAATTCGTCGAGACGATGTCGAAGTTGGCAAACTGGTAAGCCTTTGCCAGCGACTCGACCCCATTATCAAATTCATGATTGCCGATCGTGCCGGCGTCATAGCCGATCAGAGACATCGCCTTGTATTCGACTTCACCTTTGTAAAAATTAAAGTAAGGCGTGCCCTGCAAAACGTCGCCAGCGTCGATCATCAAGGTGTTCGGATTCTCCTTCCGTACTCGCTTGACCAGGGTCGCCCGGCGCGCCACCCCGCCCTTGCCTGCATAAGTCTTGTCGTTCTCGAGAATCGGATCGATCTGTGAATGCGTGTCGTTCGTGTGCAGAATTGTGATTAACGTCTCGCCCATTAGAGGCTCGAGCAAGGGCGTCCAGATCGCCGCGCGAGCCGGTGCATAAAGCGATCGCAGGCCCTTCGGAAAAGAAAGCGATAAGCCGGCTGCGATTGAGGCGCCTAAGAAGTTTCTGCGACTTGTCATTAAGGGCGCACCTCCTCAGGCACGGCGGAATTTGCCTTATCGAAGACAAACCGCCCGTCCAGGTTCGGCTTGATCTCGCGTCCGGCCGCCGTTTCCAGCTTCACGTAGTTCATGATCGCATCACGCAGAGTGATGCCCAACTCTTTCATGTTCTTCCCGGCTTGCAGCATTCCGTATCGGCTTCCTCCGACTCGGTAGAGATAGTCGATGGTAACGATCGTGTAAGTCGCCTTTGGATCGATGTCTTTTGCTTCGCCGGCGTCAAGGAGTTTGGCGCTCTCCATCTCTGACGTTTTGTCGGCGTTAGTCTTGTAAACGATGCGCGCGCCGGATTGGGCTTCGTGGGCGGCGACGATCATCTGCAGCAGCCTGGTCAATTGCTCGCCCGTGAGATCGACTGTGATCAGAGCATTTTCAAATGGCAGCAACTCAAAGATGTCGCGGGCTTTCAGTTCGCCCTCGCCAATAGCATTGCGGCGTATTCCGCCGCCATTCATCAAGGCCACCGCGACGGGTTTGCCCGTCTTCAGACTGGCCTGCGCGCGCATGCCGTCCGTAATAAAGTTTCCCAGAGAGCCGGCGCCGGTGCCGCTTTTCTTCAACTCGCCCCGCAGTCGTCCGAGCACGACTTCGAGCTCGCGCACCTTTGGACTGTAGACGGCCAACATTTTGTCCAACCGCGGATCGTCCGGAATCGAAGCGTCAATAGCGGTCTCAGTAACGCGAGCGCCGGGATCGGATTGCGTCACCGCCGATTGAGTCGTGGATGTTTTCGGCGCCGGTTGTTGCGAGCGCGCCCACGGAGCGCTCGTCAGCATCAATCCGAGCAGAAGCAAAGGGATTGGCGGGGCGGCGAGCATCTTTCGAGCAAATTTATTCATAGACGATTCCTGTTTGAAAACTGGTGAAAGCAAATATAACAGGCCAATGGCGCCATTCGAATTGACCTGACAGCAGGAGCTTCAATAGTATCTCGCAGCGTCGGCGCGGGCGCAAACGGGAAGAGATTAGAGACTGGCGCAAGTTCATTGAGTCGGCACCAATATCCGCAATTGGTGAGTGGTTACAGAACCGGGAGCGATAGCGACCGGATCCAGCACTCAATGTGAACTACAGCTTACTGATATTCTCTACAGCGAAGTGGAGTATAGGACCCTATCGCTCCCGGTTCTGTAACAGCTTTGACGGCGAGTCGACTCTGAGCGAAACTTGAAATTCTATTGAAGGGAAGAAAACGTTTTGTCCACATCACCAGCCCGAATCATCATGTCAGAATTCACCAACCCAAATCTGGAAGTCCTGATCCCAACTGAAGAGATCACAAAACGGATCAG
>DATNNY010000402.1:0-9354 GCA_035601635.1 Pyrinomonadaceae bacterium
GATTGGAGTGGGAGATAAGCGCGACAGCGCAAAGCTGGAGAGCATTTTGAAGCAGCCCACAGATGCAATGACGGACGGAGGAATGACGCCCGTTGAGTTAAATGAAGAAGACCTCAAGAATTTGATTGCATTCCTTACGGCTCTTAAGTGATTCGCTGGCAAACGGTAAGGCCTCCAATCTCCGGTGACTATTCCGAGCTTCCCAGAGATATGGCTGCCTAGCAGCGTGTTGGACCCGGCGGCTCAACGCTAGTCCGTTAGATAGCGCTCCATGTATTCTCGCGCGGATTCCGCGACGCTCCTGCGAGGCGCGGCTGCGGGAGTAATGAACTGTGGTTCTGCGCCCAATGTAGCTAGGCTGTCGAGTGCAGAGCCGGCAGCAGTACCTGGTAACAGTCGGCGATTTTCTAGCGTAAGTTCTTTGGATTTCAAATGGTGGAGCCGATGGGATTCGAATCCACCATGGGTGAGGAAACAAAGGAGTTTTGCGGTGCAGCCTGGCCTTCAAAGGTATTGAAAGGAAAGAGGGGGAATTCTTAGTGCCCCCTTAATGCCCCCGAAAATTCCTGGGGTTAGAACGGGCGGTTGAGAGACGAACCTACAGACATCCGTTATGGCATGCGTGTGCTGCGCAGCAATCCCCGCTTTGCAGTTGTCACGCGGCAACGGCTTTCATGGAGTGAACCCCTACCAACGCCGAGCATGCCATCAAACGATTCGCCAAGTACCGCAGACAGCCGATGGTTGCTTTACGGAGCGGAGCCTGCAGGAGTACCTCGTACTGGCAAGCGTGTTCGAAACCTGCGAGTTCAACAACCTCAACATTCTCAAATTCTTGCTTTCGAGAGAGACGACGTTGGAAGGGCTACTTAGATTGGCGGGGAGCCGGGCGAAGACGTCGAGAAAAGTGCGGTTGAACCATGACCTCTAAGCTGAATCATATAGTTTTCGGCTCGAGCGATACCCAAAATCCTGGGCACGATGACCGCCGCCCCCCGAAAGACGACACCGATGATTCCAGCGGCAACATGACCTACGACGGCCTCAACACCCTCGTCTACGACGCCGAGAACCATACTGTCAGCGCTACCAACAGCAGTTCTTCCGGCACGTACGTTTACGACGGCAACGGTCTTCGCGTTCAGAAGTGCGTCCCGAATTGCACCAGCCCCACGACCAACGTCGTTTTCGTTTATTCCGGCTCGCTGGAGCTCGCGGAGTATTACAACGGTGTCGCTCCGGCGAATCCCACGAACGAGTACATATATGCGGGCGGCCAAAAGGTTGCCGCGGATGCTGGTGTCCATGTTCTCCTGGTAGCTGATGAATTGGACGCCGAGCGACCGAAATTCCTCCAACGCCAAGAGGCGGTGCTTGGTGGAACGAGCGAACCGATCAAAGCGCCATACCACGATTGCGTCGAACTGCCGCTTGCGGGCATCGTCCATCAGTTTATTAAGCTCGGGGCGTGAGTCCTTCGCGCCCAACTGGCCCACGTCAACGTATTCGCGGACGAGGTCAAATCCCCGAGCCGCGCAGTAGGCCCGCAGATCGCGCTTGCAACTCGCAGCTTTGATCCTTCGTACTGACCCGAGCGTAGATTCCGATTCGCATATCTCAGTTCTACGCGGTCGAGAGCGGAAACAGCTATCGCTTTGAGCGGGGCCAAATCCGAGGGCGGTTGGATCAGGACTGCTGGAAAGACTGACTGGCGGAATAGGACGAATGGTTTGCGTTGCTGCTGAGAGAAAACTGAAGTCAGGCCTGAATCAACAGGGCTTCCTGTTCGAGTCCAGCATTGTAACGGTCAATCATTTCGACCACACGGCGAACGGCGGCCGATTCTGAGCGACGCAGTTGCGCAAGCATCGCTTGGCTGTTGGCTTTTGCGAGTAATTCTGGGTTTGAGAACCGAACGAATCGCGCTTCAATTTCGCTAGGCAAATAGAGCGCGACTCGGTTTCCGAGACGCGCGTGGAGACGTTGAAATTCGGACAGCCCGGAGGGATCGTAGTCCGGCAAATGCAGCAGACTGAACTGGGAATTCGTTGTTCGAACCAGCCAGTCCAAGACGCGGCTCGAAATCCTCCCGTGCCCGTAAATCACGGCACCCACGCCGAGATTGAGTCGCTCCGCAGCCACAAACACTGCCGGGTTCTCTGTTAGGGCGCACGAGCCACTTAAGGCGTAAAGGCAATTCCGCGTAAACAGAAATGAAAAAACGCCGTGTTGGCCTGTGAGTGCCGCCGCGTCACAGGGTTTGCCATCCTTCAACAAGGCATCATTTCGCCACACGCGAAGGGAAATGATTTCACCTGCGTTGTTGGTTATCGCCTTTGTATCGCGGAAGCGGCCCACGCTGGCAACGCGGCTTTCAGCGTCGCTCAGCAACACTACGTCGGGAAACCGTTGTTTGGAAAAGGTCCTCAATGTGACGGGGTCGTGCACAATCAATCGGCGGCCCCCGCCAAATCGTTCCCATCGAACCACTCCGCTGTCAAGCAAGGGAACGAGAAGTTTTAGAAATGCCCGACCACATTGACTCTCTGGCAGCGATCCACTTTCAGCCAAGTTGTACAATTTGGTTCGAGCTTGAGCCTGGAGCTTCATCAGTTTCCTACTGGAACAGCCCGCTTGACAGTCACCCGATGTTTGTTCCGCACGACAATACGCCCGTTGTGCGGCTGCAGGAAGTAAAGGGCGTCCACGTCGCTGACAGCCTCGGGCGCTGCGGTGATGGCGATAAAACCTAATTGTTTTGCTGTGCGGAGTATCGCGCGTCTGTTGGCCGGATCGAGTGTTTGAATTTCGTCTAAGAAGAACGGAACGGCACAATCATCGCGCCGCAGCTGGTCCTTCAACAAAAGTAGATTGAACAGCACTTTAAGGGTTATGGTGGTCCCGTGTGACTCGATTTGCCGGAAATCATGGTAAGTGTGCCGCTGGTCGTCCGCACCAACCACGGTGAAACTGAGCGTGAACAAGTTCGTGAAACGAATTACAGGATTGTCCTGAATCTTGCGGCGGAAGTTAGCGACTGCGGACTCCTGCTGGGGGTCGGCATCAAATAATCCGCCCGGCTCGAATGCGGCGAGGCGTTTGATCCAACTTACCAAATCACTTTGCTCGACGACTTCCAACTTCACGGCTTTTAGATTCGAGACTTGAATCTTTGCGAACGCACGATTAATTTTAGCAGCGGCGCTGCGTACGTCATCAAGGTTCTTCAAAACATGATCAAAAGTCGCTTTCAACCCGTGGATGTGAGCGTTCCAGTCACGCCCCAAGGCTTCTTCTTTTTCGACGAGCGCCTCCAGCTCCCCCTGCAGAGCGGCGGTTGTTTCGTATTCATTAGCGCCACGAAACACGTCGCCGAAGCACAGCTCGGTCTTCATAATAAGACTCGCAACTTCATCTGTCAGCTTGCCTTGTTTGTCTTGCTGTTTGAGAAACAGTGCAATAGCGGCATCAAAATCTCCGGGGTTGTCTACCGCTCCAAGCGGCTGAGTCGAGAAGTCAGGAAAGATACATTGCCCGAAGGCGCTGAAGACTCTAGCGGAATCGTCAGTGTGTTTCTTAGTCGCGGATTCCACTTCGGATTTAGCCTTTTCGGCAAGTTTGAGCCGAGAGCCAAGATCGCTAATGTCTTCATTTGTGGCTGCGATGCGAGCTTCAACTTGCCTTAGATCGGCACGCAAGCGGGCCTCATCTGCTTTGGCTTTCTGATACTCCTCGAATCGAAACAGCCGTTTTTCTAGCGCTTCAACTTCAGCACGTTTGACTTTGCATCGGGACTCAAGTTGCTCGCGCTGTTCAACAGCAGCAAGGATTCTCTCCCATCGTTTGAGGTCGGCCTCGTATTCAAGCAGTTGATCGCGAGCGGTATTTGCGTTTTCAAGTCCGCTCAGCGGCTCTCCAGTTTTGGGCAGGGGAAACGAGACGACACTATCCCGATATACTCCGTTTCGAACCTGAGCCAGCAGATCACGCAGCCTTCTAAGCAATTCATCCTGCCTGAAGGTCGTGACGCCTCCCTCTCCCACAGGTATTTCCAACAGTTCGCGATTGAGTAAGCGAAAAATGGTATTTAGCTCCTCGTCTGTAAAATGCTGACGGAGAGCCGTGACCGCCAGATGGTCAAAACGAGCTAGAGCTTCCTTCTTCTGTTTTACCCGGTCGGCGAGAGCGTCGAAATTGCGCTTGGCCCTCTCGCGCGATTCACCTTCCGCACCAGCAAGCTGGAATTCGAGTCCCCGAATCTCCTGTTTCAGATTGTTAAGCGCGGCCCGTTCGAATTCCTCGAGAAACTCTTTGAATTCAATGTGTTGAGCCTCGATGGTCTGAAGCGGCGCAAGCAATTGGCCTTTTTGTTGTGAAAACTCCGCTGAATCCTTGCGTCGTTCGGCCAATTCCGTTTCGAGTTTCTGCATCTTCTTGTCCTGCTCGGCCCTCGCTTCCAGAAGCTCCGCCAGCGCTTCCTTATTATCCTTTTCGAAGTGTTTGCACTTCGCTCGCAAGTCGGTCCAACGCCAGACCAATTCGCCACGAACGGTTTCGCGCTCGTTAAATCTGCCAACGAGCTTTTCTACCAGTTCCTGGTTCTTCTTGAATTTCAGTAACTGCTCGCGCCGATTGCGGATGCGATCATAATCGTCACCGAACAGTTCGCGCGTGTCGAACGCAGTACGGTCGGGCGGGATGTCAGCCAACATCAGCAGGCGGTCACGCATCTGTTCCTGCGAGATGGCGCTCAAGGCGAGTAGGTTTTTTAATGTCTCGCGAAAGCGGTGATACTTATCACCGTCACGCAACGCGACCACCCCAATGCCTACTCCATCCCCGTTGACGGTGGGCAACAATAATTCCTTGTGTTCTTGCGCACTTTTGATTGAACGAAAGCGCTTTAAGGCGAGCCGGGCGCTCACGTCACGTGGCTCGCGAACTTGATTCCTTCCGTCAAGAAAATCAGACGGATCGAAGGGACCCACATGGAAAAATCGTTCTGGCTCGCCACCGCTGGCCTTACTCTGTCCGCGCCAGCCAATAACGCACTTGCCTGTCGCCCCAAGGCATTCGAATAGGATATAGCTGTATTGATTGAGGAAGTAGAACTCGCGAGTCTGCTCCGCTGTGTATGAGCCAAAATCCATGTGGCGGCGGTCGTCCAGGTAGAGAAACTGAAGCGCGTTGATTAGGGCAGTTTTCCCAATATTATTCGGCCCGACAATTTGCAGCGCACCGCTCAGCTCGATGTCGGCGTATTCGTAGCAACCCGAGCGGATAAGAATGAGTCGCTGTGGGCCAGTGGGCATTGGAACCTATGAGTCACGATTAACGCGACCCTCCGAAATTGCGCTTGATGAATCGGAGTCCCCGACCGAAGGTTTTTGGGCCGCCTGCGCTAGTTCGATACACTTGCTAAACACGCGGTGGAACGGGCGGAGAAATCGGAATTCGTCGTCCGTCAACCATTTGACCCATCCAATTCGCTCCATGTGATTCAGTACGTTCTCTAGATCACTCAAATCATGCACTTCCACCTGTCTTAGTAGCGCCGTATAGCGGTCGAGCGTGAAATGCGGTAAGGCCGTCACCAAAAAGTTGTGGCCGAAAATAAATTCATCAATAGCACGACCCTGATTCGCTGCATGATCAACCATAATATAGGAAAACACAGCGATGCGAGGTAGCGTATCCGGCACCGTGTCCTGGGTTTCCGCGTTGAAGTAGAAAAATTCGCGCTCATGGCGGACCAGCGTAATGCCGATTGCTGCGAAGTAAGCGGCATATTCGTCAAACCGGTCGCAAAGCACGGAAAACGCAGGCTCATCATCTGGGCCTAGATGGTAGCCCCGCCTTAGTCGGTCGAAGATGTTCGTCAAATGTGGAAGCGTGCTCATGTCGAGGTCAATTTCACGGGCGAAGCCGTGATCTCGTCGCCAGCGATAACGTAGGTCTGCAATTCTCGATCAGTGAAGGTAGCACGGAAGCCGTTGTGAAACACCAAAGCGCTGAAACCAGCGAGTACATCGGAAATGTTCCGTCCTGAAAAAGTCTCTACAATCCAGCCCAATAGATCCTGCACAGGTAAATTGTTAGTCACCAGGCTTGGCAATGACTCCAACCATATGAGGCGAACCAGTGCATCGGGAGTTTCTTCTTCTGTCATAAGTTCCAACACGGGCGGCGATTCGGGCGGATGTTCGATGACACGTCGCAGAGTCGCCACAATCGCCGCGTCACTCGGCACGTTCTGATATCGCCAAGAGGCGACTCCGACGAGATACTCGTCTCCCCATCTCGACAGGCCTGCCGCCTGTAACTGCTCTATCGCCCAAGAAGCGCCTTCCGCAATGAAGCTCGAACGGCGCAGCGATTCGTATAGCGGCTGAATTTCCTTCCGACATTGCGTGAAGACGCGGAGCGCGTATGCGCTCACCACTCGAAGAAACCGAAGGTTACGTGTCAGCGCCGGGTGATCGTTGAGCAACGCCTCTTCCCTGGCGCGATGGAGCAGCCTTTCCGTCTCATCAAATGCAGAGCGCAGCGGCCCATCAGCGCGGACTACTTCAATCATGGGTTCGACATAACGCTCCATCCAGTAGACAATCCTCCTATACTTTTCCCTCACTGACACACGGGCGCGTTCCGTCTTATAGCGCGTGACCTCAGCTAGAATTGCATTTTGCGTCTCATTCAGGTCGGCGTGGATTCGACGCAATGTCTGGCTAATTTCTTCGAAGGCTAAACTCACGCGCTGGACATCTTCATCGTCCAACGCACGGGTGAGTTGTCTATTAGCAGCTTCGAGTGAAGCTACGTAACCGCGAATTATCTCCGGCGTGGCAGGATTTGCCTCATTGAACAAATAGTTCAGCAGTCGTGCCACTGGTTCAGCCATGAAGAAGAGGTCACTACCTGGTTCGGTGGGAGTGAGAATTTGAAGCTCCCGCAATCGCCTCCACGCTGTTTCGGCCAATTCCTCGCCAATGCCGGGATTGGCGCGAATCAACCGCATGGCTTCCGCCTCGGAAAAGTCCCGCCCGTGCACCGCAAGCGCCCGCAACAGGAGCGCGTGGTTTGCGCAAAAAGTGAAAAAGCTCTGCGGATTGATTCGCATACCGGATTCGCCGCTTATTGATAGTGCTTACCTTTTCACCATGGATTTTGCCTGCTTTTCGGCAATTTGAAAAGATTGGGGTGTGGACAGTTTGGTGGCGGGTTCTTAATTAACCTATCCTTTGACGACAAAAATCGATCCCTGCCGGGAACTGACACGAATTGTGCTCTACCCCTGCGGCCCTAAAATTCCTAACGGATCGTCCGCGCAGCATTCCTCGCAGTAGATGCAATCGTCATGAACCGGGCGGCGGTTACACACCGCACAGAGCTTCTGCTCTTCCTTTGGGTCTTCGCAAACGACCCGATACGTCGCCAGAATTTCATCCCAGTCTTTATCGGTCTGTTCCATCGCATCTATCTCGCGCTGATGTTCCGGGCAGTACAGATGGCCGGGTTTGCCACAGAATCGTTCCGGCGTTGTGCGGGAGGCGAGGAACAACCATGAGCAGGTCATCGGTCCTTCCACGTAAGCGGCAAGGTGCCAAAGAAGGTCTCTGTCTTGATCTCTCCGTTTGTGCGATCTCGCGTTGTCACGGTCGTTGCCTGTCCGGTTTGGTTGACAGTTACGACCCGCTCGTTGGAGACCAGCGTCTCAGCCGGGGTGGCAGGCGGGAGCGATAGCTACCCGGTTGAGGCGCCACATGGTCGAATAATCCAGTTGCGTCCTGATAGAGGTTGCGCCGTTCATCCTTGAGCACCACCAGAGCGTGTTTGCCGTGAGCGAGCAAAAAGTTGAAAAATGGCGCCTCAGCGTAAAGCGCGTCGGCAAGCACCAAATCGAAGGCGCGCCGGACAGCGGGCTCACTTCTTATATTTAGTCGCACAAAACCCCCATTCAAGGATGGTTTTGTGCAACTAAATATTGACAGCGAGAGCCAAAACTGCTATTTTGTTCATCAAAACATCAAAACCCCCTTTTACGGGGGTTTTTGTGCAAAGGAATATAATGGATCACACCGTCCGGACCTTATCATCGCACGAGAGCCGGGTTGTGCTTACCCTTGCCGAACAGAAACGGCGGGAAGTGGGACGGGCGGAGATTATCGACCTGCTGGGCGTGAAAGCAAAGGCGGCGGACAAGGTGATTGAATCCCTGCGCCGGAAAGGCTGGCTTGAACGCGCAAGCTGGGGAGAGTACCTCGTCATCCCGCTCGAGGAGGGCCCCGATGCGCTAGGTGAAAGCAATCTGTTCGCGCTCGCGAGCCGTATCGCCGATCCTTACTATATTGGGTACGGAAGTGCGGCTGCGCACTACGGCCTGACGACTCAGCATCGCAGAGCAGTCATTCTTGTGACGACCGCGCACGTGCGAAGCAGACAGGTGGGGGAGGGACGAGTGACGATTGTCAATCCCAAGCCGCGCAAGTTCTTCGGTTTTGGTCCGGTGGAGGTATTGGGTTTCAAAGTCATGATGTCCGATCGCGAGAAGACAGCCATCGACTGCATCGACCGCCCAGCGCTCGCCGGCGGCGTGGGAGAAGCCGCCGAGATTCTTGCGGCAGCGAGCCGCCGTCTGGACTGGCCGAAGACCGCGGAGTATCTCGAACGGATTGATTCGACGGCACTGGTCCGCAGGTTCGGCTGGGTGATGGATCACGTCAAGGCGGACATACTCGCCGACATCCGTGAACGGCTGCTACGGCTCGCAGTTTGCGGTTCCCAGACATGGATGGGGCCCAACCCGACGACCAAGGTGCGCGGGGCCATCGGCTATGACAAGACGTGGCGTCTATTCGTCAATGTGCCGCGCGAAGAACTGCGCGAGAGCGCCGGGCTCGGCCGGCGAAAAACGCTGAAGAAGGACGCGTAAGGATGCTTACGCAAACCCAGGTGCGGCGCTACTCAGCCCAATGCGGCCTTCGCGACATGATGATTGCCGAGAAAGAGGTCGTGCTGACCTTCCTGCTTCAGCTTCTCTCGCAGCACGGCATCCTTGACCGGCTGGCCTTCAAGGGCGGCACCTGCCTGCGGAAAATGTTCATCGGAAGCCAAGGGCGGTTTTCAACCGATCTGGATTTCACGGGCCTTGAGGAGCATGACGACCAGGATGTCATTCTCACAATGATGGGGGCGTAACCAAACTCTACCTGCCGGGAGCTATCGCCACGCCGTGGCGACGGTTATTCCACGGACTACCAAAGTGGCATGGCATCTGAAAAAGAAGCAGATCCAAAACAGTGACCCTAGCGAAACACGGAAGAAATATGTCTACAACATTTCACGTTCGGGGTA
>DATNNY010000403.1:0-11255 GCA_035601635.1 Pyrinomonadaceae bacterium
AAAAATAAGTTGCAGGCCGAAGTCCGCGCCGCCGGGGCCGAGTGACGGACGTTGAGAAGACTATTTGCGCCACTCGATCGGAAAATAGGCGCCGGCCTTTTCCGGGGTAAGCACTAACCCCAGCAGTGAAGCGGCGTACGAGAGCACGGGATCTTTCTTCGCCACCAGGTCGGCGGGCGCCGGAACTCTTATTTCGTCCGGAGTGACCCCGACGTGCTCCAGGCTCTTGCCATCGATCATGATGATATCGGCATCAGTGATACTAACGCCGTAAGGGACCATAATGTCAGATCCCAGCTGATGATCGAAATGCCTCGCCCTCATCACGGCCCCGGCAGAGACATCTCCGATAACGGTGCCTCGTTTTTCCAACTGTACCACCCGGGCCAGAAGCTCGGCCGCCGACCCGGATTCGCTGTCAATCAGCACGACAAGTTTTCCAGCAAAAGCGCGATCGCCTCTCGTCTTCGCAACCAAAGGCTTTCCTTCCTTTCGTGACTTCAGGTCCCCGACTTTTATATCGTGATCGAAAAGGTTCCCAATTAGACGCAAGAGGGTCTCTTCAGCGCCCCCACCGTTGCCGCGCAAATCCAGTATCAGACCTTTGCGGGTCTTAAACTTGTCACCCATCTCGTCGACCTTGTTTTTGTCCAGGTCGAAGGCCGGCATTTTCCAAATAATCGCGTCCTCTCCTATTTCGATGTAACGATGACGATGGAGGCGGCTCTCGTTTTCATCCTCACGAATAAGGCTCCAGATGTCCCCGCCTTCGTCAGTCAAATCCATTACGCGCTTTTTCTGCTCGATCTTAGCTGCTACGTCCAGCTGCACTTCCTTCCCGTCCGGCTTTAAAGCGACGACGTGCAGGCCAGGCCGCGGGCGCAGATCTCGGTACAGATAGTCAAAGACCCAGAGGTTCTCTCGCGTTAAGACAACGTTGTCGACTGAAACGACCTCGTCGCCTGGACTTAATCCTTTCGCCTCGGCATCGCTTCCAGGTTTTACCGAAACGACCAGGGACTTGGGTCCGACAAACTGCATTTGCCATCCGTATTCGGTTCTGGCAGAACGTCCCGGGGGCAATAGGAACGTGTGCGAATCATGCAAGTCGATCAAGGCCTGGGCGATGATGCCGAACAATTGCCCGACCGACGTCGCTTGTTTGAACTTATCCTCGGCGATTTTGAATCGAGCCTCGATATCCATGCCATGATACGTAGCATCATAATAGTTATTCTTGAGGTCGTCTTTGACAGCCTTGAGCATTACCCGGCTGCGATCCAGATCGAGACGGCTCAGTGGCTGCTGTGAGTACGCGGGGTTGGTGAGAGTAGCAACGACAAGGATAATTGTCGGAAGCAAAATTGGAGCATAACGGGGGTATTTCATAACGGCTAACCTCTCTTTTCGAACGGTATTCTGGTCGGGTTAGTTAAGACCAGACTGCGGCGAGGCGTCGTCGCTGCCTGGAGGGACGAAGGCGGATTCTAACCCAGTTCTTGGTGGCTCGCAACGGCTTTTGCTGAAATTTGCCCTAACCGGGTCGAAGACTTAATCGGGTGTTTGGTCACTCCCAGTATCCGCCCGAGTTGTTAAGATCCGCTTCCATCGAGCGTAGATATTCAAAGAGGCAGCGGCCTCAGCGTGGAGCCTTATACCATTCCACTGGAAACAACTCTCCCGCTTTCTCGGGCGAAAGGGTTACACCAGCCAGCGAGGCAGCATAAGAAAGTACGGGGTCACGGTTTGCCGCCAGATCGGCAGGCGTTGGGAGTCTTGTTTCGTCTGGAGTCACGCCGACGTGCTCCAGGCTTTTGCCATCGTTCATAATAATGTCGGCGTCGGTAATGCTGACTCCGTAAAAAATCTTCACATCAATGCCCATATCGTGACTGAATTCCCTGGCCCTCATTACCGCACCCGCCGAGCGATCACCAATAACCAGGCCGCGCTTTTCCAGCTGGATCACGCGAGCCAATAACTCTGCTGCCGAGCCTGACTCGCTATCGATGAGTACAATCAGCTTTCCGGCAAAAGCATTACCGCCTCGCGTCTTGGCGATCAGGGTCTTCTCCTCTTTGCGTCGCTTCAGATCTCCGAGTTTCACATCGTGATCGAAGAAATTGCCAATCAGTCGGAGCAGCGTTTCTTCGGCGCCGCCGTGATTGCTGCGCAGATCAAGGATGAGCGTCTTGGCTTTTCTGAATTTGTCAGCCACACCGTCAATTTTCGGTCCAGTCAAGTCGAACTCCGGCATCTTCCAAATGAAAAGCTCATCACCCATATCAACGTAACGCTGACGATACAGGTGACTCAATTGTTCGGATTGTCGCTCGAGATCCCAGATATCTGTGCCATAGCCCTCAATGGTAAGGTCCTTAATGAGTTTCCCCTGCTCTACCTTTGCCAACACCTCGAGCTGCTGCCGCTGACCGTCTGGTTTGATTATGACCAACTGCACGGCCGGCTTCGGCCGCAGCGCATTATAGAGATATTGAATCTTCCAGAGGTCCTTGCGTATCGGCAGGTATCTTCCATCTATGGAGTAAATTTCGTCTCCTTCTTTCAGGCCCTTGGCTTCAGCATTACTCCCACGTTCGACGGCCACCACGTAACACTTATCACCAATGATTCGCATCCGCCAGCCATAGTCGGTTCGATATGATCGTCCCGGCGGCAAGAAAAACGTGTGTGAGTCGTTGAGGTCAAGCATGACCTGCGCAATGATTCCCAGGATTTGCCCGAGCGAGGTGGCTTGCCTCATCGTTTCGTCGGCAGCTTTGAACCTGGCGTCGAGATCCATTCCGTGATAAGTCGGATCATAGTAATTCTTCTTCAGGTCTTCCTTAATATTGCCGAGCACGATCCGAAACCTCTCGATATCGAACTTGCTGACCGGCTGTTGAGCACATAGGGGCAACCCTCGAGCCGCTAAAAACACTATGAACAGGCAAAGCACTACGCGCGATCGATGACGCAAGCGGGTGAGACAAATTGTTCTTCTCATCATGCTTCCTCGTGCGGCCTGGTTCACTATTTCCGCGCCAGAACCACCGGCGCTTGTTCCGCCGCCCGAATTTTTTCGAAGAAACTCCGCACCGAAGCATACTGCTCGACAGGAATGATCGCGGCGTCTTGGATCAGCCTGCGCGTGAAAATCAACTGTCCATCCTTGACCTCGTAAGTAGTCGCATAAGACCCGAAAGAAGTATCGAGCTTGACCGGATCCGGCATTTCATCAACCACGAACCCCTCCGGAATTTTCACGCGAACGCTTTCTGAGTAGGAGGTCGATCTGAGCACGATCGGGTTTTTCCTTTTTGCTTCGGTGAGTGATAACGATTCGCGGCGCGAGACAATAGCCGGTTTAAAAACCAGCAGACGATTCTGCATCAACTGCGCATAAGCAGGCGCGGTAAAATCAATATCGAGATCGAAACGGCCTGCCGCGCTGTCGTCGCGAGGCTCAACTTTGCCGACTTTAGCCGCGGCCGCGCCGGATGAAATCCACGCTTCGATACCTTTCTGATAATCCGGACGCGAGAGGTGTCGAAATTCACTGCGATAAGCATCTGCCCATCGGCCGGTCGCTCTTTCGTGAATCGTGGCGCTTAAGGACCCTTCAGCCTCCAGTTGGGCTTGAACCTGCCGATCAAGAAGGTTGGTTTCCGGCGGCGTAATCGGCATCCGCATCAATGAACCGGCTTCGCCCGCGACGATCAACGCCAGACTGCCTTGTTCCTGTTCGGGAAGATCGCCCACGGGCGTATCGTCGTCAGTGGGATCGAAGATTAAGAGACGGCCCAGCTTTGGATGCGCGAGGATGGTTGCTGCTTTTGTTTCATCGCTAACCTTGATGGCGATGATGCAGTGGTTGAACTGATTTGGCGACGCCCATTCTTCGCGCACATACTCTGAATCGCCCGAAAAGATCGCGACGGGATAGGCAGTGATGCCAAGCACTTTGAGCATGGTCCGCATCAGATTCGCTTTGTCTTTACAGTCCCCGTATGACTTGGCAAAAACTTCCGTGGCCGCGTGCGGCCGCATCCCTCCGCCGCGGCTGACGCCGATGTCGATCGAGATATAGCGGATGCTCTGTACAAATGTTCCGACCGCGCGAATTTTCTCTAGTTCGGTCTTTGCGCTTGCCGTCAGCTGTCGCGCTTTTTCTGACAACGCGTCGTTGGGAATAGTCTGCGGATCGTGCAACTGAGTCAGCCAGTAGGAAACTTCGCCCCAGTTCGAGAAGGTCGTGAAATTAGCTGACTGGGTATCGCCCGGCGGAAAGAAGCTGATGGCAATCCGCGGCGCCAGGCCGGAAACCCGGGGACTGCTGGGCTCAGGGACAATGGGCGGCAGATTCTGCAGTTCCCAGGTGTAGGTGGAACCGCTTATGGTCGGCTCAATCCTGGCATGATTGAAAGTTACCGACTTTGCGCTCCATCCTGAGGGCAGGGTGAGAGTGTATTGTGAAGCTAACGCCGGCAGCCGATTTTGAAAAGACCAGACATCCTGCGAGAAGATCGATCTCTCTTCGGTCGTCGCCTGATAGCCGAAAATGGCGCCGGCCTCGGCCTCGTCCGACGCGTCAATCATTTTGAATCGAGATTCGTTGTAAACGTCATTCGGATCTTCGACCGCGTCGATGATGTCAGCTTTCCCATACTTCCTGACCTGTCCTGAAGGTCTAATGAGCCAGGCGTGCATCTCGCGCACTTTCCCGGCATCACTTTCGTAATACTCTCTGGCTCCGGCGTAGCCACGTCCTTCGCGAATCAGAATGCGAACCGCAAACTGGGTCACCGTTGTGATCCGGCCGTCTTCAGTCACGGTCATGTGTTGCTCTCTCTGCAAAACCACGGCCGGGAGATCTTTTTCGTATGCCGGCAGAGAGACCTTGGCCGCCTGCTGCAGCCACATCGGGGCGTCGTCGCTGCTGGCCCTGACCCCGGCAGCGGCAAAAAACATTAGCAGCCCCAACCCGAGTGATCTTAGGCGCATTATTTCCGAACTCCTTTTTGTCGGACCAGTGAGTGTTTACTAATTTGGAGCAGTAGCCAGACCTTGTTTGAGCGTAATTGTGTGATCGTTAGCCAGGTTGATCATCTCGAACAGTTGTTTCACGGCTGAGTAGCTCCGCAGCGGAAAGAGAATGGTGCCGGCGCCGCCAAGGAAAAACTTCCGGTCGTAAATCAAGGTGCGGCCATCCTTGCTGGTAAAGATCTTGATGCTTTGTTCGCAGATTTTCCTGGTCATCTCTGGCGTAATCGAGGGCGGGGCATCCGCATTGTCGAGCACGAAACCCGGTGGCAGGTCGATCGTCAAATGATCCTGCTCCGACCACGGATAATGAAAATAGACGTCGTGTTTGCGCTCGGTTGCAGAGAAGAGCGGCCCGATCCCCCGGGTGAAGAATTCAGGCTGTAAGAAAAGCCGCTTACCGGTGCGCTGGGCGTAACCAGCCACGCGGACGTGATAAGCATAGACGAAAGGCTTGATCGGATCGGTAACGTTTTCGATCTTGATATCAGAAAGTTCGGCGGTGCTCATGCGGGCCTTGACGCTTGCCCGCAAAGTCTCCTCACGCTGTGTCGGCGAATCATCGTCGTTGTATTCCTTTTTGTCGGCTGCCAGATGACCGGTATATTCAATGCGAACATCGCCTTCGAGGGTCCCGTCTTCCAATAGCCGAAACGTGCCGGCGCGCTTCTCCAGAGACTTCTCGGGAAGTGACATCGGCGTCCTCTCCCACGTTGGCTCTTTCGGATCGGAGATGAGGACGTCCTGCCCTTCCTCCTGCCAGCGTAACATCCCTTCCGCAATGTAAGTGCTCGCAGGGTCATAGAAACGCCACGCGTCGCCCACGCGCACCGCAATGTCATAAGAACTGATGAAATAGTCATCCGCGAAGGTAGGATCGAAAAATGTATCGCTGCGGTCACCGAGATTCGCCAGACGGACTTCGAACCCCGCCGCGATAGCCATCGTCGCAAACAAAAAATCAATGTTCTGACCAGTGCCCATCCCGCGCTTCAAGGTTTCTGACGGCGATTTGTTTTCTTTCCATTTGGCGCGCTCTTCCGGTGTCATTCCGGAAGCGTCATCGTTGACGTTTTTTATTTTGGAACGGCAGAACTCAAAAAGCCGGTCGAGCTTCTGCTCCGGCGTGGCGCCATCCCCGATGGCGTCCTGCGAGGCCTTTTTCACGTCGTCGCTCATCTTTGTTTTGGCCTTGAACACCTGGTAAAACTCTTTGCCCTTTGCTTTCCAATATTCGGCAGGCGCCAGCTTTGTGTCCTCTGTGTAATAGACCAACATCCAGGGGCGCACTTCGTTCTCAGGCGGCATCCGGGGCTCTTCGTGGAAAGCGGGCACCTTTTCCATGGTGGTGCTGTAAAAGCCGTCTTTCTCTTTTACGAAGGGAGTGTTCTTGCCATGAAACGGCTGCATCCGCATGCCAGGCATTCCCGGAAGCGAGAGCGGCTTGATGTAATACTTCACTAACTGAACCGGAACATCACGTTGAAACTGCAAACGAATGTAATTTGCCAGGCGGTCGTTACGCACTTCACGCCACCGGTATTCGATGATTGATCCCGGTTCGACTCCGGGCAAGGCAAAGGTCTTGGCTTTGAGTTTGAGGCCGCTGGAGCGAACAATTGAGCGCTCGAAGACGTCTTCTTTCTTCAGTTCGATTATGCGATTGTCAGGGGTTACGGTACGGGCGGCAATATCGGTGATCTTCCAGGTGCTGAGAAACGGGATGTCTATCTTGCTCTGCGATTCGCGGCCGCGTTCGGTGAAAATCTTTATGCGGATGTAATGCGTCAGCACCGTCCGCGGCATGCTGCCTTCGACTTCATCGGACACGTGCACTTCCCAGAAGAGGGCCTCGGCGTCGGCGTCTTTCTCAACCACCGGCGTCTTGGACGCGAGTTCAGCGGGGTCGATCGTGCGCCATTCATTACCGCTGGCAAACACCCGCAGGGAGGCGCACATTACAAAGCACACTATAAAAAGGTAGAGTCGGAAAGACCGGGGGAAGATTTTCATAAGGGAGAACCTTTCGAAAAAAATGGTTTCGTTGGCCGGGGCGAAACCGAAAAGGCAAAGACCTGGGGTGGCGCGGCTTGGGGCGACGCCACCGGTAAAGACGAAGCCGGATTGTAACTCAGCCTTTCAGGGGTGGCAAACAAAAGATGCAGAGGTCTTGGCGTTCGGCTGCTTTTTTTGAACTGGCCGTCGCCCACGTCAAATGGCGAGCCCCACCGGCGGCTTTCTCGCGGCTGGTCTCAGTGCTCGGATTACCCCATATGTTATAATCCACTCTCGCTTAAAACTTTATTTGGACAGTTTAGATCGTAAGACTAAATAGTTTGCCCGCGCACGTTCGGTGGAGGAAGAAAATGGCAACAGAGATGGGACGTTCTCCCGCAATAATCGATCGCCTGGAAGAGCTTTTCGGTTCTGAAGTCCGGGAACTTTTGGATCATAAAGCCCGGACAATTCCGCAGGACCAGATCCATTTGCCCGGCCCGGACTTTATCGCTCGAGTTGTCTCGGATTCAGATCGTTCGACGGCGGTACTTCGTTCTTTGCAGTCGCTGCTTGATCACGGCCGCCTGGCCGGCACGGGATACGTTTCGATCCTGCCCGTCGATCAGGGCATCGAGCATTCGGCCGGCGCTTCATTCGCGCCCAACCCGCAGTATTTTGATCCCGGCAACATTGTGAAACTGGCCATCGAGGGTGGCTGCAACGGCGTCGCTTCGACCTTCGGCGTGCTGGGCAGCGTCGCGCGGAAATATGCCCATAAGATTCCCTTTATCGTGAAGATCAACCATAACGAGTTGTTGACGCTGCCGAACAAATTCGATCAGGTAATGTTTGGCACCGTGAAGGAAGCGCACAACATGGGCGCCGTCGCTGTGGGTGCGACAATCTATTTCGGCTCCGACGAATCTACTCGGCAGATTACCGAGGTTGCTGAAGCTTTTGCCCGGGCTCACGAACTCGGCATGGCTTGCATCCTGTGGTGCTATCTGCGCAATTCAAAATTCAAAACGCCGGAAGGCGATATGCACACTGCCGCTGATTTAACGGGGCAGGCAAATCATCTCGGAGTCACGATTCAAGCCGACATCATTAAGCAAAAACTGCCGGAACGGAATGGCGGTTACATGGCGGTTGAGAAGGAGTTGGGCAAATCTTACGGCAAGACCAGCAAGCTGGTTTACGAGAAGCTCAGTACCGACAACCCGATCGACCTGGTTCGATATCAAGTTGCCAATTGCTATATGGGACGCATCGGATTGATCAATTCAGGTGGTGAGTCGAAAGGCGCGAGCGACATGGCTGAAGCCGTGCGCACCGCGGTAATCAACAAGCGCGGCGGAGGCATGGGCTTGATCTCAGGACGTAAAGCATTCCAGCGCCCAATGGACGAAGGCGTGGATCTGCTGAACGCGATCCAGGACGTATACTTGTCGGACGATATTACTGTCGCGTAACGGAGCGCAGGCATCTTGCCTGCGGTTCGCCGGCATCCCTGCTGGCGTTTATTGGAACCTGACGAGAGAAGCGAGCAAGGATGCTCGTGAACCGCCGACAGGTTGTCCGCGCTTCAGCGCGTTGCGCAGAGCGCGAGCGAACACTATAATGCGCCCGCTTAGAAAATTTCCCCTTGAACAATATGTCCACTCCAATTCGCTGGAGACATGACCGCCCGACGCCCCGCCGGCCACGACCAGATACAAGGCCGCTGTCGGTAATTAAGTCCGCCCTCGGTGAAATGGCGCGGGTGGCTTTCGCCGAGCCTTTTATGCTGGCGATCGAACGGCAAGAGATTTACTTGCGCCGTTTGCCAAAAGGCCTTGATGGGCTCCGCATAGTTCATCTTTCCGATCTTCACTTCGGCCCGATCGTAAATCCAAGACATCTTGAGCGCGCGATTGAGGCCGCAAATGATCTGCGGCCCGATTTGATTGCGCTGACCGGTGATTACATATCGCATGATCGCAGCTATGCGGCTCCCTGCGCAGAGTTAGTCGGCCGCCTGCGCGCGCGTTACGGTGTCTTCGCCGTCCTGGGAAATCACGATCATTGGACCGACGCTGCGCTGATCGCCGACTTGTTCCGCGCCGAAGGCATAACCGTTTTATTGAATGAGGGCATGCGCCTCGATCTGAATGGCGAGTCGTTCTGGCTGTCCGGTGTTAACGATACGATGGTTGGTCTCGAAGATCTGCCACTGGCTCTGGCCGGTTCCGGGGACAACGAAATGAAGTTGTTGCTGGCACACAATCCGATCATCCTTCGCCGCGCAGCCCGGGCCGGGGTCGACCTGGTGCTAAGTGGCCACACGCATGGCGGCCAGGTAACCCTGCGTCCCGAAAAAAACCGCTCCGGCCGTCCACGTCGTCGATTATTGCGCGGCCTTGGACGCCGAGGAAATACACAGATTTACGTGACGCGCGGCCTGGGAACCGTCGTATTGCCGATTCGCTACGGATGCCCGCCCGAAGTTTCGTTGCTCGAGCTAAACTCGATATCTTAGTATTTGACCTCAGGCCCGGTGCGGATTTGCCGCGTATTACTGAAATGTCCCGCCGTAAACCAATCAGCAACCGCAGACGTGAACTCGAAAGCTCCTGAATGTCCTCGCGAATTGTCACTCTGCCAAATCTGCTGACCATCGTAAGGATGGCGCTGATTCCAGTATTTGTTTCGTTGCTTTTTTATCAGAAATTTCTGCTGGCGCTGGCAGTGTTTGTCTTCGCGGGAATCACGGATGGCCTCGATGGTTTGCTGGCTCGTCGCTTTCAACAGCAATCTCCGCTGGGCCGCATCCTGGATCCAATTGCCGACAAGATGATGTTGGTGACTTCCTTCGTCGTGCTTTCAATGCGCGGTGTTTACCCCACGCCTTTGCCAAAGCATCTGCCCATTCCTTTCTGGGTCACCATCACCGTAATCAGCCGCGATGTTTTCATCCTGGTGGGCGCGGCCGCCATCAACATGGTCAGCGGCTTTCGGGCGTTCCGTCCATCGTTTTTGGGAAAGCTCAGCACGGTAGTTCAGATCGTGGCAATCGCGATTGTGATCCTGGCCGCGCAAACTCGAGTCGGCACCGGCTACTACCTGCCAAGCGTCTATACGCTGGTTTTCGCCTTCACTCTATTATCCGGCATCCATTATGTCTTCTTTGTCTCCCGCTTATTAAACGACGACCGCAAATAGCCGACAACGGGGCAGTAGCCCGATCGTAGGGGCTTCGATGGCGTGAAGCTACACCCTCCTTAGGTTCGGGCAGTGCCTGCTGCCGCTACAAACGCGAACCAAGGCCTCGGAAAGCCAGGCAAACTCCCTCTCGCAAAGTTGACAAGGCGGCACTCAGGTATTATTCTAACCGGGCATTCAACCCGTCTCTCGGTCTAGCGGGATGACGGAGATCAAAACAGCGGAGTATTCAACAAAATGAGCAAAATTATTGGAATTGACTTGGGCACGACTAACTCTGTCGTGGCGGTTATGGAAGGCGGTGAGCCCGTCGTCATCAACAATTCAGAGGGAGGCCGGACGACGCCTTCAGTCGTCGCATTTGCCAAAGACGGTAGCCGCCTGGTCGGCCAGGTCGCCAAACGTCAGGCCGTAACCAACCCCGAGAACACCATCTATTCGATCAAACGATTCATGGGCCGGCGCTTTAGCGAAGTCACCGAGGAAATCAAGCAGGTCCCTTACAAGGTCCAGGGCACGGGCACCGGCGGCGATGTTCGCATCGTGGCCGGCGGCAAGGAGTGGAGTCCGCCGGAAATCTCCGCGATGATCCTGCAGAAGATGAAACAGTCGGCCGAGGACTACCTCGGTCAAAAAGTCGAGAAGGCCGTGATTACGGTTCCCGCTTACTTCAACGATTCGCAGCGCCAGGCGACCAAGGATGCCGGCAAAATCGCAGGCCTCGAAGTGATGCGTATCGTGAACGAGCCCACCGCGGCAGCGTTGGCGTACGGTCTCGATAAGAAAAAGGACGAGACGATTGCAGTGTTCGACTTTGGCGGCGGCACCTTCGATATTTCCATCCTCGAAGTCGGCGAAGGCGTTGTCGAAGTGAAGTCGACGAACGGCGACACGCACTTGGGCGGTGACGATATCGACGAAGCCCTGGTTGAGTGGATCATCGAAGAGTTCAAAAAGGATCAGGGCATCGATTTGTCGAAAGACAAGATGGCCCTCCAAAGGCTCAAGGAGAC
>DATNNY010000404.1:0-7201 GCA_035601635.1 Pyrinomonadaceae bacterium
CAACAGGAGGAGGCTGATGAAAACCAATCACGCAACTAAGCTCTTAATAGTTCTTTCAATTCTTATCGCCATGCCCGTCATGACGAGCGCGCAAAGGCGAAGGCCGCGACTGCGCCGGGCACCGCCGCGACCAACAACCCCTGTCGCGCCGCCGCTCGTGCCCGTCGGCACGAATCTCAAAATTCGCCTAAACGATACTCTTTCGAGTAGAGAGTCGCGCGCCGGCGACAGGTTTGCGGCGACCGTAATCGATCCGGTTCGCTTTAGCGAGGCGATTGTGCACGGACACATTCGCTCGATCGTCAAATCCGGAAAAGTCACCGGGCGGACGACGATGAACCTGGCGTTCGACTCAATTGATTTACCGGACCAAAAGCACGGGGTCCTGCATGGCTATGTGACCAAGGTCTATGGTCTTGAAGGGACAGCGGACAATGAGGGCGGCGTGCAATCAAAGAGCCGCGGCAACCAGGCCCTCAAGCGCAGCGGCATCGGCGCCACCGCGGGAGCGATCATTGGGGGCATCGCCGGCGGCGGCAAGGGCGCGGCCATTGGATTGATTCTGGGCGGCGCCGGCGGAGCAGGTTCGCTGGCAATCAATGGCAGCAAAGAGCTGAAGCTGGATTCAGGCACTGAGATGTTGGTACACGTCACCCGCTAACCCTGTCGATAACAAGAGTCAGGAAACTTTTTCGGAACGTTAAGCGGCTTTGCCTCCCTGGCAAAGCCTTTTTTTTTGCTCGCGCGGAAGAAAAGCAATCTCACCTGCGTCTAAATAGACGATGCTCGAGCAAACGGCCATCCAAGCGGAGCAGCGAGTGCAAAGTTCGCCAGATTCGATTAACACCGGCGTCATTCACGCCTGTCAGGAGGGCGACCGGGAAGCCTTTCGCTTGCTGTTCGAGGCGTACAAGGATCGTGTGTTTTCCATCGCCTGCTATTCGCTCGGCGACAAAACTGCCGCGGACGATATAACGCAGCAGATCTTTGTGAAGCTGTTTACGCGCATCGGCCAGTTCCGTGGCGATTCTGAGTTCACCACCTGGTTGTATCGACTGGTCATTAATGCATGCCTCGATGAGCGCAGGAGACAACGACGCTTATTGCCGGTCGCGGAGTTTCTGCCCATGAGCAAAGCTGCTTATCGAAAATCGCCAGAGCCCGGATACGAGCGTCGCGAAATTGCCGGCTCAGTAAGAGAAGCGATCGGCGGACTAAAGCCAAAAATGCGTCTGCCGATCTTGCTGAAGTACATTGAAGGACTTTCGTACGAAGAGATTGCTGCGGTGCTGGGCTGTTCAAAAGGCACAGTGGCTTCGCGTTTGAATCGCGCGCATCAGGCGTTGGCAAAAAAGCTGGGCCACCTGCGCGGCGAGTTAGAGATTTAGTGGCACAGACTTCAGTCTGTGATTCACTTCGCAACATCACAGACTGAAGTCTATGCCACTTGGAGACCTAAGATGTTTGCTAAACACGTTTCCAATTTAGCCTCGGCCTACTGTCATGACGAGCTTTCGCCCGAACAATCGCGGCGAGTCGCCGAGCATTTGATTAGTTGCCGGCATTGTCGCGGCGAGTTTGAAGAGGTTAAGTTTGGCGCGAGGTTAGCTGCGCAGTTGCCTCTGATCGAGGCGCCTGATTCGTTGTGGGATGGGCTTGAGAGCGCCCTGGATCGCGCGGGGCAGACTCCGCAGACTCTGCCGCGACGAAGAATTCTTTCAATCCGGGTTCAGCCGCGGCTTGCTCTGGTTTCCTTGGCTTTAGTTGCGCTAGTGATCGGGTTTGCTGCGTTCTGGTTACGTCAAACTCCGCAGTCCCTGGGACCATCCTGGGATGTCGCGCGTCTCGATGGCGCGCCACGGATTGGTTCTGCGCAGGTAGGCGATCAGGCAAAACTGGGCGTCGGTCAATGGCTCGAGACCGACACAAACTCGCGCGCGCAAATTAGCGTCAGCGATATCGGGCTGGTTCAGATCGATCCGAACACTCGCGTGCGTTTGGTCGAGACGAAGCCGACCGAGCATCGACTTGAGTTAGCAGAGGGACGCTTGAGCGCTCGCATTTCTGCGCCGCCAAAACTCTTCTTTGTTAACACACCGTCAGGAGTGGCCGAGGATCTCGGCTGCGCTTATACGTTGGAAGTCGATAAGGCCGGCGACAGTCTTTTGCGGGTAACCACGGGTTGGGTTGCGCTTCAGTTAAAGGACCGCGAATCCGTTGTGCCCGCCGGCGCCGCGTGTGCGACCAAACACGGAATCGGACCGGGTACTCCGTACTTTGAAGACGCGTCAGAGGCCTTTCGAACGGCGTTGACCAGAGTAGACTTTGATCGCGATTCCCCGATCCAAGGCTATACAACGCCGCTCGCAATGGTCGTCTCTACCGCTCGGGTGCGTGACACGCTTAGCCTTTGGAACTTGTTACCGCGGGTTTCCGGTGAGGATCGATCGCTGGTATACGATCGCCTTGCCAAGCTCGTGCCTCCACCTCCCGGTGTGACGCGTGAAGGTGTTTTGCAACTCAACCAGCAGATGCTTGATGCGTGGAAGGAGCAACTCGAATATCGGTGGGGCGATGCTCTGTCTTCAGCTCCGTTCAAAGCATGGGCCAGGGTCTGGGCTCACGGAGTTGGCAGGATGAACGGCATCGCGGGCGAGAAATGAATCGATACGCCGCAAGTTCGGCATGGTTCAGAGTTCAACCTTCAAGTTGTTCTTGTTCGTTCTGAAGGAAGCTAATTCTTGAACTCTGAACTGGACGTTCGGTTCCCTGTATTGATTTAGAAGGCGATGACATGCGCGCTTTGAGAATTACGATAGCTTGTCTACTGGCCCTTGCGGTGCTCGTGTTCATCGGCGTCAAGCTTTCCGCTCGACATACTCGAACTAATACCAAGGCGGCCGCAGGGAACGACCTGATCGTTCACGAGTGGGGAACCTTTACCTCCATCGCCGGCAAGGACGGCGTGGCGCTCGAGTGGCGTCCGCTCAACGGGGCCACCGATCTGCCGAAGTTTGTGCATACAATTCAAGAGGGCGACGCCGGCTTACGCCACGATGCCAAAGCGGATCTGAGGGCGGCAGTGCGCATGGAAACGCCGGTCATTTATTTTTACTCCAACCATGAAATCGATGTTTCTGTGAAAGTTGATTTTCCGAAAGGCAGGATCACGGAATGGTATCCACAGGCGCGCCTGGTCAGCACCGGCATCAACTGGGGACGAATCAAAGTGATGCCGGGCGCGTCTCTCAATCTTCCGGTGGAATACTCGGCCAGCCACTATTTCGCCGCCCGTGAAACCGACTCAGCCCCGGTTCAGGTTTGTCGCATGGACGGCAAGCCCGCCCAGCAGGAGAAGTTTCTCTTTTATCGGGGTGTGGGAACTTTCGATCTGCCTATTTCCGTCAAACTCGCCGGCAACCAAATACTACTCAAGAACCTTGAACGGAACGAAATCTCGCACCTGATCATTTTCGAGAATCGTGGCGGAAAAATTGGTTACCGGGTGCTTGATGCATTCACCGGCGAGACGACCAGCGAACACCCAACCCTCGATGGAAACATCGACTTGCTAATCAGCGAACTGAAGAAAACGCTGCTCGCCTCTGGCCTTTACGAAAAAGAAGCTGACGCGATGATCAAGACCTGGCGCTCCAGTTGGTTTGAAGAAGGCGTGCGGGTCTTTTACGTTCTGCCGCGAGAGACTACCGATACAGTCCTTCCCATCGCCATCGATCCAAAACCCACCCAACTGGTCCGCGTGCTGGTGGGCCGCGCCGAAGTCATCACGCCTGAGATGGAAAAGTCCGTGCAACAAAAGGTGAGCATGCTAGGCGATCCTAAGGCTCGCGGCGAAGCGATTCTGGCTATTCGGAAATACGGGCGGTTTTCAGAACCGATTCTCGAACGCATTCTTGCTACCGAGAAAGATCCAGTAGTTCGCGATCTCATCAGACAATTGATCGACCACGTCGCCGAAAAGGCGGTCTCGTAATTCTCTGCGCTGCCTCTGGGTCCTAGGCGTCTCTAACGTGAATGTCTTTGAAAGTTATTCACCGCTGAGACCGCCGAGGGTGCGGAGCCATCGCCCAACGCCAACCGCAACGGCAGTCATGACTGTGCCGCGCCCCTGACAATCCACAGTCCAGCCGCTGCTTGCCCACTCTGATGGTACTCGTTAGAATATCGTGTTCTGCATCGCGCAACATTCTTCTCTGTGACGCAGAGCATCGGTGTCAAGGCCTATGGCAATTGATCGCATCACCGTTCGAGGTGCTCGGCAGCACAACCTCAAGAACATTGACGTCGATATTCCCCGCGACAAGTTGACCGTGATTACGGGCCTTTCGGGCTCGGGTAAGTCATCGCTGGCATTCGACACCATCTATGCCGAAGGCCAGCGGCGCTATGTGGAATCGCTCTCGGCCTACGCGCGACAATTCCTGGATCAATTGGAAAAGCCCGATGTCGATTCGGTGGAAGGTTTGTCGCCGGCAATCTCGATTGAGCAAAAGACGGTCGCCCGCAGTCCACGCTCTACCATAGGTACGGTCACAGAGATCTACGATTATCTGCGTCTGCTCTTTTCGTCAATTGGCTTGCCTCACTGTTACCAGTGCGGCGCGGCGATTACGCGACAGAGTGTCGACCAGATTCTGCAGGACGTGCTGTCATTGCCGGGCGGCGAGCGGGTGATGATTCTGGCGCCGATTGTGCGCGGCCGCAAAGGCGAATTCAAGAAAGAGCTGGCGAAGCTGGCCAGCGATGGATTTATCCGCGCGCGCATCGACGGCGAACTTCGCTCGCTTGATGAAGAAATACGTCTCGATAAGCGCCGCAATCACTCGATCGAAGCCGTGGTTGATCGGTTATTAATTAAGACCGGTATCAACGAACGGCTCGGCGAATCAATTCGCACGGCCTTGAAACTAACGAACGGCGCCGTGCTGGTTTCCGTGATTGACGGTGAAGAAAAACTGTATTCAGAAAAGATGGCCTGCGTGAATTGCGGGATCAACGTGCCGCCGCTTGAGCCTCGCTCGTTCTCGTTCAACTCGGCGTACGGTGCCTGCAAGCATTGTCACGGTCTCGGCACTGTGCTCGAAATCGATTCGGAAAAACTGGTTGCGAATGTGGATGATCCGGCGGAACGAATTCCTTTCCTGGGTCTGGCGGATAAGGCCGGCTCGGCTTATCTCCGCAGCGCTTTGCTCGCGGTTATCGAACACTTCAAAGTAGATCACAGGACGACATTTCGGAATCTGCCTAACGATGTTCGCGCCGGATTTTTTAACGGACTCTCAGCCCAACTGAAATTCAAACAGGGCCTGTATTCGTACAAGAGCTATTGGGAAGGCGCTCTGCCGTGGTTGCGTGAACGTTTGAATAGTCCGCCGTCGGAAAAAGTCCGCGTGGCCCTGGAAGAAATGGTTTCGCCGTCGGTCTGTCGTGAGTGCAACGGCCGCCGGCTGCGATCCGATTCTTTGGCCGTGCGCGTCGGGGGACGCGGCATTGCGGACTACACGTCAATGACAATCGAAGATGCTATCAAGGCCTTCGATCAAGTCAGGCTGCGCGAGCGAGAAGAAAGGATCGCCGGATTGATTCTGCGAGAGATCAGGTCGCGTCTTCGTTTTCTCGAGACAGTCGGACTTGGATACCTGACACTCGATCGTCCGTCAGCAACTTTATCGGGCGGGGAAGGGCAGAGAATTCGGCTGGCGACGCAGATAGGTTCGCAACTGCGCGGGGTGCTCTACGTCCTGGACGAGCCTTCAATTGGTTTGCATCCGCGGGACAATCGTCGTCTGCTCGACACGCTGTCGGTGCTGCGCGATCTCGGCAACACGGTGCTGGTGGTTGAACATGACGAGGAGACAATTCGGCGAGCCGACTATGTAGTTGACCTGGGTCCGGGCGCGGGCACGCACGGTGGCGCGGTCGTAGCGCTGGGAACGCCCGGCGATGTCGCTAATAATCCGGATTCGATCACGGGGCTTTACATTAGCGGCCGGCGGAAGATCCCGGTTCCGATCCATCGCCGTTCGCCCAACGGCAAGGCGATCACGGTTCGCGGCGCGCGTCACAACAACTTAAAAGAATTGGACGTGTCTTTTCCGCTGGGCTTGTTGACCGTGGTGACCGGCGTTTCCGGGTCGGGAAAATCGACTCTGGTCGCGGACATTCTCTACCCGGCGCTGGCGCGAAGTCTCTATGATTCGGTGTTGGAACAGGGAGCGCATGAGTCAATAGAAGGACTGCAACACGTCGACAAGGTAATCGAGATCGACCAGTCGCCGATTGGCCGCACGCCGCGATCGAACCCCGCGACGTACACCGGATTGTTTACGCCGATTCGCGAGCTGTACGCCATGCTGCCGGAGTCGCGCGAGCGCGGTTATAAACCCGGGCGCTTCTCGTTCAACGTCAAAGGCGGGCGTTGTGAGGCGTGCGAAGGCGATGGTCTCAAACGCATCGAGATGAATTTCCTTCCCGATGTCTACGTGCTCTGCGATGTTTGCCGCGGCGCTCGTTACAATCGCGAGACACTGGCGGTCAGGTACAAAGGAAAATCGATCGCGGAACTTTTGGACGCGACCGTCGAAGAGGCCCTGCCGCTGTTGGAAAACATTCCGCAGATTAAGCCAAAGCTGCAGACGCTTTTGGACGTCGGCCTCGGCTATATCAAACTTGGCCAGTCAGCCACGACGCTTTCGGGCGGCGAAGCGCAGCGGATTAAGCTGGCCAAGGAACTTTCCAAGCGGGCCACCGGACGAACGATTTACATTCTCGATGAGCCGACCACCGGCCTTCACTTTGCCGACGTGCATAAGTTGCTCGACGTGCTGCAGCGGCTGGTAAGCCTGGGCAATACGGTGATCGTCATCGAGCACAATCTCGACGTGATTAAGAGCGCCGATTTCATCATTGACCTGGGACCCGAAGGCGGCACGCATGGCGGCCGCGTCGTAGCCAGCGGCACCCCTGAAGAAGTTGCCGCCGTGCGCCGCTCGCACACCGGGCAGGTGCTTAAGCCTTTGCTGAATGTGAAACGTAACGGCTCGAAAAAAGCGGAACAGGCAGCTCGTGAGATTCCTGGCGCAGAATCAAAGAAAGTTGCGTGATATCGTCGGCTTCCAGCTCCCTAAACTTCCACCGAAATAGACCGCCTCGCGTGGTACAATCAGCTCTTGAATGAAAG
>DATNNY010000405.1:0-2305 GCA_035601635.1 Pyrinomonadaceae bacterium
GTCCGCCCGGACGGTCGGGAGATTTTCTGCAAGAGTCGTCTTGAGCAGGATGCCATCCAGCCGGCCAGAGAATACCTCCAACGCTTCCTTGACAATGGTGTTCGCGTTCGTCGGCAAAAGCTTCGCGGTTGGGAAGCGCACGAATTGCGAGAATTCATTCACGAGCGCGGCGAGCGTGGAAACTTCCCGTTCGATCAGCCGGGAACATTCCTGAACCAGATTTGTCAGCTCCGAGTCCCGCGGGGAAGCAGTCTGAGAAATCTCCCGGCGGTCCAAGAACCGTGACAGGCGCTGCGCAGAAAGTTGAATCGGAGTGAGCGGATTCTTGATCTCATGCGCGATGCGGCGCGCCACTTCCTGCCATGCCGCCGACTTTTGGGCGCGCAACATTTCCGTCAGATCATCGAGAACCAGCACAAAACCGGAATTGGCGCGGCGCGGCCCAAGCGAGCTTACGGTTACGGCGAGATGCAGCACGCGCCCCGAGACAACGGTTTCGATTTCGCGCGAAACCACTCCCATGCGCAGCGACCGGCGCATCAGCGATTGCACCATGCGCCCGGCGTCCCCGCCCAGGATACTTTCGAGCGAGAACGAATCGCCGGGCCCGCCGCCGAACATCCGCGTGACCGACTTATTCGAGCGAAGAATCGCACCCGTGGAATCCAGCGAAATTACCCCGGTCGGAATATTCTCCAGCACCGTCTCCATGAGTTGCCGGCGACGTTCGAGTTCTTGCACCGCCTGTTGCAGATTTCGCGTGAATTGATCGATCTGCGAGCGGCTGTCGCGCAACTGCGTGGTCATGGTGTTGAACGAACGCACCAGGACTCCCAATTCGTCCTGCGATTGCTCAGGTACCTGGTATTCGAAATTGCCCGTGGAGACTTCGCGCGTACCCTCCGCCAGCGCTTGAATGGGCACGGTCACCTGTTTCGCAAGAAACAGAGCGATCCACATCACCGCGAACACCAGCAGCACCGTGAAGAGAAGCAGGATCAGAAGCATCTGCCGCTTCAGCGCGCGCAAATCCTGCTTTGCCTTGTAGTACTCGCGCGTTTGCGACTGGATGGCCGCGAGGCTCGTGAGGATGCCGGGGCTGGTGCGGTGTGCCGTGACGATGAATCCTGCCGGCCGCCCGCCCTGCGGCATCGAAACCCGTGCGGCAAAATAACTTTTTCCATCTGCATCCCAGATTTCCACTCCACTGGGCAGCGAGCGTGCAAAGTTCCCAAGGACTCCGGACTGCTGGCAAACCGTGCGGCGATCCTCCGGCTGGTTGTCGCACGCGATTCCGCCGCGCACCGGTTTGCCATTCGCATCCAGAATCCAAACGGCGTCCGCCCCCCGCGCAAGCGCATGCCGCAAGAAATCGCCGCCCGGTTGCGCGGTTTCTTCCCGGACTTGTTCGGCCATCCCGCGAAGCCGAGGCAGCTGCGCGCGCCCCAGATCATTCAGTAGCTTTTGCGTTTCGTCTGAAGCAATCTCCAGCGGTTTAGGAAACCAGAGCAGCAAACTGCGATTGATCAGCGAGTAGCTGACGATGAACATGAAGATGATCGGCAAGAGCGAGATAGCCATCGCGCCGACAACCATCTTGGTCTTGAAGCGCGCTCCGAGCTGCTCCCTGCTGCGTTCCACCCAAAGGCGCAGGACAGTGCGCGCGAGGATGAGTCCGAACACCAGGAACGCCGCGGTAATGAAACTCGATACCGCGAATAGCGGCATCCGAGCGCGCCAATCCTTGAGCTCGAAGGGCACGTTCAGCGACCCGAACGTGAAAACGGCAGCCAGCAGCAGCGTCAGCAGGATTCCGCCGATAACCAGTCCCCAGCGTTGCCGATTGTCCAGATGACTCATGGCAAATTGGGCGAGTGGGAGCGGAGCAAAATTGCGAAGCCCCGTCTGTGGCAAACCTCACAGACAATTTTGGTCAGCCATGCGCGGGGGTGAGCAGAAAATGCCGGGATGTGCTTCGCAACCATCTATCAGGCACGATAGCTGTCGCACCGAAGCAAGTCAAGATTCCGGCCTGTACTCTTTCCATCGTACCTGCCCTTGCGGTCAGGTATTAGCCATTTCAGAACCGAACCGCAAATTCTGCGTACTCTCTACATCAGCATTTGTTAAGGTGGGCCCTGGGTGAAAACCCGTCGGGAGTGCTGCGGATGTCCGTCCGTCTGGGCGAAATACTGGTTAAGGAAAGCCTGATCACGCAGGACCAGCTCCAAAAAGCGCTGGAGTTTCAGCGTGCCAATGGAGGCAAGCTGGGAAGCTGCCTGACGAAGATGGGCTTCATCACCGA
>DATNNY010000406.1:0-9086 GCA_035601635.1 Pyrinomonadaceae bacterium
GGCGTTATACAGCCACGGCGTTTGGTGTATTTGCTTTGTTCAGCGCGATCGCATTTTTTGGCACCCGCCACGATGCGGACTTTTCTGAATTCGCCGGCGTCGATCCGCTTTGGCGAGCCGAGAACATTGAAACTCATCGACATTGGTGGGAATCAGCGAACAAAGCGAACCAAATCGCTTCGAGCCAAATCTTCACCAATAACATTCGCGTTACCTTCTATGCCTTTGCCCTGGGCGCAATGCTGGGCGTCGGCACCTTGTATGTCCTGGCGTTCAACGGCGCGAACTTTGGCGCGATCATTGCGCTCGTTTATCGGGCCGGGTTCGGAAACGATCTGCTGCTTGGCTTTGTTGTGGGCCATGGTGTGATCGAGCTGTCGTGTATCTTTATCGCGGGCGGCGCAGGGCTGCTGATTGGCACTTCTCTTTTGATGCCCGGCGATCTTTCGCGCGGCGACGCGCTTAAATCGCGAGGTATGGAAGCCGTGCGTTTGATCGTCGGCTGCGTGCCTTTGCTGGTGGTGGCCGGAACGATCGAGGGATTTATTTCGCCTCAACCTATTAGTCCGGTGATCAAGATCGGAATCGGCGTGCTCACCGGGATTGCGTTGTATTCGTATTTGTTGTTGGCCGGGAGAGGCCCCTCAGAAGAATAGAATGTTTAGAGGCGGGCTACTGCCCGCCCGTCACAGTCGTCTAGAAGCCGGACTTGTCCGGCTGCCAATTATTCGGCGGACAAGTCCGCCGTTTAAACTGGAGAACAAGATTTACAGCGAGTGGCGGGCAGTAGCCCGCCTCTAAACGATTGGGATTTTCAAAGCAGCCCACGCTCCTTAACTCTCAGATACGTTTCCAACAATCTCGGCGCTAACGCAGCGGCGGTCACATCCAGGGCCAACCCACCCTGTGCCTCAACCAAACGCAGAGCAGCTTCGCGCAGGTGAATAATTTCTTCGGCGACGGATTGCCGGAACAGTTCGCTTTCGTTCTGGGGTGCCTCACGCACCACTGCCTTTAGATCTCGATCCGCGATCGTTACGACCAGCGGAAGATGACGCGGCCGCAACAGCTTCAAAGACGCCAGCAGTTCTCGCGAGCCTTCTTCATCGACCAAATCAGTGAGCACGACGACCAGTGAACGCCGCCGGCTGTTAGCCGCGACAAATTCGAAAGCGCGGGAGTAACTGGGCTCGATCATTTCCGGCTCGACCGCGTACAGGGCCTCCAGCGCGGCATCCAAATGTTCGGCCCCTCGCTTGGGCGGCAAATAGGCCTGAATCCGCCGGCCGAAAACCAGCAGGCCCGCGTTGTCGCCGGCGCGCGCGGCCGCGGACATCAGCGCCAGCGCAGCGTGCACCGCTGAATCCAGTTTAGTTTCGTTTTCGATGCGCGCGGTCATCAGACGCCCGGCGTCCAGAGCAATCAGAATCGTCTGGTCGCGCTCCATCTGATACTGACGCGTGACCAGCTTCCCGCGCCGCGCGGTGGCAGTCCAGGAGATATGGCGCCGCTCGTCGCCTCTAACATAGTCGCGCAGCGATTCAAAGTCCCGGCCTTCACCGCGCCATTGTGATTTGCGCCGCGCCGCGACAAACGAACGCGCACCCAGCGCCCGCAATTCGGCTTCGCGCGCGCGCCGCATGTTGGGATAGACCTTAACGGTGATGGAAGCGCCCACGCGTGTTTGTGTCCACACCAGACGCCAACGCGAAAGATACCGGGCCGCAATCAAGCCGAACTCGAAGCGGCCCCGCTTTGGCGGAGTCAAACTGTAGACCAGCGCGGCAGTAGTTTGCCCTTCAACGTCCACCCGCGCTTCACGCGCGCCGGACAGTTTCATCTGCGGCGGGTATTCGTCTTTAATAATCAAGGAAATGTCGCGCGGCAGTTGATTGGTAAACTCGATGCGCACTTCGGTTTCGGCGCCGACCGCAAAGCGGCCGCCAAAATGTCGCTCGATGCGTACTCTCGAGGACAACTTGCTGTTCCTCGCATCGAAGATCGCAAAAGCAATCAGAGCGAGATCGTAAGTCAGTGCCACCCAGCGCAGCATTGGCCGGCTCCATGAAAGAGAGAGCGGCACGAAGCCGACGGCGAGCAGGGCGTAGAAGAGTTTGGTAAAGGTGAAGCGCATTGATCGGTGATTTGAAGTAAGCGCGGCTTAAAAGCGCAGGTCAACGCGGAACTTCCGCGCTCTGCAGAATATCCGTAATCACCGAGTCCGGCGTGGCGCCGTCGAGTTCGGCCTCCGCTCTCAGGGTCAGACGATGTCGCAGCACGGGCCGGGCGATGTCGCGCACATCGTCCGGAGTCGAGAAGTCGCGGCCGCGAATTGCCGACAGAGCTTTCGCACATAAGAGCAAAGCGACCGCGGCGCGCGGGCTGGCGCCGTAATGTGCCGCCGGATGATCGCGAGTACGGCGGACCACGTCGACGATGTAACGCTGCACGCCCGGCTCGACTCGCATCGCGCGCACTTCGGCGCGACAGCGCGGAATGGCGTCGGCTTCACTTAGCGGCTGGATGTCGACTTGATCGAGCCGCCGTGCATTGAACCCCGCGTCCCACCGCGCGACGACCTGATGCTCTTCCTCGGCGGAAGGATAGGGAAGCAAAATCTTGAGAAGGAAACGATCGAGTTGAGCCTCAGGCAAAGGATATGTTCCTTCATACTCGATTGGATTCTCAGTCGCCAGCACCGTGAACATCGGCGACAGCGGGTATAGCTCACCGTCGATTGTCACCTGCCGTTCCTCCATCGCCTCAAGCAGTGCAGCCTGAGTCTTGGGTGGCGTGCGATTGATCTCGTCACCGAGCAGGATGTCGGTGAAAACCGGCCCGCGCCGCAAACTAAAGCTGGACGAGCCCATGTTAAAGACGTTGGTGCCGGTGATGTCCGAAGGCATCAGGTCCGGGGTGAACTGAATGCGTCCAAAGCCGGCGTTGACGATGCGCGCCAGCGTTTTCACCGTCAGCGTCTTGGCTGTACCGGGCACGCCTTCGATTAGCGCGTGGCCTTCGGCCAACAGTGCGACCAGGATTTGTTCGATGGGCCCATCCTGGCCCACGATTACTTTGCGCAGTTCGTTTTGAATGTAGGCGATTGTTTGAGAGAGATATTCAGGCATTTTGGAATCAATTGAGCAGCCGGTTTTGAATATAATTAGCGTTGGACCCAAGATCAGATTCGCTGCAACACATTTCAGGGCGGGATTCTATCACGAGCTTCATCCGCACTTGAGCCTATCAAAGGCCTCTGACGACCGACTCTTCAAGCCGGCGGCGATACAGATTTTCGGATTAAAATCCAAAACTCCATGCGACTTGAGGCCGGGGCAACAACAAGACCGGATCTTTTTTAGAAATTCAGGGCCTGTCTCTATGGTGCAATACTTGCTTAACTCGTCTTCGTCTTTTCCTTTTTTCTTATTCCTTCTGAAGATACCTTTCAAGTGTAACTGAGCAACGATCCGGCTTTTTCTTTTCCGAAACTTGTGAACCGAACAGCAAACAAAAATTTGTTATGGAGGTAGTGAAAATGAAACGAAGAATCCCTGGGTCTTTCATGGCACTTCTGGTTTTGAGCCTGGTGACAGGCGCCTTGTTAAGTGTGTCCGCACAGACCAGTAAAGGAACAGTTACCGGCCTGGTAACGGATCAAAACGGCGCCGTTGTTCCGGGCGCGGAGATCGAACTTAAGAACGCGGCTACCAATCAAGTCCGCACCACGGCGACCAATGATTCTGGATTATACCGGTTGGACGCAGTGGATCTCGCGGTTTATGACCTCACCATCAGACACAAGGGCTTCAAGACTTTGACGAACACCGGTATTGAGATCCAAGCCAACAGAATCGCCAACATCGATGTGAAGTTGGAAGTAGGCACCACTGAAGAGACGGTAAACGTCAACGCGGCCTCTGGCGACCTCCTGCAAACCAGCGACCCGGTGCGCGGCGGAAACTTCAGCACCACCCAAGTCCGGGATTTGCCGAGCACCAACCTGAATCCTTACGACCTGGGCCGGCTTCTACCAGGCGTGGCAACTGCGACGGGGGGATCTCAATTTGGTAACGCTTCCCAGTTCTCAGTCAACGGTCAGCGGCCTCGCGGCAATAACTATTTGATTGATGGGACCGAGAACAACGACATCTCGGTGACTGGACCCGCAAACCAGATCAACAACGAAGATGCAGTGGCTGAGGTCTCGCTTCAGACGGGCTTATTCAGCGCTGAATTCGGCCGTGCGGGCGGCGGCGTATTTAATCTGATTACCAAATCAGGAAACAACCAATTTCATGGCACGATGAGGTGGTTAATTCTTTCCCAATGGTTCAACGCGCTCAGCACCAATGATCACAATGCCGGAAGGACGAAGCCGGGCGTCTTCACGGAAAACATTTTCGGCGGCACGATTGGCGGACCGTTGCCGCTTCCCAGGTTCGGCGAAGGCGGCCGAGCGCTTAGCTCTGGTAAAGATCGGACCTTCTTCTTCTTTGGTCTTCAATACGACAGATTTCGTTCGACGACTGTATTCGGAGGCAGTGGATTTCGCGTCCCCACTCAAAACGGTGTAAATCAGTTGCTGGCGATGTTTCCGGCTGGAACCAACCCGCGCGTTGACCTCTATCTGACAGCGATTGGAGCTGCTCGAGGCCAAAACACGCTGCAGACTATCGCGCTAGGCACTGGACCGAATGGCTTGGGAGCCGTGGTCAACCGGGGAACTGTCGAAACGGGTTTGGTTCAAATATCCGCACCCTCTCTGTCGAATGATCGTCAGTGGGTGCTTCGAGTCGATCACAAAATAAACGACAAACACCAACTGGCCTTCCGTTACATTGACGATAACAACATCAATCCTGCTTCTGCCATGAACTCTCCGTTCTTTACCAGAGACTTCGTCGGCTTTTCCCGGAACTTCCTGGTGACGCATACCTGGGTCGTTTCCCCATCACTGACCAACGAACTTCGTGTCTCTCCTTATGGCCTAATCAATTTCAACTTCCCGATTTCGCCGACCGATCCGGCCTTGGCTTTCACGCTGCCGAACATCGGCATCACTAATCTGTCGGCAGTTGGCATCGCCACCAACATTCCCCAGTTCCGCATTGCCAAAAACTATCTGGTGCAGGACACAATGACCAAGACCTACGGGACGCACACCTTCCGCTTCGGTGTAGAGTTCCTGAAGCAGGTCGCCCAACAGCACCCGCCTTTCAATGAACGCGGTTCGTTTGGGTTTGCGAACGGAGGGGGATTCGCGGCGCTGGCTAACTTTATTGATAATTTCAGTGGCGCGAACGGAAATGCCAACATCAACATCGGCCAACCAATCTACCATCCAAATCTTTTCCGCCAGAGTTATTTCTTCCAGGATACCTGGAAAGCCACGCAGGATTTGACGCTTACACTTGGCACGCGCTACGAGAACTTCGGCCAGCCGGCCAATAGCGCTTTCAGGTTTCCGGCTTTTGCCGGTTTCGATCCAGCCCAGTTCCTGGTGCCGAACAAAGTCAAACCAGACAATAACAACTTCGGACCGATTTTGGGTTTAGCTTACGCGCCCCGGGGCGCGCGCGGTCCGATGCGCTGGCTCTTCGGTGAGAATAAGGGGGTCATTCGCATGGGTTATCAGGTTACCTACGATACCTTCTTTAACAATCTGCTCTCGAATATCGCGGCGGACGCGCCGAACAACTTCTCAGTTACAACCACCGGAGCCGCCACTGGCCGTGGCACCGCAAACTTTTTCCCGGGAGCAATTCCTACTGTGGCGCCCACTCTGACGACGGCCAACTCGACCCAGACGTCGGTTTTCAACCCTAACGTGCGAAATCCTTATACGCAGCGTTGGTCGGTCGGTTTGCAAAGGGAATTACCGGGCCGGTTCATTGTCGATGCTTCTTACGTTGGTTCTGCGGGACGAAAACTTTTCGTCAGTGAAGATCTGAACCCAATCGTCAATCCCAGCACTGGAGCGCGCCTTTTCCCGAACTTTGGAATTCGCAGGTATCGGAGCAGCGGCGCGAATTCAAATTATCACTCAATGCAGCTGCGGGTAGACAAACGACTCTCACGTGGTTTCCAGATCAATACCTCGTATACGTGGTCACATCTGTTGGATCAAATCAGTGAAGTCTTCGCGACGGATCAAACGAATTCTTCCTTGGCTTCCGTTCCACCGGCCCAGGGCCCGGGCCTAAAGATGGATTATGCGAATTCCGACTATGATCGCAGACACCGCGTGGCTATTAATTACATCTGGGAAATTCCCGGTCCGCGAGAGGGATGGTTGAGTCAGATCGCCGGCGGATGGCGAGTTGCCGGCATTACCGTGATTCAATCCGGCGCTCCGTTTACTTTGATAAACGGTCTGGATCGAAATGGCGACGGCCAAACCGGCCCCGATCGTCCGGACATCGGAAATGCCAGCAAGCCCCACAACACGCGCGGAGTAATCGATACTTTGTGCGCCAGCGGACTTCGCAGCCCTGAACTCTCGGCCACTGCCGGCAGTGGCTGTGTTACCCGCAACGACGTGTTTGCGGTTCAGGTTGCTACGAATACCGGAACGTCCTTGATTATGCCCGGCCTGGCCACGATTGGACGTAACACTGAACATGCTCAGCGGACCATGAACTTTGATATGAGCTTCTTCAAAGCGTTCCGCATTAGCGAGAGCGTCAGACTTGAAGCTCGCCTTGACGCTTTCAATGTTTTCAACCACAAGCAGTTCACTGCCATCCCTGCCGCCAGTCTTAATTCGGGGGCAGGATCTTTCTACAACTTCGCCCAAACCAATGGTGGCAACCGGAACATGCGGGCGGGTTTGAAGCTGACGTTCTAAGATTTCAACCTGAACACTAAACCAGAGGCGGAACCGCAGTTTGCGGCTCCGCCTTTTTCTTACCTCTGAGGTTACGGGGATAAACCAGAATTTGTCGCCGACAGCGACCTGGCGTCAGATCTCTTCGGCTGCTTGCTTGGCATCGCGCTCTCGCGTTCCCAGGCCGAGCGCGGATTCGATCTGACGCAGTTGTCTGACCATGCGCAGCGATTCTTTCGCGTTTGTCGGCACTCCGTTAATGGCTTCTTCACAATTTCGCATTAGCGTTTCCAGCTTCTGCTGGTTGATCCCTGAGCGGGCCGCTACCCGCGCCGCAATTTCCGCGCGCGGGCTATTGTGGTTCACGCCGGCGTGGCGCACCAGCACGCGCCGTACTCGCCCGTAAATGTTTTCCAGGGCCAGGTCGTGGGCGCGAGCGCGCTGTTGCAGCTCGGCCATCGAGGCGACAAATTCCAAACTCGACCGGCGATCCACATGAGGTAAAGGCAAAGGACGCGCGAAGCGAATTCCACGAGACCAAATTACCATCAACCCGAGTAAAACAAATTGTCCGCAAATTGCCAGGACCGGAGTGCCCTCGAAATATTGAATTAACGCGTTATGCGTGGCTGAGCGGCCCTGATGAAACTCGTCGAACGCGACCAGCCCGCCGTCGCCGGTGACGACGTTAACAGCCAATTGGAGATTGTCTGCGCGGCTGATCCCATTGTTGGCAACGATGAACGGATCAGAAAGCAGCACGATGCGCCCTTTGCCGTGCGGATACTCGACCAGCAGAGCGCCGCTCGTCTGGACGAAATTAACGACCGGCGCGGGCGAGACTGCCGACGGTTGAGTCTTGTCAGACATGGGGCCATAGCCGCCAGGTTCCGGCGTCGGCGTTTCCGGCGCTGCGGATTCATCGGATGGTTCTTCAGTCTCTCCACCCGCGGCTTTGTCTTTGCCCTTTTTGTCACTCTTTCTGGCGGCGTCAATAGTGATAGTGCCGGCAAAACGCGACGGCAGGATCTGTGAGACATCACGCGCCACTAACGTTGGCTGGGTCGGAGGCACCGGCTTCACTCCGGTTGTCATTTGTTCAAAATTGGTCGCATCTACATCCGTCCAGGGGAAGGCTGTCATGGCTACGCCGATTGCCCAGTCACCGGACCATGGCAACAGACTGTGATCGGGGTTGCGATCGATCAGCACCAGGCGGCCGCCGTTCTCAACCCAGTGCAAGAGTTCTTTGCTCTCGGACTGTGAAAAAGGAACGAGAGTCCGGCCGACTACTACGATCGTTGCCGGTTTTGGTCCACTAACACTGAGTAGAGAATCCGTCGATTCGCGCCAGCGTGCTACCTGATAACCGGATTCATGCAGGAAGTCGTAAAGCGCCCGGGTACCGGTGGCGCCGGCATTCAAAGTCGACCGGTCCGGCGACGTTTCTGAGTCAGCGGATTGCTCTACCTTTACGTACGACGCGGCGTTGATCAGGATCAAGACGCCTACGACAACGATGAGCGCGATGATAATGACGAGACGTTGACGCATAACCTGGAGACTGAATCAAAAATCTTTCTTATCCTGCCGAACCTGCTTTCAGAGCCTGTTGATAACCGATGCGAAACTCGAGCCAATCGCTTTGAGCGGCCGGCTGGAAACCATACCAATGAAGTTCGAAACTGCTCGTCAGCTTCCGCATAGAATTGTATAGAGGCGTTCTGTCGCGCACTGAATTCAGATAATCTCTGTTTGTTTTGTGCTGAGCCAGACTTACGACTTTGCGATCTCCAAGCTCGCACAAGAGGCCGATGTAGGCTTTGCGAATAGCTGCTCGCAGATCTCCATTCCGAGCCAACGCCTCAGCCTGGGCCAGCAAATCCGCCGATGTCTGATCCGCCTCAAGCCGCTCTCCCAAGACAATGCGCGCCTCGCGCTTTGGTCTTTTCCTGGCGCGGCGGTTGCTCAAATAGCGCGGCCCAAACTTCCAGATCAGAGACGCAATGACGCCCAGACAAGCCAGGACAATGACGATTTGAGCGAGCCCCGAGATAAAGGGAGAACCGCCCGGCGTGATGGGCTTCGTGTTGGGAAACAAGCTGAAAAGCCAACGCAAAAATCTGGTCCAGAGGCGGCCAAGCGCGCTGTCTTCAGGCGTGGGTGGTTTGCTGTATTCCGGCCGGCGCAAAATCTCCGCGAGCTTTCCTTTATCGCTGTCTTTGTCGTTCGTAGCGGGCTTTCCGCGCTGCACTTC
>DATNNY010000407.1:0-4469 GCA_035601635.1 Pyrinomonadaceae bacterium
TATGCGATTTCTGTTCGTCAGACCAGCGCTTTGCCTGCGGCTTCCTTCAGATTCCACCTCGCGATGGACACCCTTGCCGTCCAGCTAACGATTCCCCCTGTCGGGTTCGTAGGAGACTTTCACTCCCTAGTGAGTGCGCCCTCCCGGGCGCACTAAAAAGAGAGGCGAGCAATTGCTCGCCTCTAAACGTTTCGTGGAAATAGATTGATCGCTAAGGCTGTTGCAGCCGGGCCCGGGTGGCGGCCATCGCCAGGTCTCGCGCGCGGGGTACCACTTCTATTGCTTTGGCGATTTGCGGATCTTCTTTGGTCAGCACCTGAATCGCAGTGACGGTGCCGTAAGCCGCGGTCGCTAGTTGGAATCTTATCTGCTGCTCGATGAAAGACCGATTGCGATCGAGTACCGGTACGAACGTCTTCCAGTTCGCATCTTTGGCTACATAAGCCTTGAAGGCGTTGAATACCGCGTCGTTCATCGGATAGTCGGTAGCTTCCAGATCGTGGCCAAACTCGATTGCGCGATCGACCTTGTATCTATCCAGACCCGCTACCCGCCCGGTTGCGGCGTCACGCGAAAAGAAGAAGATCGGATCGCGCAGACGGCCCTGGATGGGGGTCAGGAGTTGCGGCTTGACGGCTTCGTCGGGCGTAATGCCCCCGCCGCCATACACTGGTCTGCCGGTATCAGTGCGACTGGCCGGCCCGATGGGTTTGCCCTGTTCGTCTTTGTCTCGGAGCGTGCCGCCGCGATAGATGTAGTTATAGAAACCGCCATCTGAATAATCGCGCTGAATCAAACGGCCCGATGGCGTGAAGTATTTCGCCGAAGTCAGGGTGAGTCCGGCGCCGTATTCGAGCGGGATAATGCTTTGCACCAGCCCTTTGCCAAAACTGGTCTGCCCTACTATGAAGGCCCGGTCGTGATCCTGCATCGCGCCAGCCACAATCTCAGAAGCCGAGGCCGTGAAGTCATTGACCAGAATTACCAGCGGCGTCCGGTCGGGATCGGGGTTGCGCGATCTGTACTCGTGATCGTTCATGCCGTTTCGGCCCTTCTGACTCAGAATCAATTGGCCCGTCGGCAGAAAAGTTTCAGCTACGTGAATAGCCTGTTCGAGAAATCCGCCCGGATTGTCCCGCAGATCAAGCACGAGCGAGTTCATGCCGCGCGCGTGCAGGAAGTCCAGCGCTGACTGCAATCCTTCCGCGGTGTCATAGTTGAACCCGTGCTTCATGTCGATATAGCCGACGCCGGGACGAATCATGTACGCGTCGGGCACTGAAGGCTGCGATACAGCGTCGCGAACGATTTCCACCGTATCGGACGTGCCTGTGTTGGCGCGAGTAATCGTCAACTTAACGTGGCTGCCGCGAGGCCCGCGAATCTTGTCGCGCACTTCGGCGGATGCCTTGGCATGCATCGATACTCCGTCAACTGCGTCGATACGGTCGCCATACCGCAGTCCTGCGCGCGAAGCCGGTGCGTTCTGGAAGGTCGCGGCCACATAGGTATCGACCGACTCGCCAATCAGATAGTTCTGGATGGACGCCCCAATACCAAGGTATTCGCTGCGCTGATCCGTCTTCATTTCATCGAACTCTTCCTTGTCAAAGTAGTTCGAATGGGGATCCAGCACCCGCAGCATGCCCATGATCGATGACTTATAGACGGCGTTGAAATCAATTTTCTTGCCGTCTACGTAGTGCTCCTGGATGACGCTCAGGGCTTCGCTGAAATCCTGGGCTACTGCGGTAGTCGGAATGCCCGGGGCGCGACGCGGACGTCGCCCTGGCCCAGTCCCTGGAGCGGTCGTCTTGCCCGTATTTGTTCCGGCCGAACTATTGGATTGATCGTGTTTTTGCTGCGCAAGAACAAGAGCCGGGACAACCAGAGAAAGCAGCATGAGCGCCACCAGCGCCAGCGAGAATTTTTTCTTCACTTAAAACCTCACGAGAAAATAAGACCGTAGCCCATTGATCGATTAGGGGAGCTCATTAATCCGTTCGCGACGCGTTCGTCGTTCGGTAATCTTAACGGATGCCGCAGCGACGAGCAAGGTTGCGTCAGGGCAAGGATCAGCTTTCAACTCACGCGGCATGCATTAGTGCGGTGCGCATCGCGGCGGCGGATTGCCAGCGGTCCGCGGGATCCTTGGCGAGGGCGCGCTCGATTACCTCAGCGACCTGTTGCGGTACTTCGGCGGCACGCTGGCGCAGGGGAATAACCTTACCTTCAAAAATGGCCTTGACGGTGCCGGCGATGTCATTGTGGGGACCGAGGTCAAGCGCGGTTTCACCGGCCAGCAGGCTATAAGCCGTCATGCCAATCGCATAGATGTCCGAAGTGGGACGGACGTTGCGAAAGTCCCTGATTTGTTCCGGGGGCATATAGGCGAACGTTCCGGCCATGTCACCCGCCATCGTTATGCCGCTCATTCCTGACTGGGTGAAGCTTTTCGCCAGTCCGAAATCCGTCAGTTTAGCGACGTAATTCGGAGTTGTGCCGCTAATTAGAATATTCGATTCCTTGATGTCGCGATGGATGTATCCCTTGTTGTGGGCGTAAGCCAGAGCGTCCAGCGCTTGAGAGACAATATCGATTGCTTCGCGAAACGGTAAGCGGCCGCCTTGTGCATCGGCCAGCCGCGCCGCGTCTGAGCCTTCCACGTATTCAGTGACCAGATAGACGGCGCCATTATTCGTTCCGCTTTCGAGGAAGCGCACAATGTTCGGATGATCAAGGGCGGCAGCGACCTGGATCTCGCGCATGAAGCGGCGGAGCGAGACTTCGGTTACGGCTACTTCGGGCAGCAAACTCTTGATTGCAACTGAGCGTCCGGTCTTTTCGTCTTGAGCCAGCATCACGCAGCCCATGCCGCCACGGCCCAGCAACTTGATCATCTGATAGCCGGGAACGGGCTGCGGCTGGCGCTTCAGTTCTTCGCGGCAATCTTCGCAAATGAAAGACATCTTCTCGTTGACGTGTGAAGCTTCGGTCTGCTCGCGACGTCCGCAATTAGCGCAATCGACCGAGATCAGAGTCGGCCGGGTCAGAGTCGGAGCCTCCATGCCATTTACGGTCACCGGCTGCTCGGATTGCACTTCAACTTCGAGCACGGTCTGGCCGCCCTGCACGCGATCGCCGCTGGTCAGGAAAGCCTCCGGCACTCTCTGCCCATTTACGAACGTGCCGTTGGTCGATCCCAGGTCGCGCAGAAAGCAACGCGGCGGCGCGATCTCCAGCAGGCAATGATGGCGCGAAAAGAATCTGTCTTCAGGCAGATAAAGATGAGCGGTGTCGGCCCGGCCAATCAGGAAGGTGTCATGCTGATCGAACGTGAACTCGCGCCCCGTATAGGGCCCCGCCAGGACTCGTAGCGTTACGCGCATGGTAAGGAGGTTACCTGCTGATTTCAAGATCGTCGAAGGCTACTTCGCCCACGTCGCTGGTGTAGAGTCCGACGCGTCCGCGGCGGTACGTTTGTTCGTCGGTAATAGAGGTGACGAATTGACCATTGATATAGAAGTCCAACTTAAGGTCGCGAATTCTGACCTCAAGCTGGTTGGGCGAGGTGCCCGTGCGAATGGTAGTGCTCGGCGTCCAGTCGACCATTTTTGTTTCGGCGCCGGCTTTATGCAGCACGATTTTGTATTTAGGATTTTCACCGTTGTAAATCAAGAAACCGTAGTCTTCCAGCTTGCCATCCTTCTTCTCTCCATGAACGGTCAGTCCGTATCCGGTGAGAGGTGGATTGCCGTCGATGCTGCGCAACCCTACGCGGACGGTGGCATTCTCAGTTTTATACTCCGGCTTATCCGGCCCGTACATCACAATAAAGCCGCCTTTGGTCGCATGCATGTGATATTCCTCGTCCTGATACCAAATGTTGCCAAATTGCGATTCGCCGGTGCCCCAGGTCTTACTTGAAAAATCATCGGTAAATGACGTCAAGCTCGATCGTGAGTTCGCGTTGCTGTTTGTTTCGTCCGCATTCGCATTCGTGTTCTTGTTTGCATTGCGGTTCGCCACTTTGTTTGAGTTGTTAGAATTTCCATTATTGTTATTGTTGTTGGCGATCTTGGCCACCGCAAAAATCAGAATCACCACGCCAATACCCATGAAGACCAGGACTGCGCCAATCCCTAGTATCCAGGGCCAAGCGCTGCGCTTTTGCGGAGCCGAAGGCGGCATCGGATTCCATGACGGTGGCGGAGTGGGTGGTGATGGCGGCGGCGGCGCGGCCTGTCCGGGATTAAAAGCAATCGTCGCCTGCGGACTCGTGTCGCGGGGCTGAGGATACTGCACGGTCGCGCCCGGATCGGACATGGGGCCGCTCGCGCTGAGCAGCGGCGAGCCGTCGTCCAGACAAAAGCTCAAGGCATCATCGGTATAAGTGCGATTACATTGGGGACAGCGTTTCATCTTCAGCCTCGTTTCCTGAGAAGTACGACAGATGGGCGCTCAGCCGG
>DATNNY010000408.1:0-16779 GCA_035601635.1 Pyrinomonadaceae bacterium
TTTTGATCTCGACTCGGATGGCGCGAAAGAAAGATTGGCATGGACCACAGCAGGCTCAGACGACGCCTGGCTGGTCTTGGATCGGAACGGCAACGGCTTGATCGACAACGGCACTGAGATGTTCGGCGATGTCACGCCGCAGCCGCCCTCGGCTACCCCGAATGGATTCCTCGCCCTGGCTGAATACGACAAGCCGGCGAACGGCGGCAACGGCGACGGAGTGATCGATCATAGAGACGTAATCTTCTCATCGCTGCGACTGTGGCAGGACACCAATCACAACGGCATTTCCGAGCCGGCTGAGTTGCACACCTTGCCTTCGCTCGACGTTGAATCGATTTCGCCCGATTACAAAGAGTCGAAACGGACCGACCAGTACGGCAATCAGTTTCGCTATCGAGCGAAAGTGGGTGATGCGAAGCATGCACATGTCGGACGCTGGGCCTGGGACGTCTTCTTAATGAGTCACTGACCAAAACGATCTGACTGAATGCTCAAACACCCGCAGGCTCGCAAGAGTCTGCGGGTGTTGGTGCTTGAGTAGCAAGCCCTCCCTTACGGTCGGGCTACTGCCACGATCTGATGAGCCCTCCCTTACGGTCGGGCTAGTGCCCCGTTCGCGACTATGCCACTGCGGGGACTGCTACGGGTGCAGCGGGAATGAAGTAATCGCTCGCGTCGTGGAACAGACTCTCCTGCCAGTCCGGCTTCTTCGAAATCCAGGCGGAGACGGAATCGGCATCCACCGGCCGCGAGAATAGGTAGCCTTGCCCGTACTGGCACTTCAGCCTGCGCAGTTGCGTCAATTGACTCATGGTCTCGATGCCTTCGGCGACGACTTCCATGCCCATGTTTTCGGCCAGCGAAATCACTGTGCGCACAATCTCAAGGTTCTCAGCCGCTTCGCCGATACGTCCCACGAACGAGCGATCGATCTTGAGAGTATTGACCGGGAAGCGGTGCAGATAGCTCAGCGAAGAATAGCCGGTGCCGAAATCGTCGATGCTCAGTTGCACCCCCAGCTCGTGCAACCGCTTCAGCAGGCGCGCGGCCAGCTCGGCGTTTTCCATCACGGCGCTTTCGGTGATCTCCAGCTTCAAATACTTCGCATCAACGTTCGTCTCTTCCAGGATGTCCCGGATATTTTCGACCAGGTCCGGCTGCGCGACTTGCTTACCGGAAAGGTTGACGCTCATAAACAGCGAGCGATTGGCCGGTGACTGCCACTGCCATTGACAGAGTTGCCGGCAGGCGCGCTTTAGAATCCACAAGCCCAAAGGAACGATCAGTCCGGTGTCTTCGGCCAGCGGAATAAAGTCGGCCGGATTAATAAACCCGCGCTCAGGATGCTGCCAACGAATCAGCGCCTCAAAGCCGGCCAACTGTCCGCTGTCGAGGGCGACGATGGGCTGGTAGTAAACGCGCAGCTCGTCGCGATCGATCGCGCGGCGCAGGTCGTTCTCCATTTGCAGCAGATAAACCGCGTGCGTGTGCATTCCTTTATCGAATACTTCGTAACAGGCCTTGCCCTGCGCTTTGGCGCGGTACATCGCAGTGTCCGCATCACGCAGCATGTTCTCGGGATGATCGTAGCCGGTTGAACTCAAGGCAATGCCGATGCTGGTGGTGGTAAAGACCTCGTGACCGCTGATATTGAAAGGTGATTGCAGCTTTTCCTGAATCCGGCGAGCCATGTTGGTCGCTTCGGCCTGGTTCGGAATTCCGTCCAAAAGGATCGCGAATTCATCACCACCCAAACGCGCCACCATGTCCACTTCGCGAATGCAGCTTTCCAGCCGGCGCGCCATGGTGATCAAGAGCTGGTCGCCGATTGAGTGACCCAGGCTGTCGTTCACATTCTTAAAGCGATCCAGGTCCAGAAACAGTACCGCGAACTGATAATCGTCGTGCTGCCGGGCGCGCTCAATCACGAACTTCAGGTTCTCAGCCAGCAGCGCGCGGTTCGGCAACTTGGTCAACGCATCGTGGAATGCCGCGTGACGAAAATGGTCCTTGCTCTCTTGCAGTTGGACGCTGATTCTTTCCTGTTCGGCAATATGCCGGCTCAGCTCTTCGACGTGACGCTCAGCCTGCTCGGCGCGCTTGCGCTCAGCCTCTGCCCGGGCTCTTTCTGCTTCGGCCCGATCGTGCTCGGCCTGCTCTGCCAGTGCTGATGTCGCCTTAATCTCATTCAGATACTTGTGATAGGTGAAATAGACGATAAAGATTACGGGCGTCCCAATCATCAGAATGGTCAAGCCGGCTTTTTCAAATGAGTTGGCACTGACTGCGGCGACGGCCGCGCCGGCTATATAGGTGATCGAGGTGCCCAAATAATGGGCCTGCCAGGTGCGCCAGATCGGTTCACCGGTTTTGCAGGCCAGGCCGATCGCGCTGATGCCGGTGTTCGAAACATACTGGACGAGCGCCATCGCGCCGACCGCTGCGATGAAATGTGAAAGGTCCTGAAACCTGATATCAGCTATTGGTCCGAAGAAGAGATGCACTACCAGAACGGTAAGGGTCGCCGAGCTAAGCATCATTGCCGAGTTGAAAGAAACGATCAGGATCTTCTTGCCGGTCCGCAAACCCTTGCTGAGATGTATACCTGAGAAGAACCCTTCTACTCCGGCCAACATGATACCGGCCAAGCCGCCATAGAGCAGCAGAACTAAAAAGATGAACGTGTCTGAGACAGTGACGCTGGTGTTCACTCGCGGAATTTGCACTGAGAAGCGGGAACTAACCAGGACCATTACCGCGGTCAGCAGCATGAATCGAAGATCAAATCGCGGCATCGGCAACGAGTACACAGCGAAAGCGAGCGCGACTGATCCCAAGGCCACGATCAGCCATTTGTACGGATCTTTAAATCTCTGCCGCCCCATTAATTGAAGTGTAGTTTCCACGATTTTCCTGGACCAGCCACTTAGCGTAGATAGATGGTTTCGTAATGGCTATGAAATCGATAGCCGGCCTTTTCATAAAACTTCATCGCAGTTTTGTTTTTCTCGTTAACGGTCAGACAAATCGATTCGCTGCGCTCGAGCAGCATTGCCGACAGGTTGAGCAAACATCGAAGTCCGTAACCTTGCCTTCGCTCTTCGGCGTGGATGTGCACGCCTTCCAGATAAGTGACCTGCGGAGTTTCGGCGACCACATCGGCCTTGAAAATCAGTCGGTCGTCCTGTGTCCAAACCCAGACCCGGCCCTGCTCGATGCGCCGTGCAGTGCGGGAGCGAAAGCCGCCGGGATCATTCTGCAAAGGGTTGGTGCCCGCTTCCTGCAAAGCCATGGCAGCGTTAACTGCCATGACCTTGTCGAGATCGTTGACGGTAGCCGGCCGCAGGTCGCTTCGGCCTTCGGTCGGCGCGGCCGCTTTCAGCTCGAACAGAAGTTCGCGACAGACCAGACGCGGTTTCTGTCCGCTGTTGGCGTAATACTTCCAAAAGTTGTGAATGGCTTCCTGCTCGCCACGGATCAAGTGAGCATTCAGGCAATTGCGGGCCAGCCGCGCAAACGCGGCCAGCGAGTTTTCAGAGTGTGCCTCAACCACCGTCGCATGGCCCAGGAGGGCCACCCCCTCCAGCCGGCCGTAACGATCCCGACAGGAGTAGAACGATCCGCGGTTGTGTCGACTCACCAATCCGTTATCGCGGATCAGGCTGGCCATGAAGACCGTGTGAATCGTCCGCGACGAAAGGAACTCGAATACTTCGGCTTCGTCGGCTGCACTCAGTTCACCGATAATGTAAGGCTCGTCACGGGCGAATACGTCAGGCGATCTTGCTTCGGATTCATGCCTCATGAGTGTTACGGCCATCGGTTACTCCTTCAACAGGGTTCGGATTTCAGTTCAACAGACTAACGAGGCGCCGGCATTGCAGTGCCCGGGTCTCCGTAAATCATTGCGCGCAGGGCCATCGCCTGTACGTCACCAAGTACGACGCCGTCACTGAGGATGACACTGTCCCCGAGCACGACACCGTCGCCCAGCACAACTCCGTCGCCCAACACGACGCCGTCGCCGAGCACCACGCCGCTGCAAAATATTGACCCGTCGCCCAACACGACTCCGGCGCTGGTGAAAACGCTATCGCCCAGCACGACGCCATCGCCGAGCACTACCCCGTCGCCCAACACGACTCCGTCACCAAGGACGACGCCATTGCGCACGACGACTCCATCACCGAGGACCACGCCCTGCGCATAGTAGGTTTGGTATTTCGTAATCAGGCTGGTTCCCTTAGCGTATTGATGACGGAAGAAAATCCCTTGAGACCAGGTGAATGTTTGCCCCGCGATCGTCGTATGCGGATCCGGCGCTGATTTGGTCAGCATGGCAGTGTCCTGTGGTGTGCTGGACGAGAGATCTGTGCGAACCAGCTTGGCCAGACGCATGGCGCCTTCGACATTCAACTCGCCCGTGCCCTGCTCCAACATATTGAAGCCTTTGATTGGCCCGGCGGTGTACATCAGGATCATCTTGACCATGTTAGGTGTCAGTTTTGGATTAGCCTGGAGCAAGAGAGCCGCTGTACCGGACACAACGGGGGCGGCCATTGAAGTTCCACTCAGGTACATCAATCGTTTGTTGTTGTCGGTAGTCACACCCGAATCGAGTTGCGGATACTGTGCGACCAGCAAGTTGTTGGCGGCGCTCACAGCACCAATGCCAAGCAGACCAGCGCTGCCGCCTGAATCGGATTCTGCATAGACCAGTTTGTTGCCCGGCGCCACCAGGTCAGGCTTGAGCAAGTTGTCATAGTGCTTGACGCCCTTCGTGTCCGTTGCATAGCTGCGGGTTGGTCCGCGCGAACTGTACGTTGCTACTCCGTCGTCATTACGGGCATCGGTGCCGAAGGTATTGGCCGCGCCGACGGTGATCACCGAAGGCTCGTTGCCGGGGGCGTGAACCTGGCCATAGATTTTGTTGCCGTTACTATCCTTGCCATTGTTACCGGCGGCGGCCACCACAACTATTCCCGCATCAACCAGGGCGCGCGCCGCGCGGCAAATCGGATCGTTCTTGTAAGAACTGATCGCGGCTGCTCCCAGACTCATATTAACGATGCGAATGTTGTATTTGTCCTTATTGAGAGGATTGGTCGAGCTAACCGCTTTAGTCGGATCAGCCGGACTGAGCATCCAGTTCATAGCACTCAGCAACGCCGCCGTCGTGCCACTGCCCTGCGAGTTCAGCACGCGCAGGCTGATGATGCTGGCGTTGTAGGCTATGCCCTGATAGGCATTGCCGGCCGCGGTGCTTACTCCGCCCGCTGATGCGGCGACGTGGGTGCCGTGACCGTAAGGGTCAGTACTGTTATTAGCTTCCGTGGTGAAGTCCTTGCTGAAAGTGACTCGCGCGCCCGCCAGTAGACCGGTGCCGCCAAATGCCGCGTGGGCCGTATCCACACCCGAATCAAGCACCGCGATGCCGATGCCCGAGCCATCGAAAGTAGTGGTACACAGCAAGCCGCATGATTGGGTGCGGATCAGATCCGTACCCGTAGTTACCGTAACGTGACCGAAGGCCTCCAGTTTAACGTCTGGTGAAATGTAGTTCGCGGCGCGGCTCTTCGCCAGCGCTTCGATCGCGTTGACGGGCAGTTCAACTTTCATTGCGCCCAACTGGGCCATGCGTGAATCGACGTTCACGCCATAGCGTTTGAGCAACGAACTGACCTCGGCGCTGTGAACATTATCGACCTGCAGGATGGCCGAAACACGGCCGTTCGGGCCGGCGCTCTCCATTAGCTCGCGCATGTCCGAAGCGATCTTGTCGCCCTCAAACTCTTCATTGATGGGGCTCTTGCGTTTGTCCCTGGCTACCGTCGAGTCCGAGGCGCTGTCATTCGCGCCGCTGATCGAGATCGAATCAAAAAGTTTAGCTATGCTTTCATCCGTCGCAATGTAGGTCGCATAAGCTTCGGGAGTAGCGCCGCCGATAACCTTGAAGTGATTCGCTTCAAGCGCTGCCTTCAAGGTCGCCGAGGCCACGCTTGTCGCGCGGGCGCCGGCATACTGGTGCATCTGATCGACGAAAAGAATTACCTCGCCCTGCGCCTGCTCGGCTTCAACGAATACTGACCGGAGCCGGCGTTCGAACTCGGCGCTGGTCTGAGCGCCCCTGGCCAACGCTTCCAGACTCAGTCTGAAGACGCGCTTGTTTCGCAGCGTCTCGGGCACTTCGCCGAAAGCTATTCGGGAAGCAACACCGCGAGCGATTGCGTCGCGATCAAGATCGGATTCGCCCAGCACGAGTGGGGTCCTGGCCGTCGTCGAGAGGCTGGCGATGACGCGAGCAACGTTCGCCTCGTAACCGCGGACGGATTCCAGCTTGCCGGACAGCGCCAGACTCGTAAGGTCGGTCGCGTATTGGGACAGGCTCGGGTACTTGTTATCAGCGGCGACGCGGGTGGATTTCTGGCGGCCAGTCTCCCCCTTGCCCGACTGGGCAGTTGTGCGCTGGCTAAAACTCAAGCTGGCACACATCGACACCATTACGGCGGCAATCGTGAGCCAGGTTACAACGGGGGTTCGTTTCATTTTTTTCATCTTCAATCGTTCCTGTAAGTTCGACCGGTCTTCCCACTTGAGCCGGTTTGTTTATTAGGGGGCAGCTACTTACAGCAGTTACTCGGCCGGGTTAGAACAGAGTCTGAGAAGTCTGTCGACGACACTGTCAGCAAGACTCTCATCGTTCACGCTGCGAAGAGCTTCTGGAAAAGATCATGCTCGTAGATAGACTCCACGGCGCTTCCCCTAGTGCGAGGCCCGTGCCAGCTGTCCGGCTCTCAGAGAACTGGTTGACCTAAAAGGGAATTAGTCCGATTAGCGCGAGTTTGCTCTGGTAGTGGGGAGTAATCAGGCTGACGGATGTTCTCAGTCAGATTAACTGGTGGCAATCGTTATGACGCGTTTTCTTGATCAGAGGTCGTTGAGAGGAGGATCGGACGGGGTGGCTTCCAGAGATCGATCAGATTCACCAGGGCGAACAAGTTTGATAAGCACGATTTCCCGCAGTCCGGGGCAATCGGTGTTGGGTTGGTTCAGGATGAAATCCAAAGACCCCCTTGTACAGAACCCGGAGCGGTAGCGACGGGGTCCAGCCATCCAACTCAGTGGGCCGGACAAATCAGAACTCGCTCTGAATGCTAACAGACTTCGATCGTTTAGGATTGTCCGCCTTCTTCCCGCACATTGAGGGTTTTGACCGGTCGCTACCGCTGGCGGTTCTGTACCAGGCACCATATGTCTTTTCTGCACGTCATTCCAGCGACGCCCGGTACATTCCTGGACGCACGGTGGGCTCTGGCCACTGCTTGGCGCAGAACTCGTGTTCCGTGCTCAATGCTGGTGGGATGCCTTTGCGCTCAACTTAAGCTTCTTACCTCTCGCCCATTGCGCTATAATGCCCGGGCGTTGATAGTCTTGGCTTGGAGCGCTCGGCAATCAGAGACAGTCTGTAGAACCAATGTTCGAACGCTATACTGAAAAAGCGCGACGGGTAATTTTCTTTGCGCGTTACGAGGCGTCACAATTCGGCGCGCCCGCAATTGAGCCTGAGCACCTGCTTTTAGGCCTGATGCGCGAAGACAAGACCCTGACTGGCCGCTTCTTCCCGCGCGCGCAAATCACAATTGAATCCATCAGAAGAGAGATCGAAGGCCGTACGCTGCTGCGCGAACGGATTCCAACTTCCGTCGAACTGCCGTTGGCTCCGGAAACCAAGCGAGTGCTTCATTACTCGCACGAAGAATCCGACCGCCTGCAACATCGACACATTGGGACTGAACATTTACTGCTGGGTCTCTTGCGCGAAGAGCGCTCCATGGCCGCGCAAATTTTGTTCGAACGCGGACTGCGGCTGGCCGCGGTGCGGGACGAGATCGCTCGCCAGACCGGAGCCGACGCTCGTCATCGCAAGGACATTCCGCATCTGCTCGAGTTTTCCCGCGACCTGACCGAAGATGCTTCAAACGATCGGCTCGATCCTTTGATCGGACGCGACGCCGAGATTGAGCGTCTGGTGCAGATCCTCTGCCGTCGCACCAAGAACAATCCAGTGCTGATCGGCGAGCCGGGCGTCGGCAAGACCGCCATCGTCGAAGGTTTGGCCCAGCGCATCGTGCGCGACGAAGTTCCCTCGTTTCTGGCTAATAAAAGAATTCTCTCGCTCGATATCAGCTTGATTGTCGCCGGCACCAAGTATCGCGGCCAGTTCGAAGAGCGCTTGAAACAAATCATGCGCGAGTTGATCGAGAACCCACAGTACATCGTGTTCATTGACGAGTTGCACACCCTGGTCGGCGCGGGATCGGCGGAAGGGTCGCTCGACGCGGCCAACATTCTGAAACCGGCGCTGTCGCGCGGCGAGATTCAATGTATCGGCGCCACCACCCCCGCTGAGTTTCGCAAATCAATCGAGAAGGATCGTTCGCTGGAGCGTCGCTTCCAGTCAGTCAAGGTGCCGCCGCCATCGGAAGCCGAAGCGATCAAAATTCTCGAGGGCGTGCGCGAACGCTACGAGAGTTTTCATCAAGTTCGTTACACCCAGGAGGCCCTGGAAGCCGCGGTGATTCAATCGACCCGTTACATTCCGGACCGCTTTCTGCCTGACAAAGCGATTGACGTAATTGACGAGGCGGGCGCCCGCGTCAAACTGCGCGTGCGTGCGGAGCAGGGGAACCTCGACGCGCTGACCGCTTCGCTGACGGAATGGGAGCGCGCCACTTATGGCCGGGCCCAGGCCCCGATCGAAGATGATGAAGACGCGATCGTAGTGGCTGAGGTAACCCGCGCCGACGTGGAAGAGGTCATCGCCCGCTGGACCGGAATTCCGATTACCTCCTTAAAAGAAGGCGAATCGCAAAAGCTCCTGCGTATCGAAGCTGAATTGCACAAGCGCGTAATCTCGCAGCGGCCGGCCATTTCGGCACTGGCCCGCGCGATTCGGCGTTCGCGCGCTGGTCTCAAAAATCCGCACCGCCCGGTTGGGTCCTTTCTTTTCCTGGGACCAACGGGCGTTGGCAAGACCGAGGTCGCGCGGTGCCTCGCACAGTTCCTCTTTGGCACTGAAAGATCGATGATTCGCTTTGATATGTCCGAGTTCATGGAGAAGCATTCGGTCTCGAAGTTGATTGGCTCGCCGCCTGGGTACGTGGGTCACGAAGAAGGCGGGCAGCTGACTGAGCGAGTCAAACGCTCTCCGTACGCGGTACTCCTGTTTGATGAAATTGAGAAAGCACATCCCGACATTTTCAATGTCCTGCTCCAGGTTTTCGAAGATGGAATTCTTACCGACGCGCTCGGAAACACGATCGACTTCAAGAACGCGATCATCATCATGACTTCGAATATCGGCGCGCGCTTCATTATGAAAAAGGGCGCCATGGGATTTCAGGGCTCGGCCGATATCTCGCACACCAAGTTGGAAGAAATGGTCATGACCGCCGTCCGTCAGACTTTCAATCCGGAATTCATAAACCGGCTCGACGAGATCATCATCTTCGATGAATTAGGCGATGAAGAACTGCTGGACGTCCTTCAATTGCAGGTGGATCAGATCAACGGCACGATGTCCAACCATGGTTTTATTGTCCGCCTCGCTGACGACGCTAAACGCTGGATCCTGCAGAAGACCTGCGCGGATCGTGCCTACGGCGCGCGTCCGTTGCGGCGGGCCCTGCAAAAGTACGTCGAAGATCCTCTCTCGGAAGCATTGATCCAGGGTCATCTGGGCGAAGCTTCCCTGGTCGAGATGTTCGTCGATGGGAACGAGTTGAACTTCCGCTCGATCACAATTGACGAAACCGGCCTGGAGCAGTCGAGTGATTTGCTGCTGACTCCCTGAACCTCAGTATTTCACCTGCGCCAACCAAATCTGAATAATTCAACCCCGGCATACTGCGTTTTGGACTTTCGCTTTATTTTCCCGGTATAATGCGCCACTTTGCAAAATGGAAAACTGGCAACGGGTGGGGGCTGCGGTGAATCAAAGTGCTCCCCAGAGAGCGCAACCGCGGCGAGTTTGTGTTACGGTTTTCCTGAAGTAAGCGCTTAACTTTTCATACGTTGAGTATTATTCCCAGGAGAAACCTCCAAGGGAACCGTCACTTATGCACTCTTATCGCGTCGTCTGGCTCGCTGTTCTGAGCATCGCCATTGGCACTGCCTCTCTTTTTGTCGCTAGTCCTGCGCGGGCCCAACAGCCGACACAGCGTCTGGTTGAAGAAGTCGACATTCAGGGCAACCGTCGTCTGCGCAAAGACGACATTATCTACTACCTTCAAACCCGTCCCGGTGACCCGTACAACGCAGATCAGGTCGCGCGTGACCTGCAGACCATCAACGCGCTTGGTTTTTTTGAAAAAACCGAGACGCGAGTCACGATTGAAGATGCTCCGCGGGGCGGCATTCGGGTAACCTTCTACGTCAGGGAACTCCCGATCATCCGCGATATTCAATTTGAAGGATTGAAAAGCGTCTCGGAATCAGACGTCCTCAAGACTTTCCGCGAAAGGCGCGTCGGAATTTCCAAGGAAGCCATCTATGATCCGGTTAAGGCGCGCACCGCAGTCCGCGTGCTGAAAGAATTGCTGGCCGCCAAAGGTCATCCCAACGCCGTTATCGCGGAAGGCCGAGAAAATGTGTCCGCCACTTCAGTGGCCATTACCTTCCAGGTAACGGAAGGCCCTCGCGTGCGCGTAGCTGAGATTCAGTTTGAAGGCAGCAAGGTTTTTAAGAGCAGCAAACTGCGTGATCAAATGAAGTACGTCAAAGAAGCCGGACTGATCTCGCGCTTCAAGGATCTCGACATCCTCGATCGCCAGAAACTGGATTACGATCTCCACAAAGTGGATAACTACATGCGCTCGAAGGGCTATCTGCAGGCCCGTCACGGCGAGCCGCGCATTGAAGGTCTGGGCCCTCGTCGCACCGGTTTTCCCATCTTGCCGCTGCCCTTCATCTCTTCGGTCGATGATACGTTGAAAATCACGGTCCCGATCATAGATGGAAAGCTTTACCGGCTTGGCGATCTGAAGATAGAAGGCAATTCGATCTTCTCGGAGCAGGCGATTAAGTCAATCATAGGCTTGCAAAAGGGCGAGGTGGCGAATGGCGAGGCACTCAGCAAAGCGCTTTATGAAAACTTGAAGAAGTACTACGGCCAGCAGGGATTCATTCAGTACACGGCAGAGATCACCCCGACATTCAAAGAAAATCCGCAGAATCCCAACGAGGGCATTGCCGATTTTGTGGTTACGATTGACGAAGGAAAGCAATTTACCCTGCGTCGCCTGGAGTTCACCGGCAATACCTTTACGCGGGACAACGTGCTCCGCCGCGAAGTGCTAATCAACGAAGGCGATATCTACAATCAGGGAATGTTTGAGTTTTCAATCACGAGATTAAACCAACTCGGCTACTTCAATCCGATTGATAAAGACAAGGATGCGGATTATCGCACCAACGAAGAAGAAGGATTGGTGGATGTCACCGTAAAGGTCTCTGAGAAAGGGCGCCAGCAGATTTCCTTCAATGGAGGAGTTTCGGGTATTGGCGGATCATTCTTCGGTCTTGATTATTCAACCAACAATCTCTTCGGCCGGGGCGAGGTCCTTTCTGTCAATTTGGCGGCCGGCAATCGGCAACGGTCATTCCAGTTTTCCTTTACCGAACCCTACATAAAAAATCGGCCAATCACGGCTGGCTTTACACTGTTTGCGTACTCGCAGAAGTTCTTCGGCGAAGGAACATTCCTTTCGCAAAACACCTCGGCGCAGCAGGGTTTCCTGGATTCCACGTTCGGCTTTACGACCGCCAACGACACAAATCTTTTCACTCGGAATTCACTGGGTGCTTCGATTTTTGCCAGCGCCCCCCTGTCAGAGTTTTATCGCAAGCGCCCGTTTACCCAGTTTTCGCGCGTCGGTCTGTCGTATCAGCTCGCCCAGTCGAGCGTTAAGGACCCGGCTGTGAATACAACCGGAACTGCCGATCAATTCATTCCGGTGATCTATCGACAGCCGAGCATTATCACCAGCCGCGCGACGGCGACGTTCGTATATGACACCCGCAACGCCAGTATCGATCCCACTGCGGGACGCTCTTTAACGCTGGCCGTAGGTCTGGCAGGACTCGGCGGCGATGTGCGCACCTACCAACCCACGATCGAGTTCACGCAGTTTTACAAGCTGCGCAACAAGAAGTCTCAGCACCCGCATGTTTTTGGTTTCCGCATTCTGGCTGGAACAACCGGTAGCTTTGCTACTTCGGCCAAGGTAAGGAACGCGAACTCGCTCGCTTTTGTCGACGGAGTGCCGATTTACGAGCGCTTCTTCCTCGGCGATGAGTTCACTATCCGAGGGTACAACGTCCGCTCCATCAGTCCCATCACGCCGTTGGATACCTATATCACTTCGCGTAACGTGGTGGTGTCGACCAACCCTTCGGGCACGCCAATTCCGGTCCCGGGACTGTCACAGTCGTTTGCGGCTATTGGCACGTTCACCGGTTCAACCGGCAGTAACATCGCGCAATTGCCGCGCGCTTATACCGCGACCGGCGCCGACACACAGGTGCTGGGTAACTTTGAATATCGAATTCCGATCTTCGGCAACGCCGTAAGTGGCGCTCTGTTCGTCGATGTCGGCTCGGCCTTTAATCTGCGCTCAAACGGCACGCAGGGTTATTCCAGCAATTTCCTTGCCGACCAGCCGTTTCTGAGCACCGTTGGCGTAGTCCGGTGTCCTCGTCTTGATCAAAGTGCCGGGGCGGGGAACGGACTCGCGCGGGTCAGCCTCAATTCGCTGGCCGCGTGTGGCGGCAACTTCTCGAACCTGGCCTATAACGTAGTGCTCGATTCGCTGATCGGGCGCGATAACCGTGTGGTAACTCAGGCCGAGCTCGACCAGGCTCTGGGTTCCGGTCCCACCGGCAGTTTAGGTTTGCCGGTTGGCTTCTTCCCTGTCTTTATGCGGGGCGACGCACAAACAAATACTGTGGTCCGTCTTAATGAAAGTCTATTCGCGAAATTTACGGACATCCGTAGCAGCATGGGCGCTGAGGTGCGCTTTCAAATACCAATTCTCAACGTGCCTTTTCGTCTTATTTATGCTTATAATCCCAACGCCCGGAAAGACCAGATCATTAATGGTTTTCCATTTTTCTTTAACGAGAAAAAGACCGTTTTTCGGTTCAGCGTTGGCCGCACTTTTTAGACAATTGACCGAACCCGAGAGCGGATCGTCGATTTAAGCAAACCAAACAGGCGGCGTGAACAACTAACAGGTTGAGTCCAGTCGCCTTTGAAATTTAAGGAGTATTACGAATAAAGTCATGAAGATATTTCGTGCGATAGCCGCAGTCGCTTTCTTAGCGGCGATCAGCGCCGGGTCGGTTTTGGCCCAGCCGCGCACCACCACGCCTGGCTCAGCGCCCTCTACCCAGACCGCTGCCCCGCCGGAAACGAAAATCGCTCTGGTCAACACCGACGAGTTCGCTGACGAAAAGACCGGCATAACTCGTTTGGTTAACGCCATGAAACGTGTCGATGGCGAATTTCAGCCGCGGCGGACTGAGTTGCAGACCTTGCAGCAGCAGATTGATAAGGCGACCGCCGATCTCACCAAGGCCCAGCCGCTGCAGGACGCGCGGGTGTCCCAGCAGCAAGCCGACAAGATCGAAGCAATGAAGACTGAGTTCAAACGCAAAGGCGAAGACGCTCAAGCGGCTTATCAGAAAAAGCTGCAGGAGGTCCTGGGACCTGTCTATGATGATATTGGCAAGGCCCTCGACGCTTATGCCAAGGCCCACGGTATTACCCTGATATTGGATGTGACGAAAATCCAGGGTATTGTGAGTGCCTCAGAATCACTGGACATTACCAAGCCTTTCATCATTGAGTTCAATAGCAAGAATCCTGCGACTGCATCGTTGACGTCGCCGGAGTAACCGCTGGTTTTGACGGAGCTATAACGATGCGGAGGTGCGACCACAACGCGCCTTCGCATCTTTCGGCTTGAGGACTGGTGGAGTATCGAATATGAATAGAACTACTTTAACTATTGCATTCGCTTTCGTGGCCTGCGTCAGCGTTACCCAGGTGTTCGCCCAGGGCACGGCCGTCCGGCCGCAAGGTCCGGCCGCGTCCGCAACCGTCAACGTGCCGGTAAGTAAGATGGCAGTCATCTACTCTGAGCTGTTTCAAGATCAAAAAACCGGGATCGCGCGCTTCACTGTCACCTTAAATAAATTGAACGCTGAATTTCAGAAGGTTCAGAACGATCTCACCCAGACACAGCAGCGGCTCACGGCGCTACAGGACGAAATCACCAAGCTACAGCAGGCGGGAGGGGCAACCCCGGCTCAAATCCAAGCCAAGATCGACACGATGGATCAGCAAAAAAAGGACTATACGCGCAAGGGCGAAGACGCCAAAGCACAATACCAAAAGCGATATCAGGATCTGTTTCTTCCCCTGCAGGACGATGTCAGTAAGGCCCTCGATGCTTACGCCAAAGCTCACGGTATCACGCTGATCATCGATGGCAGCCAGGTGCCGATTCTGTATGCGGCCGAGAGCATGGATGTCACCAAGGCTTTCATTACTGAATACAACCTGAAGAATCCGGCCACGGCCCAGGCGACGCTGCCAAAGTAATCCAGCACGCGCGCACGTTACTGAGTGAACGCGTAACAGTCTATCCACGTCGATAAACTCTGAAGAGCTTATGGAAACGGTCCTCGATTCCGAAGGCATAAAAAAACTTCTGCCGCACCGCTATCCCTTTCTGCTGGTAGATCGGATCATTGAGTTAACCCCGCTCCAGCGCATCGTCGGCATCAAGCAAGTTAGTATCAACGAGTCTTTTTTCCAGGGCCATTTTCCCGGCGCGCCGGTTATGCCCGGAGTTCTGGTGATTGAGGCTTTGGCGCAGTGCGGCGCAATCCTGGCGCTGCGCGAAATTGCCGATCGTGATCAGAAACTCGTGTTTTTTACTGGCATCAGAGAGGCGCGTTTTCGCCGGCCGGTTACTCCGGGCGACACGCTCGTCCTGGAGGTTACGGCCCTAAGATTCGGCCCCCGCATTCAGCGTATGCGCGGCGAAGCAAAAGTTGATGGACAACTCTGCGCCGACGCCGAACTCATGAGCGTGATCGCCGACCGGCCCACTTCTTCGCTATGAGTGCTCCGTCCTTTCAAAGCCACCCGCGCCAGGAATCCCCAGTGCAAATCCATTCCACAGCGGTCGTCAGTCCCAGTGCCCGGATAGGCGCGAACTGCCGCATCGGTCCCTATGCCGTAGTTGGCGATGAAGTCATACTGGGTGATGGCGTGCACATCCACGGCCACTCTGTGATCGACGGCCGCACCAGAATTGGCGACGAAACCGAGATCTTCCCGTTTGTCTCGATTGGTTTGCCGCCACAGGATCTGAAGTTTGCCGGCGAACCTTCGGAAACTGAAATTGGGCGGCGCAACCGAATCCGCGAATTCGTGACGATCCATCGCGGCACGTTGGGTGGCGGCGGGATCACAAAAACCGGCGACGACTGCTTCATCATGGCGCAGGCGCACATCGCGCACGATTGCCTTCTCGGCAACCAGGTAATCATGGCCAACGCCGCGACTCTCGCCGGGCATGTGACTGTCGCCGACGGGGCGAACATTGGCGCCTACTCGGGAGTACACCAGTTCTGCCGGGTGGGCCGCGAGGCCTACATCGGCGGTTATTCGGTCGTGGTGAAAGACGCTCTGCCGTTTGCGCTGACGGTGGGGAATCATGCGAAATGCTATGGTCTAAACAAAGTCGGCGTGCGTCGCCGCGGCTATTCGCGCGAAATGATAGCCGCCTTGCATCACGCTTTTCACCTGTTGCTATCCGCGAAGCTCAACACCACCCAGGCGCTCGATCGCATCCGGGAAGAGGTTAAGAATTCGTCGGAAGTGAACGAGCTGGTTCGATTCGTTGAGACGTCGCAGCGTGGGGTAGTGAAGTAAAATTCCAACCGCAGAGGACACAGAGGAAATCGCAGAGGAAGGAAAAAAGTTTTACTCTGCGTCCCTTGCGAAAACCTCTGCGTCCTCTGCGAAAAATCAAACTTGAATCACCATAGTCAATCGGAAGCTATGAAGCTTGGCCTAATAGCAGGCAATGGCGAGTTCCCTTTTCTCGTGCTCGAAGGCGCGAAACGCGCCGGCGCTTCGGTGGCCGTCGCTGCCATTCGTGAAGAAACCGATCCGGCAATTGAACGAATCGCCGATAGCCTCGTCTGGGTGGGCATCGGGCAGCTCGGCAAGATGCTTCGTTTTTTCAAAGCCGAAGGCGTCGACCAGGCGATCATGGCCGGCCAGGTCAAGCACGTGCAGATTTTCAGCCGCGCGATTCCTGACGTGCGAATGTTGAAGATGCTGCTGCGGCTCCCGCGTCGCAACACCGTCGCGCTGATTGGGGCAGTTGCGCAAGAGCTCGCCAGTGAAGGAATCGAGTTGCTCGATTCAACTTACTTTCTCAAGGATCAATTGCCGCAGCCAGGCAATCTCAGCAAGCGCAAACCAGACGAGCGTGAGCGTGGTGATATCGAATATGGCCTCGAGATAGCGAGCGAAATCGCGCGCCTGGATCTCGGCCAGACCATCGTAGTCCGCGAACGGGCTTGCGTCGCCATCGAAGCCATGGAAGGTACTGATGCCGTGATCCGACGTGCGGGCCAACTGGTCCGCGGCCGCCTCACCGTGGTCAAGATTGCCAAGCCTGATCAGGACATGCG
>DATNNY010000409.1:0-16844 GCA_035601635.1 Pyrinomonadaceae bacterium
GTTGACAATCGCGCCGCCACTGCCAGCGAAATTATTGCGCAGCGTGCTGTTGCTTATGTTAACTATTGCCGAGTTGTTATAAATGCCACCGCCAAAGTCGCCCCTCACCATCCCATGCGAGATGGTCAATCCTGAGAAGCTTACCGTTCCACTCGCCATCACTTTGAAGACACGACTGGCATCGTTGCCTGAGATCGTCAACACATCGGCGCCGGGTCCTTGAATCGTCAGATTCTTATCAATCAACAACTCACCGCTGGTTAAAGTAATCGTATAAGGGCCCGGAGCTGCGAATACCGTCGGGTCGAAGTTAATTGTGTTCGGATCGCTCGAGACGTTTGCCGCGTTGATCGCTTCGCGCAGGGAGCAATGCGAAGCCAGACAGAATCCACTGTCCACGTCGTCGGTCGTGTTAACCGTGAGGGTCGCAGGCGGCAGGTCGTCATTCAATATTGTCAGGATGACGGGGTTGGTCCCCCCGATGAGGCCGCCTGTCGCGCCGCTGAGAGTTAGGTTCACTGTCTCGCTGGCGTCATAGACGGTATCGCCGTTGACTGTAACCGTGAAGGTCTTGTCTGTGCCGTCGCCAGGAGTCCAGTTAAGATCGCCAGAAGCTGCAACGTAATCCGAGCCGGCCGTCGCAGTTCCGTCGCTGGTCGCCCAATGCACCGAGGCGGTGCCCGTCGTGCCGCCGACACGCTGAACTGTAATCGTCACCGCGTGGCTGCCTGAGTCCCCTTCCATAGTAGTGTAATTCGACGCACTGAACTGCACCTGCCAACCTTGGGCCAGGATCCAATCAGAAAATGGCGGAACGGAAACGCCAAGTAACTGTGCAGTGTGAGTCCCCGTATTAAGCGCGTTCGGAGTGAATTGCGTGAAGTTGCCGCTTAAGTACTTGAAGAATTTGTAATTCGCTTCGGTGCCCATCACATCAGTCCCGAGATAGTGGAAAGTCAGGTCCGCGGTGATGCCGGAACTCGACAAGGTCCAATAGCGTTGCAGGGCAGTCGTACCGTCGCTAATAGCCGGTTGCTTCCCTTGCACTGCCTTGACCGCGAGAAAGCCGCCCCCTCCTGACGTAACGTTGGCATCGACCGGGGAGTAACCGTTCGCCGTGCCAACGGTGAAAGAGAAGCTGCCGGTGGCGCCAAAGCTCTTTTGCAGATTGCCGATGATGTAGCCATTCGTCCGCGTGATCGAAGGGAAAGAAGCCAGCGAGATTGTGTTTGAGCCGGCATCAATGACACCATTTGTCAGGGTGAGACTCCCACTGCTCGCATCGCCGATAGTCAGGTTGCTCCCCAGCGTGACACTGCCTGAACTCGTGCGATTCACGGTCAGGGACTTCAGAGCCTGTGCGCCACTGACAAAGTTGACAAAGCGCAGGATACCCAGAGCGCCAGTGCCGCCAATGTTGATCGTCGCGCCGGTCAAGTCGCCTTTGAACCCGGTTGTTGTCGACGTGCTGGTCCCGCCGATGCTTCCATTCAAATTCAGAATGTTCGCGTTTAGATCAATCACGTCCTCGGCGGATGAAGTGCCGTTAAATTGCAGCGCCCCGTTAACCGTGAGTGTGCCCCCTAGTTTTACCGAGCCTGCAATCTTGGAAATAATCACATCGCCGAACGTGGCGGTCGTATTGATGTTCTGTGTCGTGCCGGATAATCCGCCACCCTGAAACCTGACGGTGCGGCCATTCGCGTCGAAGGCGCCGTTGATGGTGATGTCGCCCAGCAAGTTCAAGTCTCCACCGGACGAACTCGAGAGCGCCAGCGTGCTGCCGGGCGCAATGGTCAGACTATTGAAGATAGTAAGAGTGTTTGTACCTGAACCTGAATAGCTTTGACTGCCATCAAGCGTCAGGTTTCCGTAAGTACGCCCATCAGACGAGAATGCCGTCGCTGCATTAAAAGTTTGTGAACTTCCCAGATTAAAAGTAGCTACCGAATGCCCTGAGCCTCCGAATGGATCGCTCCCCGCATTGAAGAAGGAAGACGCACCACTCGCAAAGACTACCGAACCATCGGTGCCCGCGCCGAATGGATTTCCCGAGAAACCTATTGAAGTGGTGAAGATCGATCCGCTTTGAAAATTGATTCCGTTCGCGTCGGCAGCCTGAACTCTATGTGCGGCATCCTGCAGAATGATCTGGCCGCTAATAGTGCCGGTCGAACCTGCCGCAACTGAAATTGCCAGCGCGGTGCTGGCGGCAATTGTCAATGACGTGCCGGGGGCAACGCTCAAGTTCCCGCCCGAAATCGTCAATGTCTTGTCGCCTGAGGGAATGGTGGCAGCATTGAGTGTCACAAAGGCGCCGCCGGTTAGATCGAGTTCCGCGATCGTCTGGGTCGGCACATTTGTAATGATCGGGCTACCGGTATTGAAAACCAACACATCATCTGGAGCGGGTACTGACCGTATCGGTGACCAGTTTGTAGACACTTGCCAGTCGGTTGTGAATGCCGGAGTCCCTCCGATCCATGTGTAACTGGTACCGGCTGGTGCTGCGAGGCTGCCGGCAACCCTCGTCGAATTGGCAACGGTGTTATTGGAGCTGGGGGTAGATGCCGCGTTCGATCGCGAAACGAATTCGAAGCAGAAAAACGATAATGCCGTCGCCGTCAAAACACCCACGACGAATTCGCATGCATTCCGGTTCTTAAGGGGCAAGAAAGTCATTAGTACCCTAAGCCATGAGCCAGTCAGACGTGCTATGAGGGACTGCTAAACCTGTCGGGAACCGGCCGCCAGTTTACCACGGCGCGGTACGAACTTGTACGGAGTGGACGGGTCTTCTTCAAACTAAATCCACGATGGGTGCGGCTCGCAATCTACCCTACCGAGTGCGGTGAGCCAGGCCTCATCATCTTTCTCAGGACGTTCGCTGGTTCTGCGGTCTGCGGACTTGAATCCTCGCCAACATTGGTTACACACCTGGCTTGCCTCTTGGCAAGTGATCATTCAAGGGCTGGGCTTGATTGGGGAACGCGGCAACCGAACACGACTCTGATAGCAGAAAACGCTTGTCAGTCTCGAATGCCTGTTATACTCTGAGCACACGTTAAGAAGCTTCAACGCAAGGACAATCGCTTAGTGGATTCAAAGCCAGCGCCACAAAACATTCAGGACGGGTTCCTCAATCTCGCGCGGCGGGAAAAGATAACTGTCACGATCTATCTGGTGAACGGCGCGAAGCTGCTGGGACGCATCAAGAGCTTTGACAAGTTCTCGCTGATTATGGAGACCGGATCGCAAGAGCAATTGATTTTCAAGCACGCCATTTCGACCATCTCGCAGGCCCGACGCGCGACCGGTGAACTGCGACAGTCGACAACTGCGCCAACCGAGAGTCACCCAGAACAAAATGCCGAGGCGTCCGGCACCTGAAAACTTTCCAACGCACAACTTAGTAAGAGATGGCCGGCGCTTTCATCACCTTTGAAGGAATTGACGGTTGCGGGAAATCCACGCAACTGAGACTGTTGGCGAGCGAACTGCGCGTCCGTGGTCTGGAGATCGTGACGACCCGCGAACCGGGCGGCACTGCCTTGGGAAGGAGATTGCGCGCGGCCTTGCTCGATATAGAGGAACAGGTCGACCCGCTGGCTGAGTTGCTGGTATTCGCCGCCGATCGCGCGCACCACGTGCGCACTCTTTTGTCGCCGGCGATCGAAAATAATCAGATCGTGTTATCCGATCGGTATGCTGACGCGACGGTGGCTTATCAGGGCGCCGGCCGCGGCTTTGAGCCAAAATTGATTCAGGATATTGTCCAACTGGCGACTGGTGGGTTGACGCCCGATCTCACTTTGCTGTTTGACTTGTCAGTGTCCGAATCGGCGGTGCGCACGCGCCGTCGGGTGGCCAGCAAGAACACCGACCGTCTGGACATTGAAGACGCCGGGTTTCACACTCGCGTACGCAACGCTTATCTGGAAATTGCGAAGGCCGAGCCTGATCGATTCCGCGTTATAGACGCGCGCAACTCTACCCGGGAAACGCACAAGCTGGTCATGGACATTGTCCTTCCGTTCCTGGAAGATCGAGGCTTCATCAGAGAGGCGCGGCAGTAGCCCGACCGTCAGCGAGGGCGTTTAATCAAGAAAAGGGAACGCCGCCCCCAGCGGTCGGCCACGGCCCCGCTCACCATTTTATGTTTTCCAAACTTATCGGCAACGATGAAATAAAAGAATCTCTGCGGCGTTTGTTGTCCAGCGGCAGAGTTCCCGGCGCTCTGCTTTTCACCGGCGACGAGGGCATTGGCAAGAAACTCTTCGCGCTTGAATTGGCGAAAGCCCTGAACTGCCGACATCGCATTGGTGTTGAAGCTTGTGACGAGTGTTCTTCATGTAAACGAATTTCGCGATCGACGTTTCCGCCCTTCACCAGCGAAGATGACAACAAACAGCGACTGATCTGGAGCGAGCACGCCGACGTGGCCATGGTGCGTCCGCACAAACAGATCATTCGGGTCAAGCCGATGCGCGAGCTTGAACGCGAAGCTAATTTTCGTCCCTTTGAAGGGGCCGCCCGCGTTTTTATTGTCGAGGACGCCGACTATATGAATGACGGAGCATCCAATGCGCTGCTGAAAACGCTCGAAGAGCCCCCGCCCACGACTCATCTGATTCTAACAACGTCGAATCCAACTGCGCTGTTGGCAACTATTCGTTCGCGCTGTCAGATACTTCGCTTTGCTCCGATTCCTGCCGCAGAAGTCGAGAAATTCCTGCTCGAACAAGAGAATCTGCCGGCCGAAGATGCTCGGCTGCTCGCCCGCACGGCACAGGGCAGCATCGGCCGCGCGCTGGCCGGCGATGTCGAAACCTATCGCGAGCGGCGCGAAACGATGCTCAGCACGCTCAGAGCTTTAGTGCTTACAAGCGATCGCGTGGAGCTGCTGCACTCAGCCGAAAGCCTGGGCGCGGCGAAAGATCGTCACGAGTACGAACAAAGGCTCGATGCCCTCGAGATTTTGATTCGGGATGCGTGGGCGCTGGCGCTGGGCCGGCCGGCCGAGACCATCGTAAATGGTGATCTGCTGGCGCCGTTGCAACAGATTGCTGCTGAGATAAGCAGCACTCAGGCTGCAGCATGGCTCAAGCAAATCGAAGAAGTGCGCGGCACGCTCGAAGTCAATATAAATAAGAGGATCGCCAGTGATGCCCTGCTATTGACTATGGCGGCGTCCTGACGCGAGCTTATGTGACAGTGCAAGGGATGGAATTTGAGAGTGGCGTTAGAGTCAGGTTCCAGACTTAGCTAAGTAATGCTCACTAACTCATGCCGCACATCTGATTTCGCTGCAGCGCCCTCAGCCAGAAGTTTTTCTGTTTCTTTGACAAAGGCTTCGACGATGTCTTCGCCTGCTACTTTGCGCATCGGCACACCGTCTTTGAAGATCATCCCGACGCCGCGGCCGAAAGTAATGCCGAGTTGCGAATCGTGCGCTTCGCCGGGGCCATTGACCGCACAACCCATAATCGAAAGATGCAGGGGCTCTTCCACGTGGGCAAGCCGGCGTTCGATTTCGGTGACGATCTCGACAAAGTTATCGACGTCCAGGCGTCCGCAGGTGGGACAAGCAACGACGGTGACGCCCCGGGTGCGCAGGCCGAGGGACTTCACGATCTCCCAGGCCACCCGCACTTCTTCCTGTGGCTCAGCGGCGAGCGAAACACGAATTGTGTCGCCGATCCCTTCATGCAGCAAAATGCCGAGACCGATCGATGACTTCACGGTGCCGGTAAAGGCAGTACCGGCTTCCGTCACGCCGAGATGAAACGGGTAATCCACCTTTTCAGCCAGTAAGCGATAAGCGGCGACGGTCCGTTGCACGTCCGAAGCCTTAAGCGAAATGATGATGTCGGTGAAGTCCAGGTCCTCAAGAATCTGAATGTGACGCAGCGCCGATTCAACCATTGCTTCGGGCGTGGCAGTGCCGTACTTCTTCAGCAGATCTTTTTCCAACGATCCGCCGTTAACGCCGATGCGAATCGGAACTTTCTGCGCCTGTGCTGCCCGCACAACTTCCACGATGCGTTCATGCTTACCAATATTTCCGGGATTCAAGCGCAGTTTGTCGATACCGGCTTCGAGCGCCATCAGGGCGAGCTTGTAATGGAAATGGATGTCAGCAACGATCGGCACTTCCGGAACGCGCTTGCGGATTTCTTTCAAGGCAATCGCCGCGTCGTTGTCGGGCACTGCCAAACGAACAACCTCACAGCCGGCGCTGACCATCTGCTCAATCTGGGCCACGGTGGCGCCCACGTCAGCCGTGTCAGTCTTGGTCATTGATTGGATGACACAGGGCGCGCCGCCGCCGATCTGAACATTCTTAACTTGTACTGCTTTGGACTTTCGCATAAGGCTCCGGTTTAGAGTTCAAGCTTCAGTCTGTGGCCCCAACCTGAAGGTTGAACTCTGAACGTTTGAGTATCACTTCGCCGGTGTTGCTGTCGTTGGAGCAGGCGACGCGGGCGGCGGCGGACTATCTCCACCGCGCCAGCTCGACGCCTGCTTCAACAGATCGTTGGTAATTACAAAAACCATCAATAGAATTACTACAACAAAACCGACTTGCTGAATTCGCTCGCGCACTGTCATTGAGATCTTCATCCCGACTGTTGCCAGGAGCCCCTCAATCAACAACAGGAAGATCGCGCCCCCGTCCAGCACCGGAATCGGCAACAGATTGAAGACCCCCAGGTTGAGACTCAGGAACCCCAGCATCGAAAAGACGCCCGCCCACCCCAGACGAATCGCCGAGGTCGAAGCCGCCCGATAGATTCCAATCGGACCAGAGATAGTGTTGCGCACTGACCGCTTGCCCGCGAACAGCTGGCCCATGGCTTTTCCGGTCACGCGGATGAATTCATAGTTGGTGTCGACGGCCGTCGCCAGTGCCCCGCTAATACCGACTCTCTGATAGGGGATTTCTTCGTCCGGCGTAAAGCCGAGTCTCTCCCTGGTTTCCTGGGGACTCAGTAATCTCGGCGTGGCAGTGATTTCCACCGGCTGGCCATTGCGTTCAACCCGTAGAGTTATCGGTTGCCCCTTATGCTCGCGAATTGTTTGCGTTACTTGCTCTGCGCTCTTAACCGGCTCGCCATTAACCGCGACGATCCGATCACTAACTCGCAGCCCAGCTTCGACTGCAGGAGAGTTCGGCACTACCTCCCGAACCACGATAGGCACATTGCCATAGTCGGGAAGAAAGTCCAGAAAGCCGGCCGTCTCCCCTTCCTCTGTGTGCGGGGTTGGTTTAATAGTCAGCTTCAGCCGTTGACCGTTTCGCTCGACCTCGAGCGGTATCGGCTGACCGGGCGACAGCAGCGCGTCATCGGCGATGGTGCGCCATTTCGGATTCTCGTTGCCATCGAAAACAACGATGCGGTCACCAGGCTGAAGGCCTGCCGCTTCGGCCGCTCCGCCCGATACGACCTGCCTAACGACCGGAGGTGGAGTGGCTTGTACACCGTAAATCATCGCGCCCGCGAACGGGATGGATAGCGCCGTCAGAATATTCATGACCGGCCCGGCAACGGCAACCAGGATTCTTTGCCACCGCGGCCGCAGATCAAATCTTTCGTTTGCGGGAATGTCCGAGGCGCCCTCGCCCTCGATTGGCGCGTTTGACTCGTCGCCGCCCAGCTTGACGTACCCACCGAGCGGAACCAGGGAGATTCGATAATCGGTGGTCCCGATTTTTCGGCCAAACAGTCTCGGCCCGAAGCCGAACGAGAAAGTCTCAACCCGGATTTTCAAAAGCTTGGCCACCAAAAAATGGCCAAACTCGTGCAGCGTGACTGCTGCACCAAGAATGAAAATAAAGGCGAGAATGCCCAGCACAGTAGGATTCTGAAATATGCCCATCGCTTAATTTCGTCTAAAACAACTCCTGATTGATGAACTGCGTACCTCTGGAATCTCTCGCCGTCTGAGACGTTTGATTACCAACGCGAGTTTACGTGGCTGATACGGGAAGGGTCAAACAGCGAAGGTCTCTCCGGATCTACATCAGTGGCTTTCCGGCATGTCAGATCGCCAATCAAAAGTACTCTATATTCTTGTAGTCCAGGAAGAGAAAAATGGCCGTCACGATCACCACGGGAAAGAGAATCCAGGTGAAGACGAGACGCGCGTTGATAATGCGCTTGAAGCAAAAGGGGGAGCGGACCGCCGATTAGGCTACCCCGGTAATGCGAGCTTCCCGGGAGACTCGCGCGATTGCCAATTGAGCCGCCGCGCGGGCCGATCGATCGGCGTCAATCACGGCGTCGAGATTCTTGACGTCAGAAGTTCGATGCTCATCCATCACCCTTTTGATAATCTCTGGGATATCGGCAAAAGAAACCTGTTCGGTGATAAATGCCTGAACGGCCTCCTCGTTCGCGGCGTTCATTGCGGCCGGCAAAGTTCCACCGGTTCGCAGCGCCCGGTAAGCGAGCGAAATGCAGGGGAACCGCTCGAGGTCGGGCGCTTCAAAGTGCAGCGAGGAGAGTCGCGCCAGATCCAGCGCCGGCAAATCGGAATCATGGCGCTCTGGATAGGTCAGCGCGTACTGAATCGCATGACGCATATCGGTGACGCCCATCTGGGCGATAACTGAGCCGTCCACCATTTCGATCATCGAATGCACAATCGATTCAGGATGCACGACGATGCTGATTGCGTCGGCGGCGAATCCAAATAACCAATGGGCTTCGATCACTTCGAGTCCTTTGTTCATCAGCGTCGCCGAGTCGATAGTAATTTTTGCGCCCATGCTCCAGGTGGGATGCTGCAGAGCGTCGGCCACCGTCGCTGAGGCGATCGCCGCCTTGTCGCGAGTGCGAAACGGGCCACCAGAAGCCGTCAAAATTATTCGCCGCACTTCCGCCCGTGTTTCTCCGCGCAGACACTGATGCAGGGCGTTGTGTTCAGAGTCAACCGGCAACAGTTCGGCGCCAGACTTCTCAGCAGCCCGGGTCATCAACTCACCGGCCATTACGAGCGTTTCTTTGTTGGCCAGTGCGACGCGCTTGCCGGCTTCAAGGGCGCGCAGTGTCGGCACGAAGCCAACCGCTCCCACAGTGGCCGAAACAACACAATCGGCCTCCGGATGTGTCGCGACTCGAACCAAGCCGTCCTGACCGGTGACGATTTGCGGGACCTTGAGTTGGCGCTCAAGAAGATCGGCAATCAGCCGATCGCGGACGGCGTCGTCTTCGACAGAGACCAGTTTCGGTTCATGGCGGGAAATCTGCTCGACCAGCTTAGGAACATTGCGTCCGGCAGCGAGTGCGACGACACGAAATTTCTCCGGGCCCAGCGCTTCCAGGACCCTAAACGTATTGCATCCGATCGAACCGGTCGAACCTAAGATAGCTAAGCCGCGTGGTGACATATTTGAGTAAGATTAATTCGAAGTAGGCGTCGGGGGCGGGGCGGGGCCGTAGCCCTGCACTAGATCAATGGTTTGCCCATCGCGTTCGTAAGTCGCGCCCGTGACTCTCCACGATCGATTGTTCCGGTAAGACAGCTCAACCGTGGCATTAACGGATCTTTTTTCGCCATTGACTTTAAAATGCAGCGTCGCTTCACCGTCGGTGTTTTGCACATTGACGCTGCCAGTCACAAAGGAACTGAAGTCCTTAACTTCACCAATGTCCTGTTTGAGGGTTTCGTTGTTACGAAGAAAGGTGCGTGCGGTGTCCGCAGCTTCGCTGTTGGCGATAGTGTGAAACGCAAACCAGGCAATGCCGCCCACGAACAACGCCACAATCAACGCCAACACAGCGAAGATTCCAACGATGATTAAGACGATCTTTTTATTGCTCACTATGAGTTGAAATACAACCTGGCAAAATAGTAGATGACCGGCGCATTGAACAGCAAGCTGTCAATTCGATCCAAAACACCGCCATGACCGGGCAGAATGCTGGCGGTATCCTTCGCACCCGCGCTGCGCTTCAGCGCGCTTTCTGTTAAGTCACCAATCACGCCTAGCACATTCAGAAGCGCGGCTAAGGGCAGCGCAAACTTTGTCGGCAGTTCCAGGAAGAACCAATAATGAGCCGCGGCGGCGAGCAGCAAACTCGCAAGCATTCCCGCCACCGCTCCTTCCCAGGTCTTGCCGGGACTGATAGCCGGCGCAAGTTTATGTTTCCCAAAAGCTTTGCCGCCGTAATAGGCCGCCACGTCGGAACCCATGATCACCAGAAAGAAAAATGCGAGCAGATGTTTGGAGAGTTGCGGCGCAAAGCCTACTCGCAACGCAACCAGATGTCCGCCGAGCAAGACGATATACATCACGCCCAGCACTGTTACGCCGGCGGAAGTAATCATCCGGTCGAACGGCGCGCCGCGCAACATTGCCGCCACCAGTGATCCGATAGTCAGCAGGATCAAGATGAACTGAATCATCAGTAGATCCGGCAATTTCCCCGGCTCGGTAAAATAGAGAACGGTAAAAAGCGCGGCCGCGCTCAACAGTCCTGCCGCGGCATCCGCGCGAATCTGCTGTTTTCGCGCCAGCAACCAGAACTCGAAAAGTGCGACGATCATTGCGACAGCCGTCAGCAGGACAAACAAGAGAGACAGCTTTGGAAAAATGATCGAGACAACCAGGATTGGAAGCAGGACGGCCGCAGTTATTACTCGCGCGAGGGCCGGCGGAAGCTTCCCAAGGATTGGTATCGATTTGGGTTTTGGTGGTTGAGTTTGCAAAGGAATCGTCGTGTGTCAGAAGCCTGCGCGTAAGCAAGGACGACCCTCAATTCGGTCGTCTACCGGGATCGGAAAAAAGCACATTCGCCATGGATCTCCCACAAGAGTGCTGGCCTTGTTGCCCTCCCTCATGGTCGGGCTTCTGACACCGAGGTTCCTGCTCCGGCGGCCTAAGCTACTTCGCGTTAGCGACTAATTTGAGTCCGCCAAAACGCCGGCTGCGCTGCTGGTAATCCACCACCGCCTCGAGCAGATGCAGTCGACGAAAGTCTGGCCAGAGCGTCTCAGTCACGTAAATCTCGGCGTAAGCACTCTGCCACAGCAAGAAGTTGGAAATCCTCAACTCACCGCTGGTACGCACCAGGAGGTCAAGCTCGGGTAGGTTCCTGGTGTACAACTCTCGCTCAATGTCCTCTTCGCTTAAGTCATCTGCTGATCGTCCCTGGCTGAGCAGCTTCTGCGTGGCAACGCGGCAAGCATCAACAATCTCCGCGCGTCCGCCATAATTCAAAGCCACGCTTAGCACCATGCCGGTGTTTGCGGCCGTGCGTTCTGAGGCTCTGGCAATCTCGTTTCTGACCGTGGGGGCCAAAGCTTCAATCCGCCCAATGGTCTGAAAGCGAATATTCTGCCGATTGATTTCGTCAAGCTCCAGTCGCAAATACTTTCTGAGCATCCGCATCAGGGCATCCACTTCATAACGTGGCCGCTTCCAGTTTTCAGTTGAGAAGGCATACAGCGTTAATGCTCCCAGTCCCAGTCGGGCGCCGGTATCCACTGTCGCGCGCACGGCCTCGACCCCGGCGCGATGTCCCGCGATGCGCGGCTGGCCGCGCTGCGCCGCCCAACGTCCATTGCCGTCCATGATCACAGCGACATGACGAGGCAAACGCTCCCAATCAACCACGGCAAGCAAACGCTCGTCGGGACTGCCCTTGGGCACGATCTCGGTAAAGTCAGAAAGCATTCTCTTCTTTTGAGTTCCCTCAATACGGCCAATCAGGTTTCCCAATTAGAGCCGTTTCATTCTTACTGCAACAGCAGGCACTGTCAATCGTAATGCACCTTGAGCAGGGTCAGGCCACAAGCCGGCGCGGTGTCGCCAACGAGGTTGCGGTCCCCTTCCCTAATCGCACGCCCAATGGTCTCCGCGTCGATCTCGCCGCGGCCCGCCGCCAGCAGGGTTCCTACAATGGAACGGACCATGTATCTCAGGAAGCCATTAGCCGTCACAGTGAATTCAATCAGATGACAAAGACCGCGTCCGTCCCAACCGGCGCTAATGATCAATTGCGTAATCGTACGTACACGCGATTCTGCATCGGCTTGAGCAGCTGAAAACGCCGTCCAATCATGCTCGCCAGGGAAGCGTCGGGCAGCTTCGCGCATGCGCTCGAGATTCATCGGGCGGGTTTCATGATGGGCAAAGCGCGACCAAAAGGGAGACAGTACCGGGCTCTGGACCAGGCGATATACGTAGGTCTTGCTGACAGCCGAGTAGCGCGCATGAAAATCGTCGGGAGCGACGTCGACAAATAGTACGCGCACGTCACGAGCCAGATTGCCGTTGATCGCGTTACGCAGTTTCCATGGTGTCATTTCACGTTGAAGGTGGACGCTGGCGACTTGTCCTTCGGCGTGCACGCCGGCATCAGTGCGGCCGGATCCGTGAACCGTGACTCCGCGATCATCGAGCAACGAAAGAACCCGCATCAGTTCGCCTTGGACGGTGCGCTGGCCGTTTTGTATCTGCCAACCGTGGAAATCCGTGCCGTCATACTGGACCAGTAGTTTGAAGTTCATCGAACCAATCCTGGTTTTCGTTTAGACGCGGCCACTGCGCTCGGTGTCTGTGATTGGGAAGGCGGGCAGTAGCCCGCCTCTAAACCGGTCTAGCTCGTCATTCTGCTTCCCGGTTTTATTGCCTGTTCGCCACGCTGGCACGCTTCGCAATCCTCAGGAGAAACAGCCGCGACATCGAGCGTCGCCAAGGAAACACGCGGCACACCCACATCGGCCCTTCCGCCGGAACGATCAATAATCGACCCTGCCGCAATGACTTCTGCTCCCGCGGAGATCAGAGCATCAACTGTTTCGCGCGTCGATCCGCCGGTGGTGATCACATCTTCGATTACCAACACGCGCTCGCCACTGCGTAGTTTAAAGCCCCGGCGCAAAGTCATGCGGCCATCCTCCCTTTCAGTCCAGATGAACCGCACGCCCAGTTGGCGCGCCACTTCATAGCCAATCACTATTCCTCCAATGGCGGGAGCAGCCACGGTTTCGATCTGTCTGCCGCCAAATTTTTGCGCCAGCGCGGACCCAAACTCAGCGGCCGCCCCGGTTGATTCCAGCGCGATTGCGCATTGCAAGTACACCGGGCTGTGCAGACCGCTCGACAAAATGAAGTGGCCCTCCAGCAAAGCGCCGGCGCTTTTGAACTTTGCGATTACGTCGGCAGCGTTCATCGTTTCGATTTCCGACGGCGTTCAGAGTACCGACTTTAGTCGGGTCTTGATTAATTCACGAAAAGCCAACTGAAGTTGGTACTCTAAACACCTCTTGCGTCACCTGACGCTCAACCCAAGGTTTCAAAAAGCTTTCGCCAGAGACTACAATGCCCTGCGGTGGCATCTCATCGAAATCTCATCTCCGATTCGGCCCTGGTCCAGGAGACATTCGAACTGCTGAGCAAGAACGGCGGGCGGCTCACCGTCACTGAAATCGTCGATGAAGTCTTTCGCCTGTCACACACCGACGAGAGCCTTGCCGCCTCACTGATCGGCGATCTGGTTCGCAACGATCCACGCTTTAGCCTGGAAGCTGGGCGCCTGACGATCAGTCAGGATCCAGTGGAACATCGTCATCTGAGCGAAGTTGATTTTGTAGTGCTCGACCTCGAAGCAATCGGCACAAAAGGCCTGCCCGCCAGAGTGATCGAACTCGGTGCTTATCATGTGCGCGCCGGAAAGATCACGGATAAGTTTCAAAGTTTGATCGATCCGGGCGTCCCGCTACCGCGCTTCATCGCAGCCCTCACTGGGATTTCAGATCCCATGCTCAGGGGAGCTCCGAAGTTTGCCGAGATCGCCGACGCCTGGCTTGATTTTGCCGGGGACGCGGTGCTGGTAGCGCACAATTCGAAGTTCGATTTGGCCCTGCTGAACCGCGAGATCGGGCGCGTATTTCCCGGTTGCCGCATGCGTAATGCGGAACTGTGCACGGTGAAACTTGCCCGCCGGATAATGTTCGATCTGGACAATCACAATCTCGATGCACTGGCTGAATACTTCGGAATTGAAATCTCAGAACGTCACCGGGCAGCCAGCGATGCCCTGGCGACGGCCGAAGTTTTTCTCCATTTATTGGACCGGCTCGAACTGCAAGGCGTGCGTACTCTCTCTGAAGCCCGGAGCTTTCGCTGCGTCACAGAAACGCGAAGCGGCGCACTGAAAGTTCAATCAGCTCTCGACATCTGAAATTGGTTCCGGCGCCGCGCCCCGGTTCATCAGGTTCTTACCAACAAACGCAATGATAATTAATAGTGCCAATCCAATGCCGATGGCCGGGTAGTATCGGCTCAATATCTCCTTGGCATGTTCGCCGTAGCGCGCGGCAAGGTACCCCTCGAGCAAATAGCGAAAGGTGCGCCCGGCGGCAATTGCGATCGTGAAGCGCATCAGGTTCAGGCGGAACACGCCGGCCGAAACCACGAACAGCTTGAAAGGAAAAGGCGGCGGCAGCAGCGATGCAACCAGCACCGATAACACATCATACCGATCGATCAAATCTTTGACGCGTTTTTGCTTCTTCTCAGAAAAACGACGCAGCGCGCGATGGCCGGCCCGTTGAGAAACTTTATAGAGACCGACGCAGCCGGCGGTCGAGCCCACGGTCGCGGCGGCCACGTAAATCAATACCCATGAAGGCCGCGACGCGGCGAGCAACAAGAGCACCGCATCCACGCCACCCGGCATGGGGATAAATAGAGAGTCGAGAAACGCGATTGCCAATAGTCCGAAGGGACCGAAAGAGACCAGATACTGTGAGATCCTGGTCAGCCCACCTGTAATCTTATGGATGATTGTCTTCAATTAATTAATCGTACCCTTTCACTCCGAGGTTCCCGAGTCTCTCTTTGCCGACTGTACCGCTGCGCGTCCTTTACTGGACAAAAGATATCCGGCCAGTGCAACCACGAGCAGGCCCGCCATAATACTGATGATTACTATGCCATTGTCTTTCGAAAAGCGCAGTACTCGTTCGCCATAGAAAACCGCCAGCATCCCTTCAGCATAATACCTGAGCGCACGGGCCAGCAGAATCGTCAGCAGGAAGCGGCGGCGCGGAAACTGCAGAGCACCCGCCGTGGCCACGAAGATCTTGAAGGGCATCGGCGGCGGAAGCAAGGCGGGCACCGCCAGGGCCAAAATGCCAAACCTGGCATACGCGCGCTCGACCCTCTGGATATGTTCGGGGTTGAAGCGGCGATGCAACACTGCTCTGCCGCCGCGGCTCAGAATCGCATAAAGCAGAAAACAGCCGAGCACTGATCCGGTGGCGGCGAACATTGGAAACAGAAAAACGGCCCGGGGATGCGTGTAGCAGCGCGCCACGACCAGATAGTCGTTTACTTCCGGCAACGACAACAGCGACGAGTCGAGCGCGCCAATCAGAATCATCATCGGCCCAGCCACGAAAATCGGGACGTGCACAATGAAGTGACCCAACCGTTTGGCAAGGGCGTGCAACCAATCAAACATAGGAAGAATGGCAAGTGGCGAATGATGCGTGAACCAACACCGCGCCGCAAAAACCTAACTTGTCACTGCTCACTCGTCACTGGCTTCACTTGGCTGGGGTAAAGATTGAGGGTGTATCGTACGTCACGCCCACGGTAAGTCCCGAGCGCGGACTGAGCTTGGTGAGTCCCTTGATGCCGGCGAAATCGAAACGCAATCCCGAAGCACGCACCTGCATGCCCAGGCGCGCCTCGCCCTGCGATTCAGTTCCCAGTGGACCGCTCCCGGGCCGCGTGTTGGCGCGTCCGTTGACCTCGCCTGCCAGACTGACCTGTTTGTTTAGCCGCACTATGCCGGCAAGACCATAGGTGAGGACGTCATTCTGGGTAAACAACCCCGTGGGGGCCGTTAGAATTCCAATTCCCAGATTGCCGAAAGTATTCACACGCGCGTTCTGGCCGAACTTCTTACCGATGAGCACTTGCCCGTAAGCATTAGTTTGATTCAACCCAAGGCCGCGGGCCTGGTTTGAATTCGGCAGTTGCACGCCGAAGCGAAAACCAAGCGAAGGCAGATGGGGAGTCTCGTTGCGCAGCTTAATCTTGGTCCAGAGAGTAAAGTCGCCAATATCGTTGGTTGAGTTGGCCCCGGCCGGAACGCTCAGAGCAATTGCGCTCGGGCCGCGGGAATTAATGCTCAAAAAGTTTTTCGCCACGCCTTCGATTTGCACTTCAACGTTTGGCGCCAGACCGATGCTGATGCCGATCACTCCGGCACGCGTCAAATCGCCGGTCAGACCGGAAACCGGAAATCTTGCCTTTTGAACAAAATCAATTCCTGCCGCGATTCGCAACGAACCCGGCGCGATGATGTCAACGTCTTCGGTGACTAGCGGGCGTTGCTGACCAAAGACCGCAGCAGCCATGCTCAGTACCAACGAGAGCGCCGCCGCGCCAGGCAAAATTGACTTGAATCGTTTCTTCACTCTGGTAACTCGTGCAATCCTCTTTTATTCCCGCGGATTGTAATGCGCGCAGGCGCGGGACGTCAACGACAATAAAATTATTAAGTCACCCTAACGGCGCTGACATGAATTGGTCATCTCAGCCAGACAGCTTCTGAATTTATGGCCAAGCGACGTTTCCAGGAGTAGAATCTCGCCGTCATCCGAAACGAAGTTCCTCAAGAGTGGCTCTTACGGACTAGACTGAGTGAGATCACCGGCCTCAGGGACTCGGAGAGCAAAGATGAATGCCCGAAAACTTAACCCTCGAAGTTCTCGAACAACTTCGCTCTGGCGAGCCGCAGGAGGCCTGGACTCAGTTCCTTCAAGAATACTCCGCACTGATGTTCCGTGTCGTGCGCCACTTCGAACACGACGCTGAT
>DATNNY010000410.1:0-15878 GCA_035601635.1 Pyrinomonadaceae bacterium
GGCCGCTGATATCGGGATTGCCGATTTGATGAATGTCCGGCAGTTCTGATCCAGTCAGACCGCCCGCCCGCAGTTCACGATGCGCGTGGTAGCCCAGACCGTCTTCAGCGTCATAAGCGAAGGTCGTTTCCCACAAGATACCTTCGTGAACAAATACGGCGCCATGCGATCCGTTATGATCGTGAATCGGCGTGCGCTGCCCCGGCTTCCAGCAGAGCACGAGCATCTCGACATGCTCGTTGCGCATAACCCGGTGCCGGCAATAGTTGCCGGCTTTGAAACCCAAATAAGGCAGCAATTCATTCGGAGAGATCGTAGTGCGGGCAATCAGTTCACTGATTTCCGGAAGTGAAGGAACATATTGTCGCGCCAATAAAGCTTCGGTTAGATCTTTAAAGGAAAAATTACAGGCAGCTTCAGAAGTAGTTTCGCCTGGCTGGTGGAGTTGAGCGGTCAACGTGACCTCCTAAGTCACTAGGTTTATATTCCGCGAGCAACGCAGAGTCAAGATGTGGGTGAGCTTAACTTAGGTCCAGCTGAAGAGATGAACGGTGCGAAGGTCCAAACTATTCGCACGCAGCCAACAAAATTCTCAGGTCGCGTACGTTGGTGCCGGTCGCGCCGGTTGCGATCGCGTCGCCGAGAGCGACAAAGAATGAATAAGCATCGCTGCGATCGAGAAAACTTGTTGGCTCAAGGCCGATCGCGCGTGCGCGTGCGCCAGTCGTCTGGTCGACAATTGCGCCGGCCGCAGGACTATTGCCATCGATGCCGTCGGTCCCCGCGCAAAGCGCGACTAACTGTGCTGAGTTCGACAGAGTTGCGCCGGTTGCCAGCCGCAGAGCGGTCTCCATATTTCTTCCGCCCAGACCCTCACCTCTTACGGGACAGGCGAACTCGCCACCAGAAATCAAGCATACGGAGTTGGTCCCGCTCGATTGCTCTCTTACGGCTTTCTCTCGCAGTTTGTTAAGCCTATCGACGAGTTGTTTGCAGCCTTCTTCAATAGGTTGATCCGAGATGTCGGGGGCCATCTCAGTTGTGAAGCCTCGGCGGCGCGCAGCTTCGGCGGCCGCCTCGAGCGCGCTCTCGTTATCAAGCAGAACGAAGTGCCGGCGTAGCGACGTGAGGTCATTCCGGGGAGATCCGGAGTCAGTTTCGACGGCTCGAAGAATGCTTTCTGCCAAATGGGCGCGTAGATCATAGTGGTTAATAACGTCCACCGTCCGCGTTGCGTTATCCGGCGGAGCAAGCGTTGGTCCTGAGGCCACGTTTCGTTCTTCGCCTTTGGGAACATCCGAGACAATCAGGGTGACCTGATCGCAATCCGGCGCCCGCATAGCCAAACGTCCACCTTTGACGGCAGAAAAACAGCAGCGGACTGAGTTGATCTCGGTGATGGACGCCCCGCAATTGACCAGGACTTTGTTGGCTGTTCGCAAGTCCTCCAACGTGATGTCGTTATTAATTGGCCACTCGAGCATAGCCGAACCGCCGCCCGAAATAAGGAAGATGACCAGGGCGCGCTCTTCATTCGCCCGCTTCAATAGGCCGAACCCTTCGGCAGCCGCCGCCAGACTCGTTTGGTTTGGCAGAGGATGACCACCCTCGAACTTGCGCCAGCGACTGTTGAGCTTTTGGCTTGAACTCGGCACCGAAGGGCCGCTGACGAGTCCTTCTGTGAATGAACCACCGAGTACTTGTTCAAGGGCGTAGGCCATGGGACGGGCCGCCTTGCCGATCGCGATTGCGTAGACTTTCCGATTCACCAAATTTAACTGCGTGTCGCGAACAAGAAGCTGTAATCCATCGCGCCGAACATTGCGGTGCACCGCGGCAGCAGCATCGACCGCGATCAGGGTTTCGTCGAAGATTTCGCGGGCGGCAAGACGCAATTGGGTGAGATTAGGCATAACGAGTTAAGCGCTCAGATCGATCACAATTGCCTCTGGGATAATTCCGGAGCGCCGTTAGGCGCGAAATATTTATAGCTGCTGATTCCAGTTTGGATTTGGCAATCAAATGGGTTGCGCACTGCCTCCAAACGTTTGGCCCATAACGGAGCCAGGACTATTCAACTGTTATCAAATCGCGCAATGCCCTAAACCTTCTATCGCTGATTCCGCGCACAATGATCAAATGTTCTATACGGCGAAAAGGGCCGAACCTTTCGCGATGTTCGATAATGCGCTCGGCCAGACCTTTGCCAATTCCGGGAAGCTTCTCGAGTTCTGCGGCGGGCGCCGTGTTGATATTGATGCGCTGTGCGTTTGTTTGATTGGACGGTGCAGTGACGTGTGGCGTATCGCCCGATTGCTGATCGTTCGCCTCTGGTCGAATCGCCCGGGGCGAAGCGGTGGGTGACGCGTTCGACTTGGTTAATAAGCTCGCGTCGCGTGATCGCTTAACACAACCGGAGCCCACGAGTATAAGCGCGAGCAGCAGAAGTGTTTGCGGAATTGGTCTAGAGCCAGGACACGCTGAGAATAACAGTGGCATCCGTTGAAAGTGCTTTCTGTGCAGCGATGGCGTTGTTAAGCTCCGTACGAGCGAGATTTATAGTTGCAATACCCCATTAGATCAATAGTCCGCCTTGCGGCTTTGCCGCCTGATGTGTGCGGAAAGCCTCCGGCTTTCCGGCATGCAGTATCCTCTGATGAGGCTTCGCCTTTTGATCGCGAGGCGGAGCCTCGCGATTGTCTTGAGGGAGATCTCGAACCGGTAAGGCGGAGCCTTACCGCACATCAGGCGGCAGAGCCGCGCCCGCAGCTATAAACATTTCATCCCTACGGGACTAAAGAAAAAAAGACCATCGAGAAGTCTGCGTTTCGCTCAAGTCTTTGTTTCATCCATGCAAGTTACTGATCGAAAAGGGAATCAGGCAGCGCCGCTGGCGAGTGCAATCTGCTGGAAGTGTTGCAGCGATAAAAAGTTGTGACATGCTGCGAGACCATCTCCACAAACTTTTCCACAGATTGTGTGGAAAGGAGAATAGTTAGGCTGCTTTAGGTTGCGATGCGCGAAGGATAACGGCATGCTCAATCGGCAAACCGAAAAGATCATGGCCTTGCTTCTCCAAAGGCTTCTTAAGTGAGGCGATTTGAGATAGAATGGCGCGCAATGCCGGGTCATCGTGGTTGAGTGTAACGATGCGGGAAAAAGACATCACTTCATCTTGACCGAACGTCTTTGACATTTGCTCTACGAACTCCCCTAACGCTTTGAGCTTACCGTTTTCGAGCCAAGGAGCAGCGAGAACAAGATCCCAGAGTCCCGGTGAGTCTTCGCGCATGAAAACACCGAACAGAGTAAAGCGCCCCTTCCGAGCTTCCATCTGTTTCATGAATTTCTGAAGCTTTTCGGTTTCGATCATAAGTTCCTCAACAAAATCTTCGCCGAATTGATCATGCCGGCGGCCTCGGACGCGTCTCGCACTAAGGAGTACCTCAGCATCCCTCAGTCGAGCTTTAGCAATTGCGCGTAGTTCTGATGGGAATATCATTCGCTTAACACCGCACTAATGTTAGTCGCCCGACAAAATAATGTAGCCCAGGAGAGTTCAAGTCGGACGCGAGCGCCATAAGCTTCGGCCGATGGAGCCTCACTCTTTCGTCCTCCCAAGAGAGAAATACGCCTTGGAACCCTCTAGACCTCTGGTTCCCAAATCTCGCGCAGGTCGAGGACGAAGCCAGGGAGTTCAGGATCGGCCGCGATCTCCATTACGTTGTCCAGAATGGCAACGGCTTGGTGCGGGCGATAAACGTGAACCTGCCGCATTTCGGGATCGATCAGCCATCCTAACTGTGAGCCGTTTTCAAGGTACTCAGTCATCTTTGCCTGCGTGATTGAGAGCGCATCGGTCGGCGATAGAAGTTCAATTACAAAATCAGGACAAAGCGGAAGGAACGTTTCTTTTTGTTTCGCGGTTAGGGTCGCCAGGCGCGAGCGCGGGATCCAGGCGGCGTCGGGCGATCGATCGGCGCCGTTTGGAAGTTTGAATCCTGTTGAGGAATCGAAGACCACGCCTGTCCCGTCGCGCTTGGCCCAAATGTAAAGCTGGGCGGTGATCGAGCTGTTACGAATCCCTGTTTCTGCCCCTGTAGGCGCCATGATGATGATGTCTCCCTGGGAGGTACGCTCGAAGCGCAGATCGCGATTGATCTGGCAAAGCGCAAAGAATTCATCGTCCGTCAGTTCAATAACCGGGCGAATTCGGAGCGTCACGCGATCCAGGCTAACTTTCGGCTTTGTTAAGACCTGACTCATTGAGGACCTCAATTCCGTGGGAACCGTGAGAATCTTACCTTCACTTGATGGCTACGTCCATGCGCTTTCGCTCCATTACCATCTCACTGCGAGGCTTCCTGTTCGTCCCATTCCTGCACTAACTCAAAGGAGCGCTGCAGCACGGGACGCGGGCGGGCGCCGTCAGCTTTGCCAATCAGGCCTTCGCGCTCCATTTGATCCAGCACGGCGGCGGCGCGGCCATAGCCGATACGCAGGCGGCGTTGCAGTACGGAGGTGGAAGCCCGCTTCATATCCACACAGATGCGCAGGGCTTCTTCGAACAGTTCGTCGCGCTCGCCGCCGGAATCTTCCAGGCCCATCGCTTCTTCGTCGGATTGGGTGATGGTTTCGTCGTAGTCCGGCTCCCATTGACCCTTGATGTGGGTAACGATCTTGTTGATCTCTGTCTCGTCGATGTAGGCGCCGTGCACGCGCAGCAGACGTGAAGAGCCCGGGGGCAGGAACAACATGTCGCCGCGTCCCAGCAGATGTTCTGCGCCGTTGGTGTCGAGAATAGTGCGCGAATCAACTTTCGACGACACGCGATAGGAAATGCGGGAAGGGAAGTTTGCCTTGATTAATCCAGTGATCACATCGACCGAGGGTCGTTGGGTCGCCAGCACAAGGTGAATACCAACCGCGCGGGCCATCTGCGCCAAACGCGTGATCGAGTCTTCCACTTCATTACCCGAGGTCATCATTAGATCGGCGAGCTCGTCGATAATGATCACGATGTAAGGCATGCGGACCCAGGGCACGCCGCTTTCCCCAAAGTCTTTTACCGTATTGCGGCGCTCGCGTTCGGCGTTATAGCCATCGATGTTACGCACGCCCCAGCCGGCCAATTCCTTGTAGCGCCGTTCCATTTCCCCAACCGCCCAACGCAGCGCGCGCGATGCGGGTTTGGGGTCGACGATGATGGGCGTGGCCAGGTGTGGAATATCTTCGTAGAGACCAAGCTCGAGGCGCTTCGGATCGATTAGGATCACCTTTACTTCGTCGGGTCGAGCCCGATAAAGGATTGAAACGAGCAGCGAGTTGACGCCCACTGACTTACCCGAACCAGTGGTGCCGGCGATCAGCAAATGCGGCATTTTGGCCAGGTCAGAGACGTAATTCAGTCCATCAATCGTTTTGCCGAGAGCAATCGTGAGTTTCGAAGTTGATTCCTTGAAAGCGCGTGATTCGATCACTTCGCGCAGGTAAATTGTTTCGCGACGCGGGTTCGGCACCTCGATACCTACGTGCGGTTTGCCCGGCATGCGATCGATCCGGATGGACTCAGCTTTCAGAGCCAGGCAAAGATCGTCGACCAGACCGGTGACACGTGAATACTTCACTCCCGGATCGGGTTTGAACTCATAAGTGGTAACGACCGGACCCGGACAGATGTATTTGATTTGACCCGTGACATTAAATTCGCGGCATTTTTCGGCGAGCTTGGTTGCCATGGTCAGCAATTCATCGTCGGCTTGTTCACGGCGCAGCGGCCCCTCGTTCAAGAGATCGACGGAGGGTAATTGATAATCGGAGGCGGCGGTCTTGGTGGTTGAAACTCGACGCTGACCATCGAACGGCAAGGCGCCGGTCGCCGGAGTCTCGGTTTTCCGTTTGACCGCGGCCTCGCGCACCATCTCTTCGACCATGGCAGATTCCGAAGCTTCCAAAGACTTTCCGCGTGAAGGCAATATTGATCGTTGCGCCGGAGCACTGGCAGCGCCGGCTGCCGCCGACATAGTCTTCTGCCCCGCCGCGCCCGCAGTGAAGGTGGCGAATGCTTGCGCGATCTCATTTCCATCTGTGCCGCTGCCAATTGTAGGCTGGCGCAGATCGCTGATCTCAGTTCCGGAGGCATCGGAAATTGCCGCTCCGCGCGCGGCAGCCGCTTCGACTCTGGCTAGACGTCGCGTCTCGAGGCGTCGTTGCCGGCGTTCACGTCGTGCTTGACGCCAGGCGCGGAATTTTTCGGGAATCAGTCGCAGCGCTGCGAAACGACGAGCAATTGCCTCGGTGAAATTTTCGTAGAAGGTGGCGAACGAAAAATTGGTCGCCAGCAAGACGCCGGTGGCTGCAATCGCCGCCAACAGGATCGTCGCGCCTATTGTGTTCAGGCCGCTCACGAGGGCTCGGGCAATGATCGCTCCAGCGACGCCTCCGGCATTAATGCTGGAGTCGAAAAACGGTCGAATATTCGCCAACGAAAGCAACGCCGCAGAGGACGACACAAGCATTACCAATCCACCTATCCGCGAAACCGGGGCGTTAATCCTGCGTGAGCGAAAGCATCGCCAGGCAGCGGCGAAAAATAGACATGGGAGTAGATAAGCGGCTAACCCAATGCCCTGGAAAAGTGCGGCCGCGACGTTGGCCCCCACGGCGCCAACCCAATTGCGAACAGCCGACTCTCCGGCGGCATTCCACGAAGGATCGTTGGGGTTGTAGGAGAAAAGGCAGAGAAACAGCAGCAGGCCCGACGCCACCAAAGCGATCGCGACGATTTCGTTGAGACGAGAGTTTCCTGACTCCGGCTGAATGTCAATTTCGTTTGAGATAGTAGCCATAATCAGTTGTCAGGAAGCAGTAGGCCAGAAGCAGAAAATGCCTGGATACGGTTACCGCCTGAACCTCAGCATTCATTTGTCATCCGACATCTACGCCGCGCGGCGCATCAGTAAATACGCTTTGATGAAATCGTCCAGATCGCCGCCTAGCACCGAATCGACGTCACCGCGCTCAAGTTTCGTGCGCGCGTCTTTGACCAACTGGTAGGGCGCGAGGACGTAATTGCGAATTTGCGATCCAAAACTAATCTCCTGTTTGTTCGCCTCGAGCAGCGCGGTTTCCGCCTTACGCTTTTCCAGCTCCATTTCATACAAACGAGAACGTAACACTTGCATTGCTACGGCGCGGTTCTGATGTTGCGAACGTTGATTCTGACACTGCACCACGATTCCGCTGGGAATGTGGGTGATGCGCACCGCGGAATCGGTGGTGTTGATGTGCTGTCCGCCGGCGCCGGTCGCGCGATAGGTGTCAACTCGCAAATCCTTTTCGTTAACCTCGACTTCGATGTCCTCGTCGATTTCCGGATAGACGAACAGCGATGCGAACGACGTATGACGTCGGGCCGCCTGATCAAACGGTGAGATGCGGACCAGCCGGTGCACTCCGGCTTCCGCCGCCAGCAGGCCATATGCGTATTCACCTTCCACTTTGAATGTCACGCCTTTGATCCCGGCTTCCTCCCCCGGCTGGTAATCGATGATCTCCGTCTTGAATTCACGGCGTTCAGCCCACTTTAAATACATGCGCAGGAGCATCTCGGCCCAATCCTGTGATTCGGTCCCACCGGCTCCCGGGTGAATCGTGCAAATAGCGTTGCGCGCGTCGTTTTCGCCGGCGAGCAGCGTCTCAGTCTCGGCTTGCAGGATTTCATGTTCCAGTCGCTCGAGCAGTTCACGCAACTCATTTACTGAACTTTCATCTTCTTCCGCGAATTCAAAGAGCACAGCGGCGTCGGCCACTTCGGTTTCGAACTTTTCCTGGCGCTCGATGGTTCGTTGGAGTCTGCTCCTCTGCTGCAAAAGCTTCTGCGCAGCTTCCTGATCCGACCAGAAGTCAGGCGCGGAGGCCTGGCTTTCGATCTTGTCTAGTTCCGCCTGCTTCGCCGGGACATCAAAGAAACCTCCCGAGTTGTTCGACTCTCTTTCGCAAATCTTCGTAAGCAGTTTTCAAATCCTGAATTGATAACGTTGTAAGCATTCTTAACCTCTTAGAGTTTTATAGGACGTATAGGACCTATGCGACCTATAGGTCCTATACGTCGCTGAGACAATTCCTAAACTAATCAAGGCGCATCCGTAAACAAATACGTCGCCGTGTCGCGTGTAGAAAGTCCTATTGGCCTGCTGATCGCTGAGTGACCAGGCACGAACAGCCGGCTCGAATCCGGGGGTGGAATCCAAAACTTGTCCATCGGACCTGATATCGGCGCTAATACCGTTGTTTGTCACTCGGGCTAAATGTCGTCCGCTTTCCACGGCGCGAAAGATCGCATTAGACAAATGCTGTCGCCTCACCGGCGTCGGTCCCAGGTATCCATCGTTCGAGATATTAATCAGGACGTCCCCTCCCTGGTTCACGAAGCTGCGCGCGATTGACGGATACGCGGCTTCAATGCAAATAAAAACCCCGACGCGAAAAGCGCCGAGGGGCATCAGCGTATACAAACTGCCGGGCATGAAATCGCCGACGATTCCGCGTACCGAACTCGCGCCCGGTAGCCAGCGGGGCAGCGGCACGTACTCGCCGAATGGCATCAGGCGGATTTTATCATACTGAGCGACGATTCGACCCTCTTCATTTACCATGATGGCCGAATTATGTTCCCCGCCATCCGTCGCTGGTTCCAGTGAGTTGAGTAGGATCGAAGTGTGGTTGCTGCGCGCGAAGTTCGCAACGACGTCCCGCAGGTGCGGGTCGCGCGAGTAACTGAAGTTCATCGGCGACTCAGGCCAGATGACCAGGACACCCGAAGAGAGATTGCGAGGCGCGTTCAGTAGACCCTGCGCGCTAAGCTCGAGATGGCGATTCAAGAGTTGCTCCATCGCAGCCGGATCGTCCGAGCCCTCCATCGGAACGTTTGGTTGCACTGCTATCACCATTGGCACAGACTCGGGCTGATGTATTTCGCGATTTCGCGTCCCGCCAAATCGAGCGGCGCCGATAACCAATAGTATGGCCACCAGGAGAGCGACCGAAACAGCTAGTCCCTTCACTCGCCGATCGAGAAAAGCAAGAGTCAGGGCGACGTTGGCTGTCAGGATCAGGAAACTTACAGCATAGACACCACCCCACCGCGCCGGCTGAATCAACAAGGGTTCAAACGCCTGCGAGTAACCCAGAGAATTCCAGAGTTGACCTGTGACCGCGTAACGCGCCCATTCAAACGTGACCCATAAGAGCGGGGCGGCCAGGGTCGCCTCGGCGCCAAACCTGACGACGAGTCGCGATAGCGACAAGCTGAAGAGAGCAGGGAAGAGCGCGACTACCAAAATAGGTAACAATAAAAGCGGATAGGCCAGCCAGGCAGAAATATGGGCATAGTGGATCATCGGATACGTAAGCCACCAGCATGTTCCATAAAAGAAGATTGCGCCCCAGAGCCAGCCCAACATGAAAGCGCGCGCCCCCCTCAATGGTCTGGCGATAATCAGCAGGAAAGGAACGAGACCAACCCATGCGAACGGCCACAATTCAAAATCTGGAAAAGAAAGGACAAGCAGGAGCGCTGAAGCTATCACCCAGGAAACTTCGGTCAACGGAGGAACCGGGGCTCGTGCAACCGCAACTATTGGCAACCTGGAATTGGGCGCCTCAACGGCGACCTCATCATGCATTAAGGGAGTTTATCAGATGAAGCGATGAGTTTTGAGTGCTTTCCGTTAGGCTCAACGCGCGGCCGCCGCGTTTCTGGAAGTGGTTGGTACTGATCAGAAAAATAAAAGTCGGATCTTCCTGGAACGCAAGAGGGGAACAGCCCCAGCACCTCAAAATGTGCCTCAACCGACAAAAACCGTCACTGTCAGAGTGACAAAATCCGTCGTTCTGACTGCAGGGCGGCAAACGATCCTCGATGGATCGGTCGCTGCAGTTTCAGTCTGACCGGGCCGGAGAAGTAAATGATGCGAGGTGAGAATGAGTTTGAGAATTAAGCGTGGAATTAATGAGCCCTAAACGCAGGAGAACCCGGTCATTGCTGACCGGGTTCCAATTCGGGGGGATTAGACTGAAGGGTTGCTCGGCGGGCGGCTGGCGCAGCGGCATGCGGCGCTCAGAGAAGTGATGGCGGCGGGGGCACGTTTCATTTCGTGCTAGCCGTTCTTATGCTCAGCACTTCCCGTGCCGCGATCGCCTGAGACTGCAATCGGAAGTACGATTGGCCACCATAAGCGAGATGCATTGCGCAGGCTGGCAGTCTGCGCTACCTCTAAACGCAGGAGAACCCGGTCATTGCTGACCGGGTTCCAATTCGGGGGGATTAAGCTGAAGGGTTGCTCGGCGGGCGGCTGGCGCAGCGGCATGCGGCGCTCAGAGAAGTGATGGCGGCGGGGCACGTTTCATTTCGTGCTAGCCGTTCTTATGCTCAGCACTTCCCGTGCCGCGATCCGCTATGGTCTGCCCATTGTCACCTGCCGCTGCAGCGCCATCGCTTCCTGATTGCTGGGATCGATGTTGATCGCGCTGACTGCATACTTCCTCGCTTCCCCCAGATCTCCACGTTCGAGGAAGATTCGACCGAGGAGGATATGGGCATCAATCATCTTCGGTGGCGGATCCCAAAAGATCGCCGTCTTCAATGCTGCGATTGCCGCCTCTTGATCGCCGCGACGTTGATTGATACGACCGCTAAGCAGGAAGGCCTCGGCATTGGTGGGCTCGACAATCAAGACCTTTCTAATTTCCGCCAGCGCTTCGTCGTCTCGGCCCTGTTGATAGAGATCGCGAATCTTATTAAGCGCTTCCTGAGTGTTATTCGCGTTGGTTGCCTCGATAAGCTTGTGCCGGTCGAGATCTGATATATCAATTTGATTAAGGACATCGCGCGAGCGTAAAGCGAGCGTTGCGAGTGACGGTGACTTCTGCCAGTCAGTTTGCCATTTTGCATAGCTCTGCTGCGGCATGTACTTTCGCGCCTGATTGTCAGCTGCACTCGCGGCGTCTGCATGATTCGCGCGCTCTTGAATTTTTGCGAGGAGAAAGTATGCGTCGCCGTCTTTTTGGTTAGCGGCAATCACTTTCTCAAGTTTTTCGGCTGCCTCAGAGTATTTCTCAGCCAGAAAAAGCGCGTAGGCATAATTGAAGAGGACAGTCGTGTCGTCGGGCGATGAATCGACGGCGCGCGACAGTAAGGTGATGCCCTGAAGCAGGAGACGCGTTCGCTCTTCAGGTTTCTTTTCGTCACGCGCTGCGGCGACGGATACGGCGCCGGCGTTGTTGTAGACGCCGACCAGAGGCATCACCTTTTCATCGGCCAGCGGAATCAAAGTCGCGATCGCGTTCGGGATATCACCGGTCTTCCAATAAGCGAGCCCGGCATAAAATTGCGCCTCGCCGTAATGCGCGTCCTTCTTTTGCAGCATCGTGAAGTACTCGATCGATTCTTTCCATTGCGACTGATTTGAGTAAAGCGACTGATTGAAGTAGAAACGTCCCAGCTCGAATGCAGCCTGCGGATAGACGGCGCCGCCATTTTCCTTCCCAAAAAGTTGCATGGCGTTCTTGAAGTAGATGGCCCTCGTCGGATCGCTTGCCGGGGTGAGCAGTCCTTTCTGGACGGCTTCGTACGCCTGAGCCGGCACCTTCGTGGCTTCCTGGATCAACTGGTTGCGCGAAAAGGAGAGGGCTTTGTCTCTTTGAAATAGAATCTGATAGGCAAGTTCACCATGCACCCTTTGGAGGTTCGCCGCGTCATCACTGAAGTCATATACCCGTGGGGCCCAGGCTCCGTCAAAAACATCGCCAGCCATGCGGCCTTCGTTAACGCGAACCACCCGCGCCTCGCCGGTAATATTAGCGACGTGCTTATCGGCCGCTGGCGTTGACTTGTCATTTGAGGCTGCCGGGGAAAGGGTGACGCTGTAGGTGCCAATGACGATCATCGAGGCCTTGAGTTCGCGCGCGATCTTAATAGCAGTTGCGCGGGAGGGAAGAACCGTCAGCGGCAGCCGCAAACGTTGATAAGCCACCGCGCGCTCTTCACTGGTGACCACGATCAGTCCCGGTTTGTTAAGCAGGGCCGAGAGAGAGTCGGCAAAGCTTTCCCCGATCCAATTGTACTCGGGATGATCTGAAACATTCTCGAACGGAAGCACTAGTACTATCTCAGACGACGAACCGGTCTGTGCGGCAACCTTTCGCGACGTGATTGGAAGCGCGAGCATGATTAAGGTTGCTGCCAGCAAAACCGATAATTTCTTTTGAATCATTAAGCAAAGTCCCTGTTTATCTATAAAGTCCGCGGGGAAGAGTTCGATGCGACTATGATAGCAGCGGTTGGACGAGAGCGCACCCCAGAAGTGGAGTCATGGAGCGCGGACATCCTGTCCGCCTGAGCGCGTAGCGCGAACAGGTTGTTAGAATCATTCCGCCAAAGAAGGCTGAGGGTGGTACGCGCGCTGGCGGACAGGATGTCCGCGCTCCACCCTGCGCCGCTAAGGCGTCGCTTCGGTAACGACGAGTTGATTGTCCACGCTGACGACGCCCCTAAGTGAGCGAATAGTTTTTTCGACTCGCTGTTTTAGCTCTGCCGATCTTACCGAGCCTACGATGGTTACTTTGCCACCTTCAACCAGGGTGCTGACATCGAGTTTTGATAAAACTGGATCCGCGGTTAGCGTCCGGTCGATCTGAAATTGAATTCCGGCGTCGTCGGGAACTGTCGCCGCCTCGACAGGCTGCGGCGTCGGCGTGGCGCCCGCCGCCAGATTCAGTTCGGGTGACGGCGAAGTACTGGGAGAGGCCTTGGGAGAAGGGGAAGGCGCGATCACAAGAGAGCCCGCGGGAACTGTTTCGTTCGGAGCGAGCGTTGAGTTCATCGGATCATAAGGCCGGCTGGTCAAAAAGAGTGCGATGAACGTGGCTAGCGCTGCCGCTCCAATTACAGTCAGCGCCACAATTCCTTCGCGGCCGCCGGTCATGGACCGTCGACCGGCGGGACCACTGCCCTGCGGGTGACGTCCCGAGGGAGTCTCAATCACGATCCGGTTTCGGCGCTTGGTGCTGTCGGACATTCAGCTAATCACCTCGTCGTCTGTTGAGATCGCCAGCGCTTTCAGCTGGGTCGATCCTCAGCAAACATGTTGGGCATTATAGAAGATTGCACTCCTCATCTTCCAAGGCCGTCTTTTCGGCTGCCACCCTCGCCGTTGTTTGGCCCGGTTCTGTTATCCTGCGCAAGCTTGGGTCTACTCTGACGTTCTAAAGTCAGGCGCCTTTGACTATGCGCTATGATTGATGAATGTTTTTGGAGGTTCTTTAGGATGTCGCGAATATACAAAATTCTTTTCGCAGTTGCTTTAGGATGCATCACCGCAAACGCCGCTCTGGGTCAGGTTTCAGAACAAACCACGACGGCGCGTGATCGACAGTCGGTTAACATTACGGTTTACAACTCGAACCTTGGTCTGGTGCGCGAGACGCGCCGATTGACGCTTCCGCAAGGCCAGGTGGCTTTGAGATTCGCCGATGTGACCGCCCAGATTCGTCCTGAGACTGTCCATCTTTCTTCCCTGACGACGCCGGCTTCACTGCGAATCCTCGAGCAAAATTATCAATACGATTTACTAAATCCCGCCAAGTTACTCGACAAGTTCGTCGGCAAAGAAATCACTCTGGTATTACGCCATTACCAGAACAACACAGAGACATTTGAGCCGGTCCAGGCGACTTTGCTGTCGAACAATGGTGGTCAGGTTTGGCGCATCAACGGCCAGATCGTGATTAACCCGACCAACATTTCCGAGATGCGTTTTCCCGATCTGCCCAAAAATCTCGTCGCAACACCAACCTTGGTTTGGGACCTTGAGAATCGCCAAAGCGGATCTCAGACGGTCGAGGCCAGCTATCTCACGGCGGGCATGAACTGGCGCGCTGATTATGTCCTCGTGGTCAATGCTGACGACACCAAGGGTGATTTACAGGGATGGGTGACACTGACCAATAACAGCGGGGCGACATTTGAAGATGCGCGCTTGCAATTGGTCGCCGGTGACGTTAACCGAGTTTCGGAAGAACGGAACTATGCTCTGGCCGGCGCCATGCAACGAAAGGCAACGGACAGTGTGTCAGAATTCCAGGAGCAGGGCTTCTTCGAATATCACCTCTACACGCTCCAGCGACCGACGAGCATTCGCGATAACGAAACGAAACAGGTTTCGTTGTTGGAGGCCGCCGGCTTTGATGTAAAGAAGGAGTTCGTGCTGAACGGTCAGCACTATTACTACACGAACTACAACAATCCGGGCCAGCCGATTAAGGAGAAGGTCGGCGTGTACGTTCAATTCCGGAATGCGCAACAGAACAAGCTCGGCATGCCGCTGCCCGCCGGGACAATTCGGCTGTACAAGAAAGACGACAAGGGCAATCAGCAGTTCATCGGTGAAGACAAAATTGACCACACGCCAAAGGATGAAGATGTGCGTGTGAAGGTCGGGGACGCGTTCGACATAGTCGCCGAGCGAAAGCAAACCGATTACAAAGTGATCGCCCGGAACGTCTATGAGTATGCCTATGAAATCAAGATTCGCAATCACAAGGACGGTCCCATTACAGTGGTTGTGAATGAACCCATCGGCGGTGATTGGGAGATGCTTTCGTCGACGTTCGAAGCGAAAAAGACCGCGGCTTTCGCGGCGCAATTCAACGTGCCGGTAGGTAAGGACAGCGAGGCAACGCTTTCGTATCGGGTGCGCGTGCGGTACTAAGGATGGGTTAGAGAAGCGCGAGCGGAGGAATTTTGCTTTTCTTAAGTCGCAGCGTGTAATGGACTGATGCGTAACCACTCTCCTTATCCTTCCTATTTAGGTGAAGTAGGGCGAGTCGATTGAAGAGATCTTCCGGTAAATACGCTTTGGGTGAATCAGTATCTGATATGTCGAAGTAATCGCCGAGCTTTTTCAACTCTCCATCGATTAGAGGAACATGACATAGGAAATAGAGTATGACCCTTGCGCCAAGCGTATCGTTCATCTTCCGAAAGCTGTCTGGTGTGAGACCATCTCCAAACACATCAGGTCTACGCAGAATCTTGTCCTCCACGCTTTCGGCACGTTTGATTCTGGTTCGAATCCTTTGTACAGGCGATGGGGCCGCTACGCGAAAATCCTTAGGATCGAGCCTATCTGATTTACGCCAGTAGCCCGGGCGTTTCCATTCTCTAAGGATCAGTTTTATTTCTTTCTCTGTTGGTAGAAGTACTTGTTGAATATATTCTTTGTATTGTTTGAAGAAAGTACTTCTCGAATCTGCATCCGTACTCAAAGTGAGGGTAACCCCTAAGGAATTTGCGACCAAGAGCAATTACCTTATACGTCGAGGACTTACCGGAATGCAACCAAAATCCTAAGCCAGGCTTTGATTAGGTTGTCGCGTACATCCGCAAGGTCAATCCGAAACATTTATCTAGCGACGCATAAACCAACAAATCATTTTCGTTGACATTGCCTGCGACCCTCTAGTTAGATCACCGCGTTTTCTTTCCACCTCGTTTAGCGGGTAAATGCAATGACATCGATAGGGGCACAAATTAGAATTGCGAAATTGCTAATTGTAATCGCGATGGCCGCGAACCTCGCGTTTGCTCAAAGGCCGGCGCCGGCTGCTTCGTCACTCGATTCATTGGTTCGTGCTGAGATTACTCCCTTCAAAGGCAAGGTCTTCCTGTTCGCAAAAAATCTCGATACGGGCGCCACCTATTCATTCAATGGTGATGAGAGGGTGCGCACTGCCAGCACGATCAAAGTCGCCGTGATGATCGAAGCATTCACCCGGGTGTCCGACGGTCGCGCTAAATGGACCGACGAATTGGTGCT